>CAYYIS010000007.1:0-33476 GCA_964470965.1 uncultured Gemmatimonadota bacterium | reverse complement strand
TTTGGACACCAAACCCCGGGCATCATTTGTCAATCCATTCACCCTAACACTACACACAACCGCTCTCGATCGATATTCCCTCCACTTAAAATACAGGCTACTGTCCGGCCCCCGGTAATTGTAATCTTACCCGCGAGCAATGCCGCAACCGTAGAGGCGGCAGCCGGTTCGGCCAGAACTTTGCATCGTTCTAGGATTACGCCCATGGCGAACGCAATCTCCTCATCTGAAACAAGAACCAGATCATCCACGTAGGCCTGCACATGCCGCAGATTGTGGACGCCGACGAAGGGTGCGGCGAGGCCGTCGGCGATCGTATCGAGACGGCTGAGATGAACCGGTTCGCCCTTTTGGAGGCTGCACGTCATGGTGGGGGCGCCTTCCGGTTCGACTCCGATGACGGTAACATCCGGTTTACGAAGTTTGAGGGCGGCAGCCACACCTGAGATCAACCCGCCACCGCCGACACCGGCAATCACCACATCCACATCCGGAACATCCTCCACGAGTTCCATCCCTAAGGTTCCGGTTCCGGCGATGGTGTCCAGATGGTCGAACGGATGCACCAGTGTCAGGTCCCGTTCTTCTCCAATGGCCATACAGGTTTGAAGCAGGTCACCTTCGGTCTGAATGACCTCGCCACCGTAGCCGCGGGTTGCGTCCACCTTGGCCTGCACGGCCGTAACCGGCATGACCACGGTTGCCGGAACTCCGGCCTGTGCCGCAGCCCAGGCTACCGCCTGTGCATGGTTCCCAGCCGACAGGGTGATGACCCCTTTCTCCTTTTCTTCCTGCCGCATATGGTTGAGTCTATTCAGCACACCGCGTGGCTTGAAGGAACCGGTTTTCTGGAACATTTCAAGTTTCAGGTACAGCCGAACACCAATTTCGTCGCCCAGAAACGAGGATCGCTGCATGGGGGTCCGATAGAGTTGACCGGTGATCACGTCCCGGGCGGAGATGATGTCCCGGGCGGTAATCAATTTTTCTGTCATCATTGTTGTTGTTTTCTTAAAAAGAAATGAACCGTCACCCAAAATGCAGATCCAAAAAGTCCATATACCGATCCCAGTCATAATCCGTGACATCGTGCGCACCAGGGCGAACATGATAGCCTATGATACCGGTTACCGGTTCGTTGCGATCGGGCATGTCCGAGGCGTTGATACCGCCGGCGTTCAGGAGGCGGTAGACAGGTTCGGCATGTTTAGCTGCCAGGAATTCTCCGCGGGGGTCGGACCAGCGGTCCTCTTCCGCGCTGGCCACATAGACCGGCCGTGGGGCCAGCAGAGCGATGAGCATGTGCTGGTCCACCGGCAGGTCATCTTCCCGGTGATTATAGTTTCTGAAATTGCTGCAGAACCAGTGCGGAAATCCGGTGTTGATATGCGCTACCGTCTCGCCGTACCGTCTCCGTGAAAGCGCCGCGCCGCCGCATCCAGATTCGTTCGAGATGGTTATGGCGAATCGAGAATCCTGTGCGCCGGCCCAAAGGGCGGTCTTCCCCAGGCGTGAGTGGCCTAAGACCGCCACCTTGGCCTGATCGATGTCATCATCCTTCTCGAAATAGTCCATGGCCCGGCTTAAACCCCAGGCCCAGGCACCGATTGCGCCCGCTTCATCCGGTTCGGGCCATGCCTGCCCCTCCCGATAAAACAGTGGGTGCACACCGTTTCGGAACCCATCATCATAGTCAGGATCTAGATCGCCGTAATAAACTGTGGCGAGTGCAAAACCACGATTTATGACGCGTTCCACAGACCATCGGGAAGCCATCATCCCACGAGAGTTTTCGGTCGCGCGGTTGTTGACGGCCCCGAAACCGTCTCGCATCCAACGAGGGGAGAGCGTGATGGCCGGATCCGAATGGATCGCATGATTACCGTGGAAATTCAGACCGAGGAATGCGGGCGCCGGACCGGAAAGGGATTTAGGCACATAGAGGAGCAGATCCATCCAAAGGTCATCGTCCCGGTCTGTAAAATACACCCTGATCTCTTTTCGCGTCGCACGGCCTGCCAGTGCTTCTGTTTCAACGAATCGCACCTCGAAACGCATGCTATCCGGCTTTTCAGGCATTTTGCCGTAAACGTGATGTTCGAACATCCTCAGAATTTCCGACCTTCGCCGCGACCAGGCGGCTGCGTCGGTTACCGCTGAACCGTCTTCGAACAGCAGAGGATCAGGCAGTGTGTAGGCCGGTACGTCGGCTTCATCATAGTTGGTATCTATCGTCTGCATAGACCAAACACCTTCTTGTGGAGATTCTCTATTTTCTCTTTAGCCCCAGATACAGTTCGAGAAATGTCGGCAACAGCTTGTAATCGCTCTGGGCGTTGACAAGGATGGCGATGCCTACCCCATGCTTCGGGCTTATGGCGATCTGAGACCGATAGCCGCGCAGGCCGCCACCGTGAAAAACCAGTGTGGTGCCGGCATAGTTGAAGACGCGCCATCCCATGCCGTAATAAGTGCTGCGCAGGCGGCCGCGCCAGTTATATTTACGGTGCTCCGACCTTGTGATCACAAGCGGAGTACTAACCTCTTCAAATACACGAGGGGACACCACATCGGGCATGCCACCCATAAGGGCCCGCAGCCACTGGCCCATATCGGTGATGCTCGCGTTGACGCCCGCCGCGGGCAGAGCGTCGTCGTAGCCTTCGGTCATGCTGGTGATAACCCATCGGTTTCGCCAGCGCACATGGGGCCAGGCACGGTTTTCGGTAAGTTTCAACGCCTGGCTGCCGATGGATGCGTCGTCCATGCCGAGCGGCTCCATCAGCCGCTTTCGGAGCAGGTGCTGGTATGAATAGCCAGTTGCGGTCATGATGGCCTCGCCGACCAGGCTGAATATCACGTTCTGATAGCTGTACGTGCCAAGTTCGTATCCGGGACTGACCGTCTTCAATTCGTCCTTTATGACGCGCATGGGCACATTCCGGTCGAGCAGGTTGTCGTAGGTATGAGGCGGCAGGCCGGTGGTGTGGCTCAATACGTGACGGATGGTCATCGCTCTGGTGGCGGCGGAGTCGGCCAGCATGAAGTCCGGTACGTGGTCGACGATCGGATCGTTCCAGGACAGGCGGCCCTCATCTACCAGGATGCCGGTG
Organism: uncultured Gemmatimonadota bacterium; assembly: GCA_964470965.1. Lineage (GTDB taxonomy): Bacteria > JAAXHH01 > JAAXHH01 > JAAXHH01 > JABIQT01 > CAYYIS01. Next base: position 30,363 of record CAYYIS010000007.1, on the reverse strand, counting down.
AGAACGGAGGCGAAGCCTTTGGACACGGAGGCGATACGAAAAACGGTGTGCGGATCCACTTTCTCGGGACGTCCTGCCTGCCGGATGCCAAAACTCTTCACATATGCCACCCGATCGTTCTCAACGATTATGATCGCCGCGCCGGGAGCCGCGGCCGCGGTCAGGACATGGTTCACTTCTTGATCATAAATGTCGATGATATCCGATACCCTGGTCGTCTGAGCGGCGACCGGGCCGGCCAGCAGGATGAGGCTCAGGAGCAGAGGGGGTTGTTTCATATGGGCTCCGTTACAAACATTTAACTTTGGTTAAAAAATACCGGAATCCTATGAAAAGGCAAGTGAATATCACACGGGCCAAACGGCCATTGACAGAGCCACCTGCCACTGATTATGTTGACCTGACAAGAATTACGTCGATACTCCTGCCCAACCCGACGACGGACATACACCGTGCAAAGACATAGCGTTTTCATATTATTTCTCCTCTTTCTCTTTATCTCTCAGGTCTCCGCGCAGGAACCGATACCCGCACGCGTCGACATGCCCATATTCGAAGGCGGCGAAGGGCTCGACTTTTTTTTGGAATGTGCCCGTCTGTACGAACAGGAAAATCCCGGTAAAATTATAGACCTTTACGGCGATCCCCGGATTGCGGACAAGGTGCGGGTGCGCATCCTGGAGGGATCCTATCCGGACGTGACCAATGCGGGACTTAACTACTGGCCGTTGATCCGAAACGGTACGGTCATGGCCATGGATGAGTATCTGGATCAGCCCAACTGGGAAGGCGACATGACTTGGCGGGAGTCGTTCCTGCCGGGCAGCCTGGACGCTTTCAAATACGAAGGAAAGGTGTATGCCATACCGTTCATGTATTCGGTATATGCGGTGTGGTACAACAAGACCATGTTCGAGGAACAGGGTTGGGAGATCCCGACTACGTGGGAAGAGTTTTTCGCACTCTGTGATCGGATGCGTGCCGAAAATACCTGGCCGCTGGCGTTTCAGGGTCGGTACCCGAATTACTCTCAGAGCGTTATCGAACATTCCTATTACCAACTTGCCGGTCCGGAGGGGTATGCCGCCATGAAACTGCTCGAACCGGACAGCTTTGACAATCCGGCACTGGTGCAGTCTTTCGAGCTGATGCAGCGGACCTCGCTCGACTATTTTCAGCCGGGTGCGATGGGTATGAGCCATACCGAATCACAGCTTGAATTTTTCCTGGGGCATACCGCCATGATCTTCTGTGGATCATGGCTCAAGAGCGAGATGCTCGGTAAGATTCCGGACGGCTTTCGGCTTGGCACGTTCAACCTGCCGATTGCCATGCCCGCCCTGGCTCCGTTGAACACCATCCGTGCCGGTTCCGGCTATTACTTCGTGATGAAGGACAGTCCCAATACCGAAGACGGCATAGAATTCCTGCGATTTATGACCTCACGGCACATGTCGGGCCTGTTCTGCCGCCAGCGGGATATACCGGTCGCCATCAGGGGCGTCGCCGATGAGAACCTGTCCGAAGACCTTCAGGATCTGGCCGCCATGATTCGTTCATCGGAATCCAGCTACGGCGCAACGCCGGGGGAGGAAAAGTTTCCCGGCATGGCGCAGTACTGGAACGATACCCGGTTCAAAGTACTCACGGGGGAGATCACACCGCAGCAGGCAGCTGTGGATCTTGAATCGGCAGCTGTTACGGTCCGCAACCTGGCAGTGAATCCGGATGCCGTAACGTACCGTCATCTCTGGAAGCCGGTACTCCTGATCAGCCTGATCGCCGTAGCCATGCTGTATTGGACTGCCACGACCATCTCCAGAATCCGCTATCGCCACGCTACAGACGCGCCGGCAAAGAACTACGGCCGCCGCAAGCACCTGACCTGGGCCAACCGGATTGTCCTGCTCGGACCGGCGCTATTGTTGTACACCGTGTTCGTCATCGTTCCCAGCGTAAAGTCGTTCTCCTGGAGCGCCCATGCGTGGGACGGGCTGACCGACATGCGCTACGTCGGCCTGCTCAACTTCATCCGCCTGCTGTTCGAGAGCGACGGTTTCTGGGTCGCGCTGCAAAACAACCTGTTCATTATGTTCGTGATCCCGGCGTTCGTGCTGCCCCTGTCTCTGTTCCTGGCGGTATGCATCAGCCGGGAAGTGTACGGCTCAGGATTTTTCCGGATCATGTTCTTCTTCCCTAACATCCTGGGCGGCGTGGCGGCCACACTGCTGTGGATGCACCTGTACAACCCGCAGGGCGGACCGGTCAACGCGGCACTGGTGTCGTTTGGTACGTTGCTGTCGGACATAGGCTTGTCTAGCGTGGGCGGGTGGTTCGAATCGTGGCAGGGGTTTGCCTGGCTGTCGCAGTCGAACCTTTACAACGCGCTGATCCCCATGTCGATTTGGGGCGCGTGCGGATTCAATATGATCCTGTTTCTGGCAGCCATGGAAAGTATCCCGCAGAGCATGTACGAAGCGGCTGAAATAGACGGCGCTTCGGCCTGGAGGCAGTTCATCGGCATCACGCTGCCGTTGATCTGGGAAGTGCTGTCCATCTCGATCGTATTCATGGTCATCGGCGGCATGAAGGCGTTTGAGGGGATCTGGCTGCTGACCAACCAGGCACCGACCACGCAGGTGCATGTGATCGGCACGCGCATGGTGCAGGCCATGTTCACCGAGTTCAAGGTGGGCGAAGCCACCGCTATCGCCGTACTGCTGTTCATTATGGTGTTTTTTGGCACCGCAGCCACACTGAAGGCCATGCGACGGGAGCAGGTGGAGTTTTGAACAAGAAAGCATCATGGGCATCCCTGACACTCATCAAGGCGGCCATCTACGCGTCACTGATTTCCTACCTGATCATCGTCACATATCCGATGCTGTGGCTGCTGTTTACGTCGCTCAAGACGGACCGGGAGATCTTTCTGGCTCCGTTTACTCTGCCGGACTGGGGCGATCTCCAGTGGCTTAACTTCTCGGAAGCTTGGACGCTGGGCCACTTCGGGGATTATTTCCTGAACAGCGTCCTGCTGACGATCTTCACGGTGGTGTTGTCCCTCCTGTTTTCCGCTATGGCGGCTTATGCCCTGGCCCGTTTTGCGTTTCCGGGGGCGCGGCCTCTGTTTTTCTATTTTCTGGCCGGCCTGATGATCCCGCTACAACTGGCCATCGTACCGCTGTTCTTCCAGATGAAAAACTTCCACCTCCTCAATTCCCGCGTGGGGCTGCTGATCGTGTATGTTGCATTCGGTATGCCCTTCGCCATTTTCATCCTGACCGGCTTTTTCCGTTCGCTGCCCTCCACCCTTCACGAATCGGCGCTGATGGACGGCGCCGGTGAGCTGCGGGCGTTCTGGTCCATCATGCTGCCGCTGGCGCGCCCCGGCCTGATTACCGTGGGAATCTTTGCGTTTCTGGGTACATGGAACGAATTCTTCATGGCGTTCATGTTCCTCTCCGGTGACGGCTCCCAGGAATTGCGCACACTGCCCCTCGGTCTGGCTAACATCACCATCGTAAGCCAGTACCGCAGCGACTGGGGCATGGCATTCGCCGGTCTCGTTCTGATGGTGCTGCCCACACTGTCGGTGTATGCGATTCTACAGCGGCATCTGACGAAAGGGATTACGGTAGGCGCATTAAAAGGGTAGTTATGCAACATTTATAAAATCAAAACGTTCTTCTAATGTTGTGGACATGAATTGTACCTTCCGTTATACTACAATCGGTACATGATCCTGATTTACGTTACGCAAACCATAATTTATAAACAGAATTCTTGTTTTTTCGATCTTCAATCAGCAAGGGGGATGTATGGGACGGGGAATTATATGCCTGCTGACGATTGTGTGTACGGGCTGCGGGTTTATACTTCAGGGCAGAGAGCAAACGGTGACAATAACTACCACTCCGTCCGAAGCGGATATAAAGATACCGGATACACTGGAGGGCAAGACGCCCGTGACGATCGATCTGGACCGGACCGTTGCCCATCTCCTCGAAATCAGTAAACCGGGATATCAGGAGAAATGGGTGGTCGTGGAGAAGAAATTGTCGTGGTTTATCGTGGTTGCAAATGTTCTAACTTCCGGGCCGGTCGGACCGATTATCGACTGGCAACTCGGCACATGGAACCGCCTGTCACCATCCAAAGTGGAAGTGACACTGGAAGCGTCCGGGGACATGGGATTTTCGACTCCGGTCGAACTCCGGTTAACAGATTCCTCGGTATCGCCATCGGACGCTACGGTGCGTGTTAAGGTCTATCCGATCGAGGACATAGACACCCTTCGCGAAAGAATCGAATCGGGAAAAGCCGTTATCGCAGAGTAACCTCAAGCCTACACAACGCAGGCATTAAGGATAGGCCCCAGACATGCCTATCCCTGCTGCAACGTCATCTAATGGAACGACAGCGCTTACGACCTGAACCGGCAACCGGTATTTACACCCGACAGATTCCAACGTCTGAACAATCTCTTCGAAGAACTCCCGGCCGCCCGGGGTAAAAACCGTCCAAAACTTACTGAACAGGCCGCATTTCGATGGGGCGTAGTCGCTAGCGTTCCCTGCACCCGACATTCGGAGGGGGGCACACCTTACGACATCACACTCTGAGTTAGCGATTTCATCAGTTAGGAGCCGCACGCCAGGCGGGCGAGTAGCTGGAATACGGATTCCTACTAATGGATAAGCACCTTTCACAACCTTTCCTAACCTCGTTACGAACTGGTTAGCCATTGAACCGGCAGAGGGTGAAACGGATGAATTGATTTCAGGCTAGGTACACACGTTCAGCTCCCGGATACAGGATGTGGAAGAGAGTAAACCGGCATATATCGATCCCGCCACCAACGAATGCCTGCACTGTGGTTCCCATTTCACAGACAGCGCGGACGCCAACCGGAATAACCGGCGCCGTTGCGGCTGCACCAGGCGCTGTTTACTACAGCACATGAATTCAATCCGGACTTCCCGAGAAATCAAAACCTTATGCATATAGGGTGCCGGACTACCAATCCGCATTTTTATCCTCTGGAGAATTGATACATGAACCAGCTTCTCGAATCTGCCGCTTTACGAGCCGGGCGGTACCTGGACAGCCTGGAAGACCGGCGTGTTGCGCCTTCACCCGAGGCGGTCGAGCGTCTTCGACAGCTCGATGGGCCACTACCAAAGACGCCCCTGCCGGCGGAACAGGTCCTGGCCCAACTCGACGAACTCGGGTCACCTGCCACGACAGCCAACGCCGGAGGAAGGTATTTCGGGTTTGTCACGGGCGGCACGCTGCCGGCGGCGCTGGCAGCCAACTGGATGGCCGCCGCGTGGGACCAGAACGCTTTAAGCATACTTACATCTCCGGTCGCCGTAACACTGGAGAATATCGCGCTGCAGTGGGTGCTGGAAGCGTTGAAGCTTCCGGCGGGCAGCGGGGGTGCATTTGTCACCGGCGCCACCATGGCCAACTTCACGGCGCTGGCCGCGGCCCGGCACCGAGTTCTGGCCCAGGAGGGCTGGGATGTGGACAGGGACGGCCTGTTCGGGGCGCCGCCGATCACGGTGATCGTTGGTGAGGAAGTACATCCGACGCTACTTAAATCACTCGGTCTACTGGGCCTGGGAAGACACCGCGTGGTTCGGGCGCCTGTGGATGAACAGGGCCGGATTCGTACCGAGACCTTCCCGGGCATCTCGGGTCCTACCATCGTGTGCCTTCAGGCCGGCAACGTAAACACTGGTGCCTTCGACCCTTCCTCCGAACTCTGTGCCCGGGCGCATGACGCCGACGCCTGGGTGCATGTGGACGGCGCCTTCGGCATCTGGGCCGCCGCCGCACCGGACCGGGCGGACCTGACTGCGGGTATTGCCGAAGCGGATTCCTGGGCGACGGACGGACACAAGTGGCTCAACGTGCCATACGACTGCGGTATCGCCATGGTACGGCATTCCGACGCCCTTCGGGCCGCCATGTCGATCACTGCGGCCTACCTGCCGGACGAAACCACCAGAGAGCCAATGCACTACACGCCCGAGGCATCAAGGCGTGCCCGCGGCATCGAAGTATGGGCGGCGCTACGGTCTCTCGGACGCTCCGGACTTTCAGTCTTGGTGGAAGGTAACTGCCGTCTGGCCACTCGCTTCGCAGATGGGCTGCGGAAGGCTGGCTACAACATTCTCAACGACGTTGCCCTAAACCAGGTCCTCGTCTCCTTCGGCGATGCCAGGGCTACCCGCCATACCATTCGATGTATCCAGAATGAAGGCGTCTGCTGGTGCGGAGAGACCGTATGGCGAGGCAACACCGCCATGCGCATTAGCGTATCTTCATGGAAAACAACGGAAGCAGATGTGGATAGAAGCCTGGATTCGATGATACGAATAGCCCGGGAAAAAATGTAGTTGGGGATTTCATCTGATCTGCTGCCGCATGTAATGTTCCATTAACCGGCTACGCAGATTTCACCGGCTCTGTCTACGACGGAAGCGACAACATGCTAAGTCATATGAATGGCACGCTTTACCGCCCTAGTCCATACGGATCCGGTAGGGATGGGTAACGCATCGAAGCCACCTCCGGAGCCATGCCCCCACGCCTTGTTTTCCTGAAATAGCCCTTGACGATTCGGTTCCCATGTATCACAATGGCATACTGGTTGCAGTCGTTTCAGACAATAACCCAGGAGCCTGTATGCTTATTGGAATTTCTGCGCTGCTGAGTCCCGAATTGCTAGCCACATTGTACAGGATGGGGCACGGCGATGAGATCGTACTGGCGGATGCCCACTTCCCGGGTGAATCCGTCAACCCAAATGTGCTCCGGGCGGACGGCCTCCGTGTACCGGAATTGCTGGATGCGATCCTGCCGCTGTTCGTGCTGGACACTTATGTGGACAGCCCGGTATCCATGATGGCCGCGGTGTCGGGCGATACACTTGATCCAACAGTGGAAGCTTCTTACCGAACCAAGATCGACCGGCACTGGCCAGAAACGCCGCCTATAGCCCGGGTTGAACGATTCGCATTCTACGAGCAGGCACGACATGCCTTCGTTGTGGTCATGACCGGCGAAACGGCCAAATACGGGAACATTATATTGAAAAAGGGCGTCACCCCCGTTTAAATGCGTTATGAGTCACGCCCTGATCTAAACACAGGAGCAACCATGAAGCTATTAATTCTCGGCGGCGGCCTGATGGGGCCCGCCGCCGCGTACAACGCCATGACGGATCCCGAAGTGACCGGAGTCACCGTGTGCGACATGAGCCAAGAACAGCTCGCCGGATGCCGGACCATGCTGGAGGGCAAACCGGGCGCCAACAAGGTGTCCTACCGGCAGCTAAACCTTAACGAACGCAGCGGTGCTGTAAACATGATGGCCAAGCACGATGCGATCGTTGCTGCGCTACCCAGATCTGCCAGCCTGACCGCGGTTCCCGAGGCCATGGAGGCGGGAACTCCACTGGTGGACCTGACCCGAATCCCTGACGAAACGCTGGTCGAATTAGCGACACGGCACGAAGATTCATCCGGTTTTATTGTCCTGGGCTGCGGCCTTGAGCCAGGGCTCACGGAAATCGTGGCCCGTTATCTGGCAGAGACCATGGATCGGGTCGACGAGCTGCACATCAAATGCGGCGGCATCCCGAAGGATCCGAAACCACCCCTGTCCTACAAAATCGTGTTCGGCGGCCGCCATCTTCCACTCAGGGACGCGGACGCCTATGTGGTAGAGAACGGCCAGCTGAAACACGTGCCGCGCTATTCCGGTGCGGAGGCGGTGACGTTCGATGGTGTAGGTGAATGCCAGGCATGGCACGAAGGATTCATGCCCTGGCTGCTCGACCTGGACGCTCTGAAGGGGTTGAAGACCGGTACCCAGAAGACGGTGCGCTGGTCCGGATACGCAGAGAAGGTGACCGCCCTGAAAGAGATGGGCATGCTGAGTTTGGAGCCTATCGAAGTGGACGGCGTGACCGTGATTCCCAAACATGTACTCGACGCGGTCAACTATCCCCACGTGAAAATGGAGCCGGAAGACCGTGATATCACCACCTTCCGGGTGGAAGTGACCGGCGCGCGAAGCGGTCAGACGGTCCATGCCCGAGCCGATATGGTGGATCACTACGATGAGACGCTTGGGTTCACATCCATGGCCCGAACCACCGCCTTCACCGCCGCCATCGTAGCCCGGATGATTGCCCGGGGTGACCTGACGCGGTCAGACAATCCGTTTGTCACTCCGGAGCAGGTCATCACCGGTCCGTTGTTCGACTGGTTGATCAGCGATCTGGCAAAGGCGAACGTCAGATTCGATATCACAGGAGTTTAGGAAAATCCATGCCGGTTCGATTCGTTTTCGTCACAGACAGCCACCATTACCCGGATGCTCCGAAGAACTATGCCGCACCCAAGATGCTGACACAAAGTCAGAAAATTCTGGATGCAATGGTTCCTGCCATCAATGCCGTGTCTCCAGATTTTATCGTTCACGGCGGCGACCTACTGTCCGGCGGCGGTACCTTTGAGATGCCGACGAATACTTACCACCGTTCCATCGACGAAGTGGCTGAGGCGTTCGATCAGCTTCAGGCGCCGATTTATTACGTACCCGGGAACCACGACTGTGACGCCCGCACCGGTTCCTTCGTGCCTTTCGCCCGACGGTTTCCGATCCCGGATACGATCGATGTGTTCGATACGGCACCCGGAATACGGATAGCTACCGCAAACATCTACCAATGCGACCCCTTTACCGATGGGCAGGGTGTCTGGACCGACGAACTGGATCAGGCCTTGAGCGACGTAGCCCTGGAAGCATCCGATAGGGGCTGTGCCCTCATTCTGGCGCTTCATACGTGGATTCTGCCGCTGGAAGGAGAGACTGGATCAACCGCCATCATCACCCATGCGGATAGATTGTTGGAAACCATCGCCGAGCATGCAGCCATCGTTATGGTGCTCACCGGCCATCGTCACACGAACCGCATCTGTTTGACACACGGCTGCCTGCTGCTGGATACCGCCTGCATAATAGGCTATCCCATGGGATTCCGGGAAATCTCGCTTTATGAAGACGGCAAGGTTCGGACAACGTTCAGGCAGTTGGATCTGCCCGACCTGGTGCAGCAGTCCTACGATCGGTCCACCCCTGAACAGAATCTGGGATGGGCAGGCACGGTGCAGGACCGGGATCGAGAGGTGATGCTGCCGAGATTGCAAGCGATATGGAATGGAAATCAGCGAGTGGGCTGTTGACCCCTGCCGTCCATGTTACCTGAGCTGCTAATGACGCACCCTTATTGACACATATTTTCCGGACTATGGACACTGTTGTGATGGTCCTAAAGGTCTGACCTGTGAACATCATCTACATCAATCCGGACGAGATGCGAGCGGACGCACTGGGGTGCTACGGGCATCCGCAGGCAAGGACCCCTCACCTGGATCGACTGGCAGCGGGCGGCACCCGGTTCCAGCAGTGTCATATCCAACATTCCGTCTGTACACCCTCCCGCTGTAGCTTCATGACCGGCTGGTATCCCCACACCCGGGGTCACAGGACACTCTGGCACCCGTTGCAGCCGGACGAGCCCAACACCATGCGGTACATGAAACAGGCCGGTTACGACGTACACTGGATTGGTAAAAACGATTGCCTCGCACCCGGATCATTCGCATCATCGGTCACCGAATTCCACCGAATTGATGGTGGTGGATCTTCCCAAAATGCATTTCGCGAAGGAGAACCCGGATTCTTCAGTTTCCTCAACGGACCAATGGACGCCCCCCCAAGGGACGCTGGTTGTTTTGACCGGGCGATCGATATCATTCGTGGGCGTACTCCATCGGATCCGCCGTTCCTTCTGTTCCTGGCCACCTCGTTTCCGCACCCCATCTACCATGCTCCCCAACCCTGGTATGACATGTACGACCCGGACGAAATTCCGCGTTTGCGTCCCTCAGATCTCCCGGACAAGCCTGATTTTCACAGGTTGATCCGGAAATACAGGCAGCTTGAGCAGCTCGACGAATCCGTGTTCCGGAAGATCATGGCGGTGTACTTGGGAATGGTGTCCTACGTGGATCACCTGGTTGGCAAATTACTGGATGCGCTCGAAGAAACCGGCCTGGCGGATGAGACCACGGTAATCGCTTTCTCGGATCACGGCGACTGGGCGGGCGACTACGGCCTGGTGGAAAAATGGCCCAGCGGCCTCGACGACTGTCTCACCAGGGTACCGATGATCATCCGCACGCCAGGCGGGGTGGAAGGCCATGTGGTCGAAGAACCTGTCGAATGTTTCGACATCATGCCCACCACCCTGGAACTCACCGGTATCAAAGCACGGCATACCCATGCCGCGCGATCGCTCGTTCCACAGCTGCATGGCGCGGCCGGTGATCCGGAGCGAGCGGTGTTTGCTGAAGGAGGATATGACCTCCATGAACCACATTGTTTCGAGGGACGTCCCGCGGACGGCGTGTGTGGAAACCCCAGATCAATCTACTATCCGAAAGGCCTTCAGCAACAGGAACGTCCACAGAGCGTTTGCCGTGCCGCGATGATCCGGACTGAATCGCATAAACTGATTCGCCGGACGAGTGAAGAACATGAACTGTATGACCTTACGGCAGACCCGAAAGAGCTGCACAATATCTACGGGATGACGGAACATGTGGAAGTGGGACGGGACCTGGAGCAGCGATTGCTGGACTGGTACATCGAAACGAGTGATGTTACGCCGTGGATTCCAGATCCGCGAGGATTTCCGGATACTTGAACGGTCCTGCACCGGCAACAATAAGGCTTTACCAATGTAAAATCGAAAAAAGGAAGCAACCCGTCCAGACTGGAAACACCGCTAAAGCCCGAACAGCATCAACCGCCAGCTCAGCCTGTCCCCGAGCACCTACCTTGAACCGGAAGTTGTCAAACCCCCTGTATATGAGGCCGATACGGAACGGCCACCTGCCGGAATACTAAATATACCCTGTGGCGCCGTCCGGGCGGACCGGGCAGGTGCGTTGCCAGTGGGTGTAGGCGTTATCGGTGACGACATCCTCGTTGATGTCGAGCCCCAGGCCCGGCCGGTCGCGCAGTTCCAAGTATCCGTCTTTGGGCAGGTACGGCTCGTCCACCCAGCTTTCCCATTCCGTACCCATGGGGTTTACGTATTCCAGGATTTTGAAATTCGGCGTTGCCGCCGCGAAGTGCACGTTGACAGCCGTAGCCACCGGCCCCATGGGGTTATGGGGAGCGATTGTAATATAGTGGGCCTCGGCGATAGCCGCGATCTTGCGCATCTCCAGCAGGCCACCGCAAACGCAGATGTCGGGCTGAATGATGTCGGCGCCATGAGCCGCCATCAGGTCCAGAAATTCGAACCGGGTATACAGGCTTTCACCGGTAGCAAGCGGCACCTGCATCTGTTCCCGCAATCTTGCCCACTGGGGAATATGCTCGGGACGAAGCGGCTCCTCGTAGAAATACGGATCGTATGGCGCCAACGCGTTGGCGAGCTGGAGCGCCCGAACAGGTTCAAAAATCTTTGCGTGTGGATCGAAGGCGAATTCCCAATTATCAGGAGTGGATGCGCGAATCTGCGCAAAGTTTTCCGCAGCGGCGGAGCAGACACTGCCCCATCGTTCCGATTCCGGATTAGACCAGTAGGGACTGACCTTGAACGCCGTAAAACCCCAGTCTTCATGCATCCGGTGCGCCCGGTCAGCTACGGCGCTGCCGTCCTCGCCGCCAATGCCGTGGTACACGCGAATTCGGTCGCGCACCGTGCCGCCGAGCAGCATGTAGACCGGCATATCTGCGGCCTTGCCGCTGATATCCCACAACGCGTGATCAACGGCCGATATGGCGGCCAGTCCGATTCCCCCCGGTGGGAAACGGAACTGCTGAGTCAGCTTAAGCATGATGTATTCGATCCGTCGGGGATCCTCCCCTTTTATCATCTCGAAGATATAGTCGATAATCGGCGCCACCGAACGGTCGGGGCCTATGGAATACGCCTCGCCCCATCCGTAGATGCCCTCGTCGGTTTCGACTTTCACCAATGCCCGTGAGCGGTTGGCGAAACTTCCGAGGTACGTTTTCATCCCCGTGATTTGCATACTGGCCGCCTTTGTGTGACAAGAGGTTCAGACCATACCAAGATCTCTTTCATCCCTAAACGGCATGGTTCAGGTGTGATGTGGTTGCATCCGCAGCGAAAACAGAATCACGGAAATCGTCTGCAGGCCGGTGGTGTAGCGTCCGGCGGACAATGCCGAAAATAGAGAAACCGATCGGGCATGTCAAGCCTCCGACTGACGGGGATTGATATAAGTCAGAAGTTAACTTCGTATCATTTTAAATGCGTGTCAGGTTGATGCACCTGGTGGGCGACGTAGCGGACGGACCGTTCGTGGCAAATAACTATGCTACTCGGCCTTTACCAGACTTAGACGTTTCGTCAATCTGGATATCGAGCGTGAGGGGAAAGGGTGGATATCCTACCCGATCACCCGCATCGGAATCAACGTACTCTTCGCATCCACACCAAAATCCAGCTGAGTTTCCAATTCACCATGCTCAAACACCATTTTACCCGTACCCATCGGTGCATCGACACCGGGGGCGTCGTAGAAGGGGTAGGCATCGTAGTCGACGGCCTCACCGTCGATGCAGTGGGCCCCATTGTAGGTTATATCAAGCCGATGACCTGCAACGGTATCGACCGAGACGGTGCCGGAGTCCGGCCAGCCGCTCAGGTCGAGATGCGCCGAGGTGCGGCGGTCGCAGAAGGCCTGAAATGGACCGGCTTCGTCTGCCTCTGCCGCTTCCAAAATCAGGCCGGTGTCCAGGTCCTGGAGCCGCAACAGCCATCCCATCACCTGATGAGCGCTCCATGCCTGAAATCTTACGGTGCCTGCCTCACGGATCTCCTGCCAGTCATAGTCGCCGATAGGCCGGAGCGCCACGTAGAACTTGCCTGCATCGCCCATAATCCACCCATTCCGCTCCACCCAGGAGATCGACTTTGGGAGGAACAGGTTGGCGAATGGGGCTTCGTCATCTGGAGGAATCCGGTACAGGATGGCCACGGTGCCTTCGTGCTGCATCATCTGCTCATAGGGTGATGCACCGAATAGCCGATCCTCCCACTGGAGGTACGGTTTGTCGCTGCCGATGGAACGACGAATTTGCTGCGGCAGTCCCGCAAGAAATGCGCTGAACCGGTCCGGACTGCGGTACGGGTGGTTGCAGGTGATCTTACACTCGTGCGTCGGCGCGTCCCACGTCAGATCCCATGAGATCAGATCGATCGGTCCGGCAGAAGCACCGGGGAGTCCCACCTGGCTGGATCCGAGGGCGAATGAGCGGCTCATATAGGTGTATTTCCGCACAGGGGTTGCTTCCCGCTCCACGCACCGGTAGATAGTTCTGGGCGGCTTGGTCTTGCGGACCACATGCGGTTCCGACCGGTCCCAAGCCATGTCCGCGAAAACAGGCGGAGGCTTGTAAAACGCGGTTGTTGCCGGGACACCAAAGCCGTGTACGTGGTAGTCGGAATCGTACGGTTCTCCTCCGAGATACAGAAACTGCAGAATCGGGATGGCGCCGCTGCGCTTCCACGTGTTTTCACGGTACCCTTCCCTGCTGTGGCCACCCGCCCATGCACCGTGGAAATGCTCCAGCGCCATGTCCGCGATCAGCAGCGACAGCATCTGTTCCACCTGCTTCCGGAAGTGTGCGTCCTGTGCATGGTCCACCAGCGCTATGTAAGACATCATGTGCTCGATGTGATACTGCGGTGAGTCGTATTCGTGGTGGCCATTGACCGCTGTACGCTCGATCATACCCAAAATCCAGCGCATCGCCTCCGCGCGCATGGCTTCAGGGGGGAGGCCATTCCAGTTCATCTTCTGATCCGGCCACCGCTCGGCCGCCAGCAGACAACCGGTGTAGTACATTAGCCAGTGATTTTCGGTGTTGCCACGGGCCAGGACCCCTTCGGCCATCAACGATCGGATCACATCGATCGCTTCTTCAGGCAGCTTCTCTTCCCAGCGGCAGAGGAGAAACATGGACGGCAGGGTATGGAACGGACCGCCAAAGGGGGCACCGCTTTCCGTTTTTAAGTTCAGGCCGTCTTTGACGAGGCCTACGATACGGTCAAGATGCATATCCCGAGCCAGGAGCGCGTGGGCATCCCAGATGCCGTTGCGTTCCTTTGCCACGATGGTGTCTATTATCTGGTTTGCGCGTTCGTCTACCTGCGCGTGGTATGCTTCGGTGGTCATGCCTGTGTTCCTCCCGGCGCCAGTATGGACAACACGCCTTTAAAGCCTTCGACCTGTCGCCACGTGACACCGTCGTCGTCCGTTCTCCAGAGACCCCCCGGCGCCGAGCCGGCCAGCCAGTGCCCGGTGTCGCTTGGATGCGTGCCTACAGCGGAGGCGAGCATCCGGGGACCGGTGCGCCGCCACCGCCCAGCGCCGTCACCCACCAAGATGCCGTGGCCGGCGGCTGCGATGATACGGCCGTCGGATACTGCCAGGTCGTAGATGGCCGCGTCTTCCTCATTGGTCCCGGCGCGGTCCCACCGCTGGCCGTCCTTGCTGCGCCAGATGCCGTTGCCGTCGGTACCGGCCCAGTAAATGTCATCAGCATACATCAGTGCCCGCACGGGTGTGCTGGAAATGTTCGTCCGTTCCCACATGCATCCGCCGTCGGTAGCGATCAGTACGCCGCCTTCCGTACCCACCAGCCAACAGTCGGATTCGTATGGGTCTACCAGCAGGGCATTTGTGTACCGTTCATTCACGCGCAGCGCATCCGAATGGTGCGTCCACCGTGCCGCGCCGACCTCGTCCCGCTGAGCAGTGGCGATGCCATATGGGGAGCCTGAGAGTATGCCTGGATCGCCCGGAATAGAGGCGATGGCTAATACCTCGGTCAGCGTCTCGTCGTGCAGTTGCTTCCATCGGTCTGCACCGTCCGGCCACTCCCAGAGACCACTCCCGATCCCTGCGCTGACGATTGTACGGGCCGATTCCCGGACAATACCGGTAAGGTTGAAATCATGGCTACCCAGAACCGTCCAGGAAACGCCGTCTTCACTGTAGGACAACCCGTAGGTCCCCACCAGCCACTGATCATTCCAGTTGTTCATCACATGCTCCGATAGAGAGGTAGAGAGGATAACCAGTTAGGGAACAGATCCACCTGTTATTCGCGTCTTTATCCTCCCGTGTCAGATTTCAAGATTTCCGCCAGATACATTTCGAGTTCAACGGCAACTAAATCGTTACCTTTAGCGTTCAGGTGAAGGTAATCCTTGAACAGTGTGCGTCCACCGTTCTTGTAGATAGAATTTGTCAGGTCGAACATCGGAATTCCGTAGTCATCGCAGATTTGACTAATTTTTTCCTGTGGATACAGGACGTATGCTTCATCGAGTTTCCTATAACGATCGTCTACTTGGTCCCGGATTGGAAATACCACCATCGCAAGAGGAACCGACCTTTCAGACAGCATCGTTTGCATTTCATAGATAAGTCTCTCAACGTGATAGTATCCATAATTTTGCCATGCCAGAAAAAAATCGGCCCTTCCATCAAAAGGAAACACGGGGCGCTGCCAAATCATTTTCCAGAACGTCTCACTTCGTCTCACCAATTCGTGCATCAGGTGGCTTCGTGCGAACAGGTTCCCAGGAAACACTCTTGTGTCAAAGTAAAATAAGTGTGAATCCGGTTCATTATCCAACAGCCTCAGCCTCCGCTTAGACGGTTTTTGTAGATATTTGTAAAAGAGATCGTTAAAAACGAAACCGAGAATAACCAAATCGGGCTTCATGTCCATGCCATAGATTTTGAGGAATTCGAGTTCCTGAAACGTGGTGTAACCGGGAATACCAGCATTGATAACTTCGATAGTGTTAAGAGTATCCGAGAAACGGATATTCAATGCACGTTCGAGAACATCGGTGTAAAGTCTACCGGTACTAGTTACTGAGTCCCAGAACAGCGAGTCACCTAGAAAAAGGATCCTGAAGGTTCCTTCTCCTTTAGATTCGACTTCCCTGTTCCTAAGGCCCAGACTGTTTCTCCCCCCGCCTGACGGAAACCGCCATCGTAGCGATCTGTCACGCTCGGTCATGTAACTTGGTATATATGGGTTAGTTTCGAATGGTTCGGCTTTGACCAAGTAGCGAATGGTGATTTCACCAGTCAGGAACAAAACGGAGGTGGCAGCTACAAGAAGGATCAAGTTCTTTGCCATGATAAAAAAGCTCCTGACACCTATCGGTCGCTAATCAGAAAGTCAATCTTGACTGTCCCATTCGCTAATATTTCGTATGATATGCGCCGACCGGTGAGAAGTCAAGCGATGCCGTAATATCGCTTGACTTTGCCTTCTTTCCGGGACACAATATGCAATCATTTTACCCTTGCGGACATCACTAAAGGACAAGAAATGCTCAAAATTACATTCATGGGTGCCGGCAGCACCGTGTTCGCCAAGAATATCCTGGGGGATGCCATGTGCACACCATCCCTTTGGGACACCCATATCGCGCTTTATGATATCGACAGCAACCGGCTCAGCGAGTCGAAATTGATGCTAGAGAACCTGAACCGAAGCGTCAACGACAGCAGGGCCACAATCACAGCCCATCTGGGCGAAGCGCAAAGGCAGGATGCACTCAAGGACGCGAAGTATGTGGTCAACGCTATCCAGGTGGGCGGCTACCGGCCTAGTACTGTCATAGATTTCGAAATTCCTAAGAAGTATGGCCTCCGGCAGACCATCGGGGACACCCTCGGCATCGGCGGAATCTTCCGGACACTGCGCACCGCGCCGGTGGTAATGGACTTCGCCGATGATATGGAAAAGGTGTGCCCCGGGGCCTGGCTCCTTAACTACAGCAACCCCATGTGTACTATCACAGGGGCAGTACTCCACGGCTCCAATATCCGGTCGGTGGGCCTGTGCCATTCGGTACAGGTGTGCGCAGATCACTTGCTCAGGCATCTCGACATGGGGAGCGACATCGGTGATCTCCAATGGAAAATCGCCGGAATTAACCACCAGGCCTGGCTGCTGGAGATTACCGACGGCGGCAGAGACCTGTATCCGGAGATCAAGCGGCGGGCTCAAGCCATCAATCAGGCGGCGAGAAAGCCGGACGGCGAAAAGCACGGCGATATGGTCCGGTTCGAGATCATGCGTCATTTCGGGTATTACGTGACCGAGTCGTCGGAACACAGCGCCGAGTACATGCCATACTGGATCACAAGCCGCAATCCCGAGCTGATCGACGTGTTCAATATCCCTCTCGATGAGTATCCGCGCCGCTGTGAAAACCAGATCGCCCGCTGGGAGCAACAGAGTCAGAATATCGTCCACAACACCAGGTTGACTCACGAGCGCACCCACGAATACGGTTCCTACATCATGGAGGCCATCGAAACGGACGTCCCGTTCCGCATCGGTGGCAACGTGCTGAACGACGGGCTTATCACCAACCTCCCCGAAAAGGCGGTGGTAGAAGTGGCCTGCCTGGTAGACCGCAACGGTGTCCAGGGCACCTACGTGGGCGACCTTCCGGAGCAGTGCGCCGCTATGAACCGCACCAACATCAACGTACACCTTCTGTCCCTGGAAGCGGTGTTCACCCGCAGCCGCGAGGCAATCTATCATGCCGCCATGATGGACCCGCACACTGCATCGGAACTAACCCTGGACGAAATCCGCAGTCTGTGTGACGACCTGATCGAGGCGCACGAGATGCAGGATTACTTTGGCTGAACACCAATGGCCCATCCCCTAACCCCCGACCTCAGCAAATTTGACCCGCTCTCCCGGATCATCTATTACGATGACTTCAATATGGGACTCCAGGGATGGACTGCACTTATTGGCAACTATGAGGACTCGCTGGACAGCGTCCTGCCGGGGTTTCAGGATCTCCGCCCGCCCATGCTCAGCAACGCCTCATTCTGGGACACCGGTTCGGCTGGGGCGTTTTCAGGTGCTTATGCCATGAAACTGGCGACACGTCCAACGACCGGCTCGCTATCGGTCGGCATCAAGCGGATCACGTACCGGCATAAGGGACCGCTACGGCTCGAAGCGTATTTCACGTTCAAGCCCGAGGCCGAGCGACTGAGACTATCAGACACGGATGCTGGCAGTATAGGTGTCCTGTTTGATCTCCAGAACGAAGAACAACGAATCATGCCACACCTACGGTACCTGAACGCTCAGGACGGGCTGCTCCGTAACAAGTGGCAATTCAAACAGGAACGGGTGCCTATCAGGAACATCGGCGGCACCGGCGAGACAGTCTCTCACTTTCACCTGTCTCCCGATGGCTGGGAAGACGTACCGGACGGCAAGCAGAAGCTGTGCTACAACGAAATTGCCACCAAACAGAACTGGCACTATCTCTGCGTGGGATTCGACCTGGAGAATATGGCGTTCACCGAACTCAAATGTAACGACCACGTTATCGACGTCTCCGCCATCGCCCCGTTGGGCATGCCCGCCATGCCCAACCTCTGGTGCATGCTCAACACCGCCTTTTGGGCCGAAGCCGGCAGTGACCGGCGCACCTTCCTATACGTGGATTCTGTCCTCCTCTCAGGAGATTTCTGATGCTGAGACAGTGCCACACGGCCGTCATCGAACGCAACGTCTGGTGGGAAGGAGACTGGGCCACAGAGCCATACGAAGCGGCCTGGGCCGTCGAGGCTATCGCCTTTGTGCGCGTGATGGAGCGGCGGAATATAGACCTGCCAGTGACGCTGCGGGTGCAGATATCTCCGGATGGGATACACTGGTGTGACGAAGGGAATGCCCTTGTCATCCATCCGCATGGGGATGTGGCGTTTGTAAAACTGTCCCATTTCGGGGGGTGGCTGCGGCTTGCGGGCAGCCTGGAAGAGAATAAAGGAATGAAGGTAGTGTTGTATCTTAATTTGAAGGGGTAGTATTTTACCTCATCTTTAACTGCAGTTCTTTACCTACGACACATGTATTTCCAACTGACACGCTTTCTTCTGCCGCTGGTCCTTGCCATGGTGGCATATGAGCTCGGCAAGCAGTTTCTGAACGGCGGTATGGCCCGTATGCCGTCCGCCGTGGAGACACTGGCGAGCTACGGACTGGCATGGGGCATCGCCATGGTGCTTTCCAGTGCCCAGTCTCAGACTCGGCAGCTGGGGCTGGTACTGGCGGACAGCCGTCAGGCGCTGCGGAAGGTGCGGCAGTTTGTCCTCGGATTCAGCACGGTGCTGTCCGGTGTCCTGGCGGTATTGGCGTTTACACCGGCTGGCACCTGGCTTATAGAAGATCTGCACGCTGTTGAGAGCGGCATGAGCAGCATGGTACTTCAGGCTATTTTCTGGCTGATCCCGTACCCGATTATCGACGCCCAGTACCGCCTGGTCTCCGGCCTGCTGATTCGCATACGCCGGACCGATATCGTCAGCTATGCGTCCATAGCCGGCATCGGCATGAGCATCGCATCGGTGTTCGTGCTGCTTCCGGTCGGGTTCATCCAGAAAGAGCCTATCCTCCTTCCAGTGCTGGTTACTTACCTCGGTCTGCTTACTGAATTGGGCATCAACTTTATTGGATTTCATAGGAACAAATTTCTTTTTCTGCAGGAAGCCGCAAAATGCTCCGATGTCTCCCGGAGCCCACTCACGTTGGCCTATGTGATCGGATTCTTCTGGCCGTTGGCGGTCATCATGATGGTGCAGGGAGCCAGCCGGCCGCTGGTCAATCTGTTCGTCTCCAGGGGGCCGGACGGCACCGAGGCGCTGGCGGCACTTACGGTGGTGTATGCCCTGGCGCATCTTCCATACGGATGGCTCAACGAAATCCGTAACCTTCCGGCCGCGTTTCAAAATCGCGAAAACAGCCTCCGTTACATCCGCCGTTTCGCTGCGGCCTGCGGCCTGGTATCGTTTACTACCATGGTGGTGATGTTCTGGACGCCCCTGCGCGGGTTCCTACTGGAAACTCTGATTGGCGTCCCGCCGGACCTGGCCCTGATCTGCGCCACTCCTCTGATACTGTTCTCGTTCTTCCCGCTTACCGTTTCGATCCGGGCCTACCTGCACGGTATTGGCCTGATCCAGCACAGAACAAAGGCACTGGCTCCGAGCGGACCGGCCCGGGTACTGGCGATCCTAGTAATGCTGCTACTCCTGCCGGAAGATCTGCCAGGCGCTACAAGGGGTGTTGCCGCCCTGCTGTGCGGGTTTATACTGGAAACGCTCGTTGTCTGGCGAGGAATTGAGTTTGGCAATGAGACGAGAGGACGTTCTGAACCGGTAAAAGAGACGGAACTGACGGTCTAATTGCCCAAAGCGTATTTTCCTGATTCCAATTATATAAAGGTACCGTTCCTTAAAAAAACAAAGGGATCGCACGTCTTAGAATACGGCATTGCCTACTGACTATCCCCACCGCTATTGAATTCCTTCGAAACGCCTCCTTAGCGGAGAACAATATCTTGCATTTTTCTGATGTCCGGCCCATCTCGCCGATACAGTGGTTGATGGCTTCAAACCGACAGAAACGTGTAGAGTATGACAGTTTACGCTAAATGGTAATTACCATTGACCTGCCGATTTTTTTTCTCCATTTTACCCTACGATAGACCGGCCTCAAACCTTTCTGTCGGTTACAGGGTGTAGATATTCCGCCGGATGCACCCAATACAGTCGCCCCGCTCGCATTGCACAGCAGGTAAGGGTGGCCAGAGATCACTCCGACATATCAGGATCCTCTGCCCAAACACCTTGGATAGACACCACTAATTGGATACTTTCTTCTAAAGGATCCCCAGAAAGGCCCACCATGAAAACATGCTCAAACAACAAAGCATTATATATATTCTTGTTGGGAATCGTATCCCTCCCGGCCATCGTCTACCCCCAGGCGGAACGAATTGTCAACTCCGTAGGAAAGATGCTCCCCCCGGATGCTGCGCCCCTGGCTAAACAGATCATCCGTCACATGTCGCCCGAACCGATCAGCCTCGACTCCAGCATCTTTCCCTACGATACCCGGGGCACCATCCTGCCGTTCGAGCCCATCCTCACAAGAGATGAAGATATGATCCCCGTAGCGGGGGCCGCAGAGCGTTGGGAGACTAACGAGAGCGCGACCCGGTGGGAATTTTACATGCGTAAGGACGCGCGTTGGAGTGACGGCCGACCAGTTACCGCCCACGATTTTGTATACGCGTACCGCAGGATGGTGGACCCTGCCTCAGCCAATATCTACGCGTTTTTCTACTATGACATCAAGAACGCGAGGGACATTAATCATGGAAAAAACCAGGACCTGACCTCTCTCGGAATCAAGGCAATAGATGACCTGACGCTTGTGATCGAGACGGAACATCCCGCGCCATATCTCCCCCACGTAGTCTCGTTCGGCGATGCGTTTCCGGTACCGAAATGGGCGGTCGAAAAACACGGACGCAAGTGGACCGACGGTGGTAATATAGTGACCAATTCAGGGTTCAAGATCAAAGAATGGGTTCGTGGCAGTCACATGACGTTTGTACCGGACCCCAACTACAACGGCCCGAACCAGCCTTACCTGGAGCAGGTGATCCATCCGTTCCGTGACCAGGCCGCCGCCAATATTCTGCCTTATGAAACCAACGAGGTCGACATCGAAAATGTCGACTTGAGTGAAGTGGATCGCATCCGGAACGATCCGGTTTTGAGCAAAGAACTGGTGCAGATGTCTAATCCGGCCACCTGGTACCTGTTTTTTCGGACGCAGGTACCGCCATTCGATGACATCCGGGTGCGTGAAGCATTGTCCCGTTCCATTAACCGGGAGGCCATCGTCCAAGCCGTACTGCGTGGCGTCGCAACACCTGCCTACTCCATGCTCCCCCCGGGATTCGAAGACTACGACGGCCCGGCTTACAAACCGATCCAGCAGTTCAACCCTAAACGAGCGGCACAGTTGATGGCAGAAGCCGGCTACCCCAAGGGCCGCGGTTTCCCTAAACAGGAATTGTGGCTCCGGGCGCCGGATCCCACAACTCGGCGTGTGGCCGTGGCTATACAGAGTATGGTCAAAGAGACACTGGGTGTGGACCTCGAGCTCCGCTCTTCCGATGATACCGCCTATATGAATGCGCTGTTCGGTTGGCAGATGAATATCGGTTTCATCAATTTCGGCGCTGACTATCTCGATCCACGCAACATGCTTGATATGACCTGGCGATCCCAGCCTAAAGGCGCGGGAAGACAAGATTGGGTGAACGGGACATTCGACAATCTTCTTCAACAGGCCATTCAAATCACGGACGCCGCACGTCGCACCCAGCTGTATAAACAGGCGGAACGCACACTCGTTTCCGATTACGCAGCCGCATTCGTCTACCATCCTCAAGGCCTGCAACTGCGAAAACCATGGGTCAAGGGCTACAAGAAACACCCCGATGGAAACGTGGGCCGACATTTCGATTATACAAAGATTTACATCGCAAAATAGACGTTTGCCTTATGGCACGCGCAGCGTGTCTCGCAGGCAACCTGCCAGGCTTTCTGGACCTCTTAATAAAAGCTGTCCAAATATCCACGGTGCATGCCCAGCCTTGGTACAGATATCTACCTGAATCTGGCAACATCTCATATCAAAGGAATCTACTGGCCTCCATCAGATCCCCTACGCGGTTTATCCTCGCGAAGTCGGGGAATGGGTGACAGGCCGTGACTATAATTCAATCAGGAGAGGTGGTATTCATACACCACAGCATGGTCAGAATGCGGCAACTGAACCCGAGTAAACATTTCCCGGTAACATCGACAATCCTCGCAACATCACCTTCGGCGGAAAGATACGGAATTATGAGCCGAAGTCCAAACATCGGGAAGAACACCTAAAGACGATGCCGGTGTGGGTGACCTGCTGATCGGGTGCGCATATGATGGGGGATGGCACACTTGATCTGACCGGAGGCTTAAACGGAAACGTGTATCCGTCCTTCAGTCACGCAGCGCAGGAGATGGACAGGCAGATTGATGTACTGGCAAGTCAACCTTACAAGCCGCTGCATAGCTCAATTCACCGACGGAAGCAAGGGTCTTATGTTTTGGCTTACCTCACCCCCACGTTCCAGTTATATCCAGAAGCGCTTCCACATCCTGTTTGTTGTTGAATAACGCCACCCCCGCCCGAATCTGAGAACCGCCTTCCCGCAGTGAGATCTTGATCTTGGCGTCATCGAGCGACTTTTTTGCGGCCTCCGGATCGGCACCGTGCTCAAAGGCCAGAGTGGCGGAACGATTTCCGGCAGGGGTTTTGAGTTTGAAGCCCTGGTCCATCAATCCCTGGTGGAGCGAGTGGGCCAGACCTACTGCGTGGCGTTCTATGTTTTCGACTCCGACGTTGAGCAGGTAATCAAGCCCGGCGCTGAGCTGGTAAAGCGGGCCGAACGCGGGGGTTGCAAAACCGAATTTCCGGGCGTCGGAATGTAGTTCGATTTCGTCGGCTTTTTCATCCACCACATTGCGCCAGCCGATGCGGTCAGGCTGAATGCGATCCATCACCGATTCGCTCACGTAGAACGGCGCGGCGCCAAAGCCCCCTAGTAGCCATTTATAGGTACCGGCAGTGAGGAAATCGACACCCGTGTCTTTCACATTCAGCGCCAACATACCCACGCCCTGGATCGCGTCGGCGTAGAGGTAGGCGTTGCGGGCGTGGGCGATGTCGGCCAACGCCTTCAGGTCATGGCAGTAACCGTTTTGATGGGAGACCCAGGCGACGGAGATCAGCCGAGTCCTTCCGTCTACCAGCTTCTCGAAAGCCTCCGGCAGTGCCGCACCGTCCTCGTTCTTGACTGTCCGCACTTCGATACCCAGTTCTCTTGCCAGGTGGTTGTATAGGACATAGGTGGTGTTGTAGTGCAAATCGTCTATCACAATATTGTCACCGCGCTTCAGCCCGATCGAGGAGGTCACGATGTTCTCACCTTCACTTGTGGCCGAGAGCATACCGATCTCCCCTTCGGAAGCACCGACCAGTCGCGCGAATTTCTGACGCGTTGCGGTTTCCACACCCAGCATGTCACCGAGCATAACCGGATCACTCGCTTTCCGGTCCAGAAATTCCTTGGCGGCATTGACCGCCTGCTGCGGTGATGGGGTGATGTAGGGGCTGTTCAGGTACACGCTGTTGTACACGACCGGGAAATCCTTTCGGATGTTCAGCGGGTCATCGCCGGGAGGTGCGTGGACCGCCTCTTCCGTGCCCGGATTATCGCCGCATGCCAGCCCGGCAGCGGCGGCCGTAGCCGAAACCATTCCGATAAATTCGCGTCTGCTAACGTCCATGAGATTACTCCCTGATTGGGTCTTATGTAGACCGTGGTATTTGATCTGATCGGGGTGGAAACAAACAATAGGCATTCAGGTGAAGACTGTCAATCGATTATCGGCTTGACGCGGCAACGGTGCGAGGCATATACTTGATTTTTCCAGAGACAGATATTTGTACTCCGGTTCGCCACCCCGGCGACAAATGGAGACCAGCGTCTTGGTGGTTGTTGCCTTTTAAGGAGGTTTTTATGAATCATCGCTATTCAGGTTGGCAGTGTAGCAGACTCCTGGTTGTATCGGCAGTGGCAACATTTCTGATTTCATCTACCCAAGCCCAGTCTTCTCCGCCGACCGGTGATCCGGCTTACCTCTCGTCGGACGCCCGTTTGGAGTTGCTTTGGAATGGAGGACTGGATATAACCGAAGGTCCGGCCGTCGGACCGGACGGGACGGTGTATTTCAGCGAAATCACCAACACAGCCGCCAACATAGAGGACGGCGTAGATGCGGGCCATATCTGGAAATACAACCCGACAACCGGCGAAACCACCATATTCCGGTCGCCCAGCGGAATGTCCAACGGCATGATGTTCGACGCGCAGGACCGCCTGATCGTAGCCGAAGGCGCCGATTACGGCGGGCAGCGTGTGACAAGGACAAACATGGCTACGGGCAAGACTTACATCATCGCCGGAATGTACGAGGGGCGTCCGTTCAATGCGCCCAACGACATTGCCATCGATGAACAAGGCCGCATCTACTTCACCGATCCCCGCTATTTAGGACATGAGCCGATCGAGCAACCGGTAATGGGTGTGTACCGCATCGATACGGACGGATCGATTCACCGGATCTTAGCGGACGTGGGCAAACCGAACGGTATAGCCGTCTCTCCGGATCAGCGCTCCCTGTATGTTGTCAGCCATGACAACGGCGCCGTCGGTGTAAACCTTCCCCCCGGTATCTCCCTCCAGAAGGGCCAAATGGCATTGAAGGCATACGATCTGCATGGGGATGGTACGGCTACATTTCGTAAAACCCTGGTCGACTACTCTCCCCAAGATGGCCCGGATGGAATGACCGTAGATGTAGAAGGCAACCTCTACGTTACAGAATGCAACTCGAAGCGACTGGGTGTCGCGATCCGGTCGCCTGATGGGGAAGAACGGGCATTTATACCCTTTGATATCATACCCAGAAACGCGAGCTTCGGTCGCGGCGCCAATAGCCACACCCTGTATATCACCGCCGGAAACGGTCTGTACCGTATCCAGGTGGTGAAGCAGGGTTATCATCTTCCGAGATAACGGATAGCACCCTATGTCATTCATCGACTGGCTTGTCGTTCTCATCATAAATGGCGGCATTGTCGCTTATGGTCTCTACGCGTTCCGAGACAAGCGAGCAAGCTTCGACTGGTACCTGGCCGCGAAATCCATGCCCTGGTGGGCGATTGGATTGTCCGCGTTCGGTACAGCGGTCGACAGCGGCGACTATGTCGCCATCGCAGGCGGCGCTTATAACCTGGGGCTCTCACAGCTATCCCAGTGGTGGCTCGGCATCGCGGTGGGATGGTTTGTCCTTGGTTTCTTCGTGATTATCCCAATGTACCGCTCCGGCGTTTTCACCAACGCAGAATGGCTCGAATTCCGCTTCGGACCGGCGGTGCGGGTGATGGCAGTTTTGATAAACATCCAGTCCCGCACCAACGTGCTGGGCAATATCTTTTTTTCAATGTACCTTATGCTGAGTGTGCTGGCTGGCATCGACCCGCAATGGAG
Source organism: uncultured Gemmatimonadota bacterium (assembly GCA_964470965.1). Taxonomy (GTDB): domain Bacteria; phylum JAAXHH01; class JAAXHH01; order JAAXHH01; family JABIQT01; genus CAYYIS01. Next base: position 4,214 of record CAYYIS010000007.1, on the reverse strand, counting down.
CTGGATCATGGTAGGCGGCATCGCGTTTACGGCCATTCTGTACATTATGCGGGGCGGTCTGCAGGCCGGCGTATTTACGGACGCCATGCAGGGCATTGCCATGATCGTCGCGTCGCTCGTACTCTGGAGCGTGGTGTGGTACAACACCGGCGGGTGGGACGGACTCCACGCCCGGCTGGCCGCGGTCGATCCACAGTTGCCGGACACACTGCTACACGTCGGCGGCTATGCACCAGACGGGGTGCCTCCGATGGTGGTAGTGTTTGGATTCATCGTTGTGCTGACCATGTATGTGGTGGTGAATCAGTACGAAACCATTCGGTTTCTCGGTGCCCGGTCGGAATGGGATTTCAAGATGGCGACGCTCGTGGCGGCCGGCGCCACCGCGATCTGCCTTTGGTTCAACGTAAGTATGGGACCGCTGGCCCGTGCGGACTTCCCAGATCTGGCACAACCGGACCAGGCGTACCCCCTCATGGTCGCCCGATACCTGCCGCCCGGGCTGGTCGGGCTGGTGATGGCAGGTGTGATCGCCGGCGGTTATTCCACATTTGATTCCATCGGCATCGGCATCTCAAGCCTGTTCGTCCGGGACATTTACGCCCGATTTATCGTTCGCAATGAATCTGATGCTCACTACACCCGCATAGGGCGCATCACGGTACCGTTCATCATCGCCCTCGGGTTCGCGTATGTGCCATTCATCCAGGAGGGCATGTTGCTGTTTTACCTGCGCCTGGCGGGCGCAATCGCCGTACCGCTGATGACGGTGATTCTGATGGGTATATTCACCCGGGTACACCGCGCCACCGGTCTCATCGGTTTGCTGGCTGGCCTGGCGTACGGTATCTCAGCGATCCTGGCAGAGACTTATGAATGGGGGTTGCCGGTCTGGTACACTCACACCTGGTGGGCTTATCTGTGGAACATCATAATTCCTGCAGTCGCCATGATGATCGCGGATCGGATCATCTCTATGGATCGCGGCCCTGCTACTGACGAGGAACTCCAGGGACTCGTATACGTCCCCCACGAACATATTCCAGACCTTCGTGATCGTATGGCCCACCGCCTGCGGGTCCTGGAAGGCACTTGGCTACAGAAAACCCTGGCCGAAGCGCCGGTCAGACCAGCCTTTCCGTTCGAGGTTCCTCCCGGCGGTCTATCCTGGTTCAGGCGGCCCGGTTTCCTCGTATTCGGCTACCTGGCGCTGGCATCAGCATTGCTATTCGGTGTGTTATGGTGATAATTGTGATAAGGGTCACGCCTACGGAAAACAAGATCTCACCGATCCCAAGTTTCGCAGGAGTGGCGTTCTGATCCCTATATAGAGATCAGAATGGGCAAGCGATATCAGCCTACTATAGTTGCCATTGCACGGAGAAACGCATTGGCAGAAGAATCATGGTTCGATGATGTAGAATCCCAAGGGTGTAGAATTCTGAAAATCTGACAAGGGAAGTATCATGTCTGGGCCCACCACAGCACTAACCGAAGAACAGATCGCGTTCTATCGTAGCAACGGTTACCTTTCTCTTGGCGCCATCACCACACAGTATGAAGTCGGACAGTTAAGGGTGATCTATGACCGGCTGTTCGCGGACAAAGTGGGCTGGGAGGAAGGCAATCAGTTCGACTTGGCCGGAACAGACGAAAATGATCGGCCGGCGTTGCCGCAATTGCTGAACCCAAGCCGGTATGCGCCGGAGCTTCTGGAAACGCAGTACCGCCGTAACGCGAAGGCCATAGCGCATCAGCTTCTGGGCGACGAAATGTCACCGCACAACGGCGAGCACATGATCTACAAACCACCGGGAATCGGCGCGGTGACTCCCTGGCATCAGGATCAGGCGTACCACGATCCTACAACCATTTCCCGCGGTATTAACATCTGGATGCCCCTGGATGACGTGACGGTTGAATCGGGTTGTCTCCACTTTGTGCCGGGCAGCCACACCATGGACGTTTTGCCACACCACAGCATAGGCCAAGATCCGCGCATCCACGGTCTCGAGGTGGACGATCCGGAAGAATGGGCGTCCAGAGGCGTGCCCTGCCCCATACCGGCCGGCGGAGCGACCCTGCATGCGGCGTATATGCTGCACTATGCCGCCGCCAACACCACACACCAACCCCGCCGCGCCTATACCCTTACGTTCCGATTGCCAGCGATCAAGCGAGACATTCCAATCGACAACTACTGGTCCCGCGTAAAGCGGACCGCCCGGGCCGAAAGAGCCCGGACATCGGACGCATCACCGACTGGAAGGAGTTACTGAGATGGGACGATCTCTCACGGACGCACAGATCGTTTCCTACCACGAACAGGGCTATGTTGTCGTGGACGACGTCTTCACAGGTGATGAACTGAACACCATGGATCAGGAACTGGATCGCCTTATGGCAACCGGCGTCGGGGATGGGGCCTCCGGCAGAGGATGGATCATGAGCCTGGGACTGGTCAGCAAGGCTACTGAAGTGTTCTGCGCGGACGAACGCATCCTCGACATGGTGGCGCCGATCGTACATCCCGGTATCGCAATCTACTCGGCCAAACTGGTTACAAAGGAGCCGTTCGACGACGTAATCTGCCACTGGCACCAGGACGACGCGTATTATACGAAACATTCCCAAAGTGAGAACCGTATGTCAGTGTGGATCCCGTTACAGGACACGGAAATCGAGCATGGCTGCCTCGAACTGATTCCCGGAAGCCATACAAGCGGTCTCCAATCCACCAGGATCCGAAAGACCGGCACCTGCACGCTCGCCATGGACGTGGAGGTGAATATGAGCGAACGTATATTCTGCCCGATCAACGCGGGGTCTATGATTCTCTTCAGTGCCCTGCTCTGGCACGGTTCCGCCGGCAACCGTACCAGCCAGCGCCGCCGGGCTTTCATCGTATCGTACCAGGCGGCAACGGTTTCAGGCGGCAACGGAAAGCAGTGGAAGATCTTACGACCGGAGGAAGAGAAAATAGAGCGTTTATAATTCGGCAACTATCTGCCGGGAGGATTCTGATGTATCGCTACCAGGTGACAAGCGCACAGATCGAGCAGTTCAACGAAGACGGATACCTGATGATCGAAGATTTGTTCGACAACGAAGAGATGGACCTTCTGTTGAAGATCGGCAAGGCGGATCAGGAAAAGTCGGATGCAGTGCATGCCTCGACAGACACTGCAGGCCGAGAGAGCAAGCTATGGCTTACGTCCGATATCGACAGGGAAGATATCTATAACGGGTTCTGCCACAGCCATCGTATCGTGGACACCATGGAGCAGGTGATGGCGGATGAAGTTTATCTTTACCATTACAAAATGATGGTAAAGGAACCTCGTATCGGCGGAGCGTGGGAGTGGCATCAGGATTACGGTTACTGGTATCACAATGAAGCGATCTTCCCGGAAATGGCAAGCTGCTACATCGCTGTGGATCGCGCCTACAAGGGCAACGGATGCCTTCAAGTGCTGCGCGGTTCCCATAAGCTTGGCCGTATCGAACACGGGCGTTACGGCACCCAGGTAGGCGCCGATCCCGAGCGGATAAAACTGGTCAAGAAACACCTGGATCTTGTATACTGTGAGATGAACCCCGGTACCGCCCTGTTCTTCCATGCCAACCTCCTGCATTGTTCGGACCCCAATGAGAGCGACGATCCCCGGTGGAGCCTGATTTGCTGCTACAACACAAAGCACAACCCATGCAAAGACCGGCCCGGCCATCCCAGCTACAGATATTTGGAGAAATGGGACGATGTTCGCATCAAAGACCTGGGTAGGAAACAGTGGGCGGAGATGGAAGCGTTGACGAATGGCTGATTCCTTTATGTCCCAGATCGCCTCCCATCCTCTGTTACCGGGCATCCGATCCCGGGAATTGCACAACCGGGACTGGCCGCGGACCCTGCACGATGGCCAGATTACCGGTTTTTCACCACTCAAGTGTAACATGTCCGATTCACCGGATATCTGGTCTTCGATTGAGATCGGAGGAGAAATCGGCTGGATCGAACAGGTCATACATCTGGGTGAACCGGTACTTCTCATTTGCGACAACCGATTACGCATGGTTTCACTGGACGGCACGGTATGCTGGCACAGCCCGGAAACCGGTGATCTGTGTTTCTTCGGAGACCTTCGCGGTAATGGTCAGGATTGTCTCCTGATTAGCGATGGACCGAGCCTGATTCTTATGGATGCCGCTACCGG
>CAYYIS010000006.1:120297-154233 GCA_964470965.1 uncultured Gemmatimonadota bacterium | reverse complement strand
GAAGCAGTAAACACTTTAGGAGGCAGGAAATCACGGGAGACCGTTTCAGTTCGACGCCAGGGATGATGGTGTGTCGGTAGCGTTGCGTGTGATGCATGAGCTGTGATTTCCTGGGTTGTGCCGAGGTCTCTCTTCGGAGTCAGGTTCAGCAGGGATACCAGGGTTGTTCTCCAGGGAAATCGATCCGGCTACACTATGGGCATGACGTGTTGGAGAATCAGAAATACATTTGATGTTTTTGGAACAACCACCGTCATCCCTTCCTTTTCGGCAGCCGGTTCTGCCGGTGACATTCCTCTATTACCGCGATCTGCTTTCGCACCTGCGCAGTCGTGACGAGAAGCTTAGCCCTGTTACGGATTACATCGTATACGTTCTGATAGATCAACGCCGGTCCGCTCTGGAACGAAGGGAGGGTGTACCCGACGGCTTTGTCCTGTTTGGCTTCTTCCAGGCTCCAAGAGTGCTCTTCCCAGGGAAGATCTTCTCGAGGGTATTGGCGGTCTACGGACCAGGTCCACATTTTCTGCTTTGGTGCATTCTTATGATTGAAATAGCGCCACCGCAGTTCGGTTGCGCCACCGGTTAGTCCGCCGTGTGTGCCGCTTACGGTGTAAAGGTCGGATTGAGGATACGCCAGGTAGCCACTGACAATAATGTCGATCTGTGGCGCTTGCCGACGCGGGTCGTAGAGCGTCACGGTACAGTGGTCGTCGCCGTCCGCACCGAATGCGTTGTTGCAATCCATGCGACAGAACACTTTTGGCGTGCGGTTCCAGCCGAACAGTAACAGTGCCTGATCGATTGCGTGGGGACCGGTGTTGAGCAGGCCGCCGCCCATGTTTTCCTGCCACGTCTGCCAGTCCCACCGGCGGCTGAAGCCGCCCCATGACGACCGGATGTATACGATCTTCCCGAGAACCCCAGAGGCGATGATTTCCTGCATCTTATCAAAAAACGGTTGATGCCGGTTGTTGTGAAACGGCGCTAACATCCGCTTGTTCTTCTTGGCGGCGGCCAACATGCGGTCGAAGTCGCGTACGGTTTTGGCCATAGGTTTCTCGCAGAGCACGTGCTTGCCAGCGTTCAATGCGGAGATCGTACCGGGCACGTGACACGGACTGGGCAGCGCGTTCACGAACAGGTCGAAGTCGGCCTCTGCGACCATTTTCTTCCAGTCGCTGTACGTTTTTGCACCGAAATCCTCCATTGCATCTTTCCGCCGCTCAGCAAGTTGATCGGCCACGGCCACGATTCTGTACTTCTCCAGGTCCTGCTTCAACCAATTGGCGTGAATGTTGTAACCGCTGCGGCCCTGACCTCCGATGGCCACACGGATGATCTTTTTAGACATGGGGACTCCTTCGAGATAGGTGACGGAACAAAATACACGGAGCCACTTACGTAAAAGTGTTTTTTAGCGCCAAAACCCATACATTCCATGTTCGGCCGATAGAACAAGGGGTATTTCGTTAATCAATATCAATAACATTGTTCCGCAAACACTCTCACATGTTCTCTGGCGATTGCTTCGTCCGCTGGAATGCCGGTAACATTCAGCCGGCAGCGGTCGGCGGAGAAGACCGGGTAGAGGTGTTCGTTGTAGATATGGGCCTGGGCACCTTCTTTGACCTGGGGGTTTCGGAACAGGCCTGAGTAGGAATCTGAGAACTGGTATGCGAGGCTGGTGCCTTCTGCCAGTTTACGCCACAGGGCTTCGGCTTCGGCGACCCGTTCAAGGGCGAGCCGGTGTTCCGTTTCCAGGCTCGGCCGGTCGTTTAACATTGCCTTGACGAACGCCCTTGTGATGGGATGCTCGAAGCCGGAACCGCGGGCGCGAAGAATGATATTGACGGTCTTATTCATGTCTTGCGTCTGCGACGTATCCGGCGAGTAAAGCAGGAGGATACCGGCGGGACGCAGAGAGAACGTGACGAAAGATTTGGTGGGACTGATGGCCAGCGCGAACGACACGCCCTGTTCGATAAACGGTCGGATTTGGTGATCGTAGCTGGTGCGCATCACATCCGCGTAAGAGTGCGTCTCCAGCAGGCGGGCGCATTCGAACCCGGAATAAGCACGGTCCAGGATAACCGGGGTCTTACGGCGTGCCGCCGCCTGTGCCCGCGCCTCGATGACGTCGGGACTGCGGACCAGGCCGGTGGTGTTCATCGGACCGGCCTGGTATATGGGCAGCAACCCCGGATCGGTCATGATCGCGTCTCCAAAGTATTCTTTCCACGCAAGCCGCTGCACTCCGGCGATAGATTTGTACGCGGGCCATCCCAGCGTTTCAAGTCCCAGCGTATCGAGCGCGGGGTTCGTCATCAGCAGGATATCCACAGCGGTTCGCACCGCGCCCGTGCCGGCGTCGGAAGGGAGCGTCAGAGTAAAATGGTCCCAGCAGGACTTCGGAATCTGTTGCCACTCCAGTATGGCCGCCTTCAACAGGTCCATATGCGCTGCAGAACTCATATAATTGCCGGCGGTACTCTGATCCAACTCCGCGCGTGTAGACGCCAGGAGCGTGGGCGATGTCTCCATCGGATGCCCGTTGCTGTCCAGCATTATTCCGATGCCGTAGTTGTTTCCAGCGGCATCTTGATCACACACTATCTTGGCCACCTGATTGGCGTCTTTCCCCTCTTCCGTCAGTTTCAGAGTTTTTTCGTAAACAGCCCGTCCGAACGATAGATCCATGGTATCCCCTTTAGATCAGTTCAATACGTCAACAGCTTTTCTAATTCTCTCCATCGCATCCACCAAGATCACCCTCGGACATGCGATGTTGATCCGTTCGAAGCCTTCGCCTTCTTCACCGAAGATGTAGCCTTCGTCGAAATAGATCTTTGCCTTGTTGAACATCAGGTCTTCCAGGGCGTCTTTGCCCAGGCCCAGATTGCGGCAATCGAACCAGACCAGGTAGGTGGCCTCTGGTTTGATTGTGGAAAGCTGCGGCAGATGTTCAGCGAAATAGGCGTCCATATAGCCGTAGTTGCCCTGGATGTAGGTCATCAGCTGGTCCAGCCATTCATCGCCTTCGTTGTAGGCTGTTTCGAGGGCTAGGGCGGAGAACGGGTTGAGGCCGAACAGTCCAAGCACCTTGAGCGTGTGGTCGAACCGGGCGCGCAGCGCTTCGCCGGGAATGATAAGGTTTGAGGTCTGGAGGCCGGCCAGGTTGAACGTCTTGCTGGGCGCGTTACACACGACGGTTTTCTCAGAGACTTCCTGGTCCAGAGTACAGAACGGTACGAAAGTGACGCTGTCGTAGGTCAGGTCGCAATGCACCTCGTCGGCTATGATGAGGACGTCGTTGCGGAGGCATATCTCGGCGAAACGGGACAATTCCTCCCGGGTCCACACCCGGCCGACAGGGTTATGAGGGCTACACAGAATGGCCATTTTAACGCTCGGGTCCGCGGTCTTGCGTTCCAGATCTTCATAGTCCATGTAATATCTGCCGTCTTCATAGATCAGCGGATTGTTAACGATTTCTCCGCCGTTGTTCGCGATGGCAAACGAAAACGGATAGTAGACCGGCGGCTGGATCAGAACTTTTTCGCCGGGATTGACGTAGGTCCGCACCAGCATATGTAACCCCGGAACGATACCTGCCGGGACGATGCGGACCCAGTCGCTCGATAGGTCCCAGTTGTGCCGCTTTTGCATCCAGTTGACCACGGAGTCGTGTAGGGCATTGTCCGCATAGGTGTAACCGTATACGCCATGGCGCACCCGCTCCGCCAGAGCGTCTGTTACCGGCTGAGGACTCGGGAAGTCCATGTCGGCCAGCCACATAGGCAGGATTTGATCCGCACCGTGTATCGGATCGGCGCCATCCCAGTGGACTACCTTACCGCCGTCTTTTCTGAAATCCCACTTATAGGATCTGGTGTGGTTTCTCGGTATGACTTCGTCGAAATTGTAGTTCATCTGCCCTCTATTTCTGCATATGGGATTATTTGAATGACATCCGTACCAAGATCTATGAATCGAGCGTGCGGCATGCAGGACACCGGTGCGTTATCTCCTGAAGGCGTTGCCTCTGTGCGTCGTCCCAGTCACCGTTCGGTTCGAAGTTGCGGTCGGCGCGTATGTCTCGAGCCTTGCTTCAAGGCGTTCACCGGAGGCCTTTTTGAATGTGAGTTTCCGGGAGGGCCGCTGGATTTCTTTTGTTTAGTGAGATTACCATATAGCTTGATCGTTTATAGTTTAATATTTTTCGCACGTGGAAAAGATAGGTATGTTTTTTCAGAAATCAAGTTATTAAGATTGTCACTTTCAGTTGAAGAATGTAATCAAAGAATCCTGTTTTCTATAAACGTTTGGCGATGGCTGAAAAGGTCGTGAGGTTTTCAGGTCGCCAATCTCCTCCGCCTCTCGGATTGCGACAGGGGCGCCTGCCGGTGACATCGGGTATTAAGGCAACCCTGACCTGATTCTCCGAATCACAGAATCACAGTCGATCACTTCCCGGCGTGAGCTACCATCGACGGCAAATACCTGGAGCAACCGCCCGAAGCATTGGTAGGCCTACGCCCCATGATAGGCCGGGTCGCCCGTGGTGAACGTCCGAAACAGACGGTGGCTGATGTTTCGCCATGAGCCGGTTTACGGGGCTCTCCTTTCCGCGCAATATCAGTTATGAATTAATCAGGCTATATGTGTTCAGATAAATTTTTCGAAGAATGCTAATTTTTACTTGCATATTGTATGATATATATGTACTATTAGGTCAAATGGTATGTGCTATCTAGTAAACCAGTACATGTAGGAGAATACATCTGTGGAAATAGTCATCAACACCAGCGATTCAGTTCCGTTGTTTGCCCAATTGGTTGATCAAATCAAAAAGGCTGTGCTCAGTGACGAGCTAAGCTCAGGATCCGCACTGCCTTCCATCAGGCAGCTTGCAAACGATCTGGATCTAAACCACAACACAGTGGCCAAGGCTTACCGTCTATTGGAACGGGATTCAGTCATTGAAACCAGAGGATATCGCGGTACTTTCGTTCACCAGGATGCCAAGGCCAACAGCACGGTCGATTTGAATCAGTGGGTCGTGTCCCAATTAAGTGAAACAATCAGGGTATTTAGAGAATCAGGCGTAACGGATTCTGAAATCCGGATTGCATTTGGAAATGTCATGAATAACCGCAACAATTAAGGAGATAGTCATGCCAATCGATATTTTATTCTACATTGTATTTTTAAGCCAGATTCTTCTTGTCTCTTTGTATTTGCCAGGAAAAATATCCAAGCGGATAAGGTATGTGTTCGAATCATATCCACCATCCGAATTTCCTAAACTCTATCCGGAACCGTTCGAATATTACGAGAAAAGTCTGCGCAATTTCAGGTATATGAACATAGGGATCCTTCTGGTCGGCCTGGTGCTTCTGGCGGTGATGCTAGGCTATTCAGGTAGATGGGATGTAGTGTTCCCGTATTTTATGATCCAGCTTGTCCCCTTAATACTCGTAGAAGTGGCGTCTTTAAAATATTTTAAACTCATGAGAAATGCGAGCACCACTCGAAAAGCCGAACTGCATCCTCGCCGCCTGTCGGATGTGATTTCACCCACAATGATCAGCATGGTGATGTCCGTGTATGCCGGCTTAATAGTGTTCGTCGTTTATATTGAACAATTCGAATTCCCCTGGTTTGGTGGATATTGGAATGTAGTTGGGATGACGGCGATGAACCTTTTTTTCGCAGGAATAATTTTCTGGAATCTGTATGGACAAAAACAAGACCCATATCAGGCATATGAAGATCGAATAAGGCAGACAAAGCTCACCGCGAAACAACTGGTTTTTGTAAGTATTGCGGCGACCTTGTTTATCGTAATAAATGTGACCCTTCATGCAATTGAATTGCGTCACCTGGAACCTTTTGCCATGAGCTTGTATCTTCAGGTAATAGCTATGGTTAGCATACGAGGGCTCCGAATAGACACCATAAATTTTGAAGTGTATAAATCGGATCCGTCTCAGGAAAGTAATGAAAAGAGCAGTTTTATGATGAGTGAAGAAGAGAGCTCTCATAGCCCTATGAGTGTAGGTCTATGGATAGGTATAGGCCTGGGGGTATTATTCGGTGCTTTTATCGTCATAGAAGGAGGGACTGTAACAGGATTTGCTTTGGGAGCGGGAATTGGGATGGCTTTGGGGATGTTTGTTGGTGTTCTCCTAGAGATGCGTAAAAGTAATTCTCCAACTCGTTGATGCTAATTCTAATGACTGAAGAAGCGGTGTGTAATTTCGTTTGGCGGGCATCCCGATTTGCCCGGGGCGGCCTAGATAAATCCGCTTGATTCCCCACTTACGGCATGGGCTTCCGATCGCTCCGTTTCCAACGTAGCGCACTCCAGGTCGAACGCCGACAGGATCAGGAAATGGTTAGAAGAGAATCCAGGGGACCTCGCAGTGACGAGCCGCGTCGAAATGCTCTGCAGTCCCTTGCCCCTGCAGTAAAGCTGAATAATTATCAAAGGTAATCCCGTTCAGTGTACATGGTCTCAACCGGTACGTTTCAATCGGGTCGAAGGCAACAGCCATCGAATCAACACTTTAGGTTGGGTCCGGGAGCAATGTCGACGCCTGTAACGCGTATTTAATCCGGTTCTTTTCTTCTAGAAATTGAAATTCGAAATGTATGTGAAAAGCCTCATAAACAAGCCGTGTATAATGACCTCCCCAATACTACCAAACATAAAAATACTTGACATATGTATAGGTATTGATTACGTTTGGGATTCATTTCAGACGCAGCAAACCTGCTTGTATTGCTGATGCATGAAATCTACGGAGTACCAAAATATGAGTGAAGACCCCACCCTAATTGGCGTTATTACCCAGGGATCGCTGATCGACGGGATGGAGATGAAACTGGATGCCCTTCAGGATGTGGAAGACGTGAAGGCCGGTAAGTTCGTCGTGATCCGGGGGAAGAAGAACGAGTTCTTTTCGATGATTACAGATATGAAACTGGACGCGAGGAACCCGGAAATCCTGATCAACCCGCCCGATCAAGAAGATCAGCTTGTGAGGGAGGTACTGAGCGGGCAGAGCACTTACGCGACGGTCAGCCTGCGTCCTATGCTCAGCATGGGGATTGGCGAGGTGCTGACTGGCGATGAGGACGTCAAACCGGTGAAGGCCATACCAGCCCATTTTTCACCTGTATACGATGCATCCGAAGCGGATGTAGGGCGCGTGTTCGGTGTAGAGGGAGAAGATGACCGTTTCTTCAGCATGGGAACGCCCCTGGATATGGAGACGCCCGTGTGTATCAACCTTGATCGGCTGGTGGAGCGCAGCAACGGGGTGTTCGGTAAGACCGGCACAGGAAAAACGTTCCTGACACGCCTGTTGCTGTGCGGGATGATAAAAAATGAAAAAGCCGTTTCATTCATCTTCGATATGCACAGCGAGTACGGATGGGGTGGACGCAAGGAGAGCCGCAACGGAGTATCGTTCGCAAAGGGGTTGAGAGAGCTTTTTCCCAACAAAGTCGCGGTATTCAGCCTGGACCCGGTCTCATCGAGGGAGCGGGGCGCCACGCCGGATCATGAGGTGCACATCTCGTACGACCAGATCTGGGTGGACGATATCCTGTCGCTTCAGGAAGAACTGCGCCTGAACCCTACCGCGCTTGAAGCCGCGCACCTGATAGTGAACCGGTACGGTAAAGACTGGCTGAAGACGCTACTCGAAGAAGGCCAGCACGACATTAAAGCTTTCGCCGAAAACATCGGTGCACACCCGGAATCGCTCTCAGCGCTGTACCGGAAACTGTCCCGCCTGAAGAATTTTCCGTTCCTGTCCGAGACGCCGCTCAGCTCGGATGTCATCAAGACTATGATGGATTACATTCACCAGGGCACCAACATCGTCCTGGAATTTGGACGGCAGACCAGCATGCTGGCCTACCTCCTCGTGGCGAACATTATCACACGCCGGATACACCACGAATACGTAGCCCGTAGCGAGAAATACTTTGCCACGCGGAACCCCGCGGACCAGCCCAGGCACCTGGTGATCACCATAGAAGAAGCGCATAAATTCCTGAATCCGATTGCAGCGAAGCAGACGATCTTCGGCATCATTGCCCGGGAGATGCGGAAATATTACGTCTCACTTCTGATCATCGACCAGCGGCCTTCCGGCATCGACGAGGAAGTGCTGTCCCAGATCGGCACCAAGGTGATCGCGCTGCTCAACGACGAGAAGGATATCGGCGCCGTGCTCACGGGCGTCAGCAATGCCTCCGGTCTCAAGAGCGTGCTGGCCAGCCTAGACACCAAACAGCAAGCGCTCGTCATGGGCCATGCCGTGGCGATGCCGGTGGTGGTCAAATCACGGGAATACGATGAACGGTTCTATCGCGATATGGGCTGGGCAAACAAAGAAGAACGCAATGTCCGAGCCGAAGAAGGCAAGGTAGCCCTGTTTGGGGAGTAGGGGCGTGATTCACCGATTCCAATGCACGGTTGAAACGCTTAAAGGATGCAGGATGCGGGTATGGTAAACATATCTTGTGTTCTGCATCTTTTTATGTTTATTTTACAACAGGTCTCACGCTTACGTTCTCCTGTTTAAACTTTTCATTAATACGGAGTACTTTATGACATCGAAGCACCAGGACAGTTTCGGGGCCCGGTCTACGCTCCAGGCCGGTTCACGAACCTATACATTTTATGCTCTGGATATGGTCGCGAAGGCGGGGTTGGATGTCACCCGTCTGCCGTTTTCCCTAAAGGTAATGGTAGAGAATCTGCTGAGGTATGAGGACGGCGTCACCGTTTTCAGAGAGGACGTCGAAGAGGTGTGCCGGAGCGTAAACGAACACAGCGACAAAGAAATCGCATTCCGCCCCGCACGCGTGCTGATGCAGGATTTTACCGGCGTACCGGCCGTGGTGGATCTGGCTGCCATGCGTGACTCTATCCGTCAGCTGGGCGGCGATCCGGATCGAATCAATCCACTGCAGGGCGTGGATCTGGTGATCGACCATTCGGTACAGGTGGATGAATTCGGATCGTCCCGAGCACACGTCGCTAACGTGGAACGCGAATTCGAACGGAATCAGGAGCGTTATCTGTTCCTTAAATGGGGCCAGCAGGCGTTCAATAATTTCAGAGTCGTTCCTCCCGGCACCGGCATCGTGCATCAGGTGAACCTGGAATACCTGGCCAACGTGGTACACACCCGGACTGATGACGGCGTGACGGTAGCCTATCCGGATACACTCGTGGGCACGGATTCACATACCACTATGATCAACGGCATAGGTGTGATCGGATGGGGCGTAGGCGGTATCGAAGCCGAGGCGGCCATGCTGGGACAGCCTGTCTCGATGTTGATTCCAGAAGTGGTCGGTTTCAAGCTCTCCGGACGCCTGCCCGAAGGCACAACCGCCACAGATCTGGTACTTACGGTCACCCAGATGCTACGTGCCCACGGTGTGGTAGGCAAGTTCGTGGAGTTCTATGGTCCGGGCCTAGCGCACCTGTCCCTGGCGGACCGGGCTACCATCTCTAACATGGCCCCTGAATACGGCGCTACGGTTGGTTTCTTCCCGGTGGATGATGAAACACTGTCGTACATGCGGCTCACCGGGCGGGACGAGGAGACCATCGAACTGGTCGAAGCCTACGCAAAAGCGCAGGGCTTGTTCCGCACAGATGATACGCCGGATCCTTTCTTCGAGGACGCCCTGGGGTTGGATATTAGTACGGTGGAGCCGAGTATGGCCGGACCGCGGCGACCCCAGGACCGTGTGCCGCTCAAACAATCGAAGTCGTTGTTCCAGCAGGAGCTGGCCTCTATGCTGAGTACCGGCACCCAGACAGCGGATACCGCCCATGTGAATTTAGATGGCAATGAATTTGATTTGGAACACGGTTCGGTGGTTATCGCCGCCATCACGAGTTGTACCAACACCTCCAATCCGGCAGTTCTGGTAGCGGCTGGTCTCGTGGCGAAAAAAGCAGTGGCCGCGGGCCTTAGGTCAAAGCCGTGGGTGAAGACAAGCCTGGCTCCTGGATCCCAAGTGGTGACGGAGTACCTGAAGGATATGGACCTTTTGCAGTATCTGGAACAGCTCAAATTCCACGTCGTCGGTTATGGATGTACCACCTGTATTGGAAACAGCGGCCCCGTGCCGGAACCGGTATCTGATGCGATCAAAGAAAAAGATCTAGTGGTTGCCGCTGTGCTCAGCGGAAACAGGAATTTCGAAGGTCGCGTCAATCCGGTCGTTCGTGCCAACTATCTCGCATCGCCGCCTCTGGTGGTCGCCTACGCGCTGGCGGGACGTATGGACTTCGATCCCTACAACGAACCACTGGGTGACGGCGCTGACGGTAATCCGGTCTATCTCCGGGACATCTGGCCCGCTCCGGAGGAGGTGCAGCGCGCTATCCACCAATCGGTGAAGCGAGACCTGTTTCGGAGTGTCTATGCGGATGTTTTCACTGGTGACGACAAGTGGGCCGACCTGGCCTCACCGGCGAGCGAACTTTACGACTGGAGCGAATCCACCTACGTAAAACGACCACCTTTTTTTGACGGCATGGGCGCGGATGTACCGGAACTTACGGATGTTCACGGTGCAAAAGCCCTGGCGATGCTCGGTGACTCGGTCACGACAGATCATATCTCTCCTGCCGGATCCATCCAGGCGGACAGTCCGGCCGGTAAATACCTGATCGAGCACGGGGTCCCTCAGTGGGAATTCAACTCCTACGGTGCTCGCCGCGGCAACCATGAGATCATGATGCGCGGAACCTTCGCCAACATCCGCCTCCGCAATCAGATGGCGCCGGGTACGGAAGGCGGTTGGACCAAATTCAACGCGGCCGGCGAACCGGTGACCATCTACGATGCAGCCATGAAATACCGGGCCGATGGCGTGCCGACCGTGGTCATAGCCGGCCAGGAATACGGCACCGGTTCGTCGCGGGATTGGGCTGCCAAGGGACCGAACCTTCTGGGTGTACGTGCGGTTTTGGTGGAAAGCTACGAGCGTATCCACCGTAGCAATCTAATCGGCATGGGGGTATTGCCGCTTCAGTTCAAGGCCGGAGAAAACCGAGAAACGATCGGGCTCACGGGTTTCGAGACGTACGACATCGAAGGCATAGCCGAAGGCCTTGCTCCGCGGAAAGAACTCGCCGTTCGAGCCACCTCGGACAAGGGTACGGTCAAGACGTTCACCGCTATCGCTCGCGTGGACACACCGGTGGAGGTGGAGTACTATCGGCACGGTGGCATCCTGCAGTATGTGCTGCGGGGTATGCTGGCTGACGGGTAAGGTGAAGCAATTGCATTATGCGTACCTATAGCCTGCACGGGTCGGCGCGGGTTGCCGATCTCTGGCCTTAGACTTATTTTCAGACACAATTACAGGACACTGTTACTATTGTACTTTAAGGAGTTTATGCATGCCCATATGTATCGGAATCAACGGCTTCGGGCGGATTGGCCGCCAGGTGTTTCGGGCGGCTATGGAGCGGGGTGGGATTCAGGTAGTTGGAATCAACGACCTGACGGATAGCAAGACTCTGGCCCATCTTCTAAAGTACGACTCCGTGCACGGCCGTTATGCGGGATCCGTTGAAGCAGCCGACGATGGTCTAGTCGTCGACGGAAGGCACATTCCGATCCTCGCACAGCGGGATCCTGCGCAACTGCCGTGGAAGGACCTCGGCGCCGTGATCGTTCTGGAATCCACCGGCCATTTCACGGACGGTGGTAAAGCAAAGGCCCACTTGGAGGCCGGAGCAGCCAAGGTACTGATATCGGCTCCTGCAACGAATGTGGACGCAACGATTGTGCTCGGCGTAAATGACGATACGCTGTCGTCGTCCCATCGTATAGTATCGAACGCGTCCTGCACCACAAACTGCTTGGCGCCGATGGTGTCGGTGCTCCACGAGCGGTACGGCCTCATCCGAGGTTCCATGACCACTATCCACGCCTATACTGGCGATCAACGGATCCACGACCTGCCGCATTCCGACCTACGCCGTGCCCGCGCTGCCGCCGTTTCTATGATTCCTACCAGTACAGGCGCCGCCGAAGCCATCGGGTTGGTCATTCCGGAACTCTCCGGCAAACTCAACGGTATGGCGGTGCGCGTTCCGATTCCGGATGGTTCGGTGACTGATCTTGTAGCCCAGGTAGAGCGGATGCCTGCGGACGTCAATGAAATAAACGCCGCGTACCAAGCCGCCGCCGATGGGCGGCTCGCGGGCGTTCTGGAGTATTGTGAAGACCCTATTGTGTCCGCGGATATCATTCACAACCCGGCCTCCTGTATCCTGGATTCCGATCTGACGATGATCATAGACGATGGCTTGATCAAGGTTTTGGGGTGGTATGACAACGAATGGGGTTATTCCAACCGGTGTGTGGACCTGATGAACCGGCTAGCCGGTTAAAAGTAATGGCACCTTATGACGATCACCCGATTTCTTGACGAACTGAAACACAGCACGTCCTACGGGGATGAGATCGTCCGGGCGGAGCGGCTTCCGGCACGGGAGGCGCGGTATGCCGAACCGAGATATCCATTACACCCCGTCCTGAAGTCAACTCTCGAATCACTCGGCGTAGCGCAGCTGTACACCCATCAGGTCGCAGCCTTAAATGATATCCGGTCGGGTAAGCACGTGGTGGTGGTGACGTCTACTGCCAGCGGCAAGACGATCTGTTATAACGTGCCGGTGTTGGAAACGATCCTGTCGGATCCTACCTGCCGTGCCCTGTACCTCTTTCCTACCAAAGCACTCGCTCAGGATCAGTTGCGCGGTCTGCTTCGCTACCGGGACGCCACACCTGAACTGCCGCTAACCGCAGGCACGTACGACGGTGACACACCCCAGGCAACACGGCGCAAACTTCGGGATGAAGGAAACATTATCCTCACCAATCCGGACATGCTCCACCAGGGTATCGTTCCGAATCACACCCGTTGGGGTGACTTTTTTACCAACTTGCGCTATGTGGTGATCGACGAGATCCACGCGTATAGGGGGATCTTCGGATCCAACGTGGCCAACGTAATCCGGAGGCTGATCCGTATATGCAGTCACTACGACGCTCATCCGCAGTTCATCTGCTGTTCCGCCACCATATCCAATCCCAAAGAACTGGCCGAAAAAATGACTGGCGTGCCGCTGAATGTAGTCGGCGGTGAAGACGACGGCTCTCCCAAAGGCCCGAAGTCCTTTCTTCTCTGGAATCCGCCGCATCTGGACGAATCCATGGTCGAGCGTCGGAGTGCCAACAGTGACGCAAGTAACCTTATGGTGGAACTTGTCAGCCGCAGGTTTCCAACCATAGCGTTCGTCAGGACACGAAACGGAGCTGAATTACTGTACCGGTATTGTCAGGAAGGCCTGCAGCACAAAAAACCGGCCCTGTCACGGTTGATTCGCGCGTACCGGAGCGGATATCTGCCCGAAGAACGTAGGGAGATCGAGAAGGCGCTGTTCGATGGGGACCTCCTGGGTGTGACCAGCACCAGCGCACTTGAGTTGGGGATCGACGTGGGGGCGCTTTCCGTCAGCCTGATGGTCGGTTATCCCGGTTCGATCGCCAGCACCTGGCAGCAGGCGGGGCGTGCCGGACGGGGGACCGAAGAGAGCCTGGCGGTCCTGATCGCCCACAACACGCCTATCGACCAGTATCTGATGCACCACCCTGACTATTTTTTCGGTGAATCGCCTGAACATGCCGTGATCGATCCGGACAATCCATACATTATTCTCGGTCACCTACGCTGTGCCGCCCGGGAGTTGCCGATCAGTGTGGCAGACGAAGGCCTCTTCGGTGAATACGCCCCGGCTGTTGTCGACATACTTCAGGAAACCAGGCAAATTCGACCGCTTAGCGGCAAGTGGTACTGGACCGGCGGTGGCTATCCGGCATCTGATGTGAGCCTGAGGAACATAAACGAAAACACGTATACGATCGTTGACACCACCAACGAAAACCAGGTAATCGGTTCGATCGACGAAATAGGTGCGTTTACACAAACGCACACGGAGGCGGTGTACCTCCATGATGCCGAAACTTATTTCGTAGACAACCTGGATCTGGAACAACGGGTTGCCTATGTCCGCAAAGCTGATGTAGACTACTACACCCAGGCCATCACCGAAGCCAATATCCGGATCGACAAAGAAGAGTCGCAGAAGAAATGGCACAAAAGCAAGATTCATTTCGGAGATGTCACTGTCACCACGACAGTCACCATGTTCAGGAAGATCAAGTTCGGCTCGCGAGACAGTATCGGATTCGGCAACTTGAAGTTGCCGCCGCAGGATCTCCAGACCAATGCGCTATGGCTTGTGCCCGAGCTGGAGACGCTGAAACGAATCAAAGAGTTGGGACGTGTGCCGGTGGAAGGCCTGCTCGGCATTGCCAATGTGATCGCCGAAGTAATTCCACTGTTTTCCATGTGCGATGTAGTTGATATTGGCGCGACTGTTGATTCGTCCAATACCGGCGTTCCCACGCTATATGTGTACGATAAATATCCCGGTGGCCTCGGCTTTGCTCAGAAAGTCTACGATATCATAGAACCTGTAGTGGAAGGGTGCTGGGTCCTGATTGATTCGTGTCAGTGTGAGGGAGGTTGTCCCTCATGTGTCGGTTCGGCTATTCCTGTCCACGCCCAGCAGGGGGCGGATACGGAGACGCGAAACCGGATACCGGACAAGGAAGCGGCACTGATGATCCTCCATGATCTGCTGAACAAAATTCCCTATGTACCCAAACCGATCACCCGGCCCACGGTAAACACCGTAGAAAGCGGCAGGGCGCCGGAAATTCCGCCACTGCGGGAGATCAAGCCACTGCCGGTGTCAGTGGAGATGCGCATCCGTAAGCGGGTACAGAAGTTGAAGAAGGCAGAGTAGTTTCAGTTTAAACATCATTTTATCCACAACAGAATGTAGGGTTGTCATTAATGTTATCAAAAAACCAAGTCGTCCGTACCGAAGTACCGGGGTCACTATCGGACCCACAACAGAACGAGCAGACGCCTCATAGAGATCTCCTGACGATGCCCGGAATGACAGCCGCAATAGAAATCACAAGAAGTATAACAGATCCGCTATTCAGATCTTTTATTCTCCTGTGTTTTCTTTCCATGCTTATCCCCTGCACCGCCCTCTCCGCACAGTCGGAACGGCCGCAGATGCTGGTAGTCGATTACGCTATGGGCTATCCGGAAGAGAACGCTGGCGTGATGAGCGTGTTTACGGAAGCCGGGTACGACGTCGACTATCGCCAGTATTATCCGGGGCTGGTAGGCAGTGATGCAGGCGCTTATGACGCTATCCTTCTCATGGGCGGCGGAGATCCCGGAATGAGCGTTCAGGAAGTGGATTTCGCGATCAATTTCGTATCTCGCGGCAAATTGCTGATGTTGGCAGTCCCGCCGGATTCGGAGTTCGGCGGGGACCGTGCGACCGATGCCGGTACACATGACCGGCATATGTTCAACACAATTTTAAGTCGTCTCAACATTAACATGTATGCCTATGCTCCCCCGGTCCAAAAAGGAGTTGTCCTGACGCCGGTTATATCGTATGAGCTTATGGAGGAACATGAAACCGCTCAGGGCCTCTCCGGGCCGCTTCGTTTGCGGGCCGACACGAGTGTGCTGGTCGGCGATGATGTGCTGCCGTTGCTTCTGGAACCGGAATCCGATGAAAAGACTGGACAGTTAACTGAAGCCGAGCCAGAAGAACGGCAGGTCAAGATGGTTCACCACCGGGTACGCATTCTGCCTCAGAATGCGTACCCGGATGAAGAAATCGAACTGCTGCTTCGTGGCTTGAATCGGCTACGTCCACAACTGCATTACAGAAGTGGGCGTGAACCTGTTCCTGTGGAATGGAACACGGAGGAGTTCCAGGGGCGTGTTGTGGCTGTTAAAGGAGACACGGTCACGGTGCGCGTAGCCGGTAATCGGTGGGGTTCAGAATATGCTATTGTCGACGTGCCGTCATCGGTCGTGGCTATCGCGTTCGTTCGTCGGGAAATGCCGGAAGAGATCGATCCGGCAGATGGCGGGGAAGACGTAGCACTCTCAGAAACCGGACGCATGGCGGTTGTGGCGGTGGGACGCGGCGACCGGCTCGATAAGGGCTTTGTGGCAGTGGCGGACCGCAGACTACTAAATACACTCAGTGGTCCAACTACCCCGGTGTCTCTGGTCGCCGCCGATCTTCCGGACCCCTTACGTACAGCCAGATTTCTTACGCAGACTGCCCGTTATCTTCGGGCATTGACTGCCAACCCGGAAAACTGGTCTCCTGAAAACCCGCATCCCAAAGCACGGATTCCCGGGCTTCGTGAGCCGGATTTCCCGGTAAATAAAATAGAACTCCTTCCAAGGTTGCCTCCCCGTGTTACCGTCACAACGAATCGTACGATCCCTAACGATTTTTTAAATAAAGGCATATCAAACCCGGGTACTTCTGTGCGAGGCATATGGGATTACATTATCCGGATGAATGCACGGATGGATTCCCTCCTGACCCTGATTACCGACCAGGATTATAATTTGCTCTGGACCGTAGCGCCGGCCAGGAGTTTTGCGGCACCGGACTCCGATGTGATGGAATCCATGCAATTAGCAACTTGGGGACGCCGAATCGCGTCACACCTGTCAGGGGCTTCCGTGGATTGGTATGCGGGGATTGCACTCCCGGAGGAGGTGGATGACGGGTATGTCGAGGCGGTGGATGCCCGTGGGCGGGAGGTAGGTATGCCTTCGCCGTTTGACCTGAAATACTGGGAAAGTGAGTACATCACACCCTCTCGGAAACTGGCGGAATTCGCGCGAATGAATCCGGCATTGAAGGGTATTATTCACGACTGGGAGACGCATATCAACCGGTTTAACTGGATCAGTGCGGCTACGGATGCGTTCGGGGACGAGCCTTTTCGCCAGTTCTTGACCCATCTCGTCCATCATGGATGGTATGGGGGTAGAGAATTCGATACATTCAAAAAACTGGGCAGGAAGCGCCGGTACGAATGGATGTTGAAATCGGGACGTTTGGAGATGTATTTCCGCTTTCTAGAAGATCGGGCCGAAAAGTTAGGGATTTTGTATCGGGAAACAATAGAGAAGACCAACGAAAATCTGCGTCACGGCGGTTTCATGCGAAGCCCCCGTTTGTCCTGGTTCCATATCGGCTTCTGGCGCGGCCTGAACCACCCGTCCCATCCGATGCTCCTTGTCACGTACGAACCTGTTCCCGTGTGGTACGTCAGAATGCTGGCGGATCGAGGTGTCAACGTGCAATCTGTGCCCTTAGCTTTACTAGGGCTTATACCGTCCAATTCATACAACGTCGTGCTGGATGGGGCTGACCGCCATGGCGGTTATATTCTGGAACGTGGCATCTGGCTTGTCAGCGAGCCAGAGGACCCGGATGATGTAACGGCGCCCCAACGCTGACCGATGCTATAGTAGATTTATATTTCAAGAACGATACCATTCATGAGAACCGTTCGGCATACAGGCCGGACGGTTTTTTTTGTCATGCCTACGAGAAATCCCAAGCCCTTCCGACTGATATAGCAGTACGCGCTGCCGTTGCGACTTCAGTTTTTCGGAGGACAGAATATGTGGATCGGAAGACGCAAATTGATACTCACCGCCTTTCTCCTCTTTACCGTAGGCGCACTTTGTTTGCTGAAAAAACCCATGGAAATGATGACCGTGCAGCCGGCTCGGATCGGTGATCGCTTACCATCACTGCCCGCTGAAACATTGGATGGTGAAAAAACAACGATAGATCTAACGGGCCGCTTTTCGTATATCGTTTTTTTCAAAATCAACTGTATTCATTGCCGCAATCAGCTCAAAAATGCGGAAGAACTGATGCGGATGCCCGGACTCAAGGGTCTCCATGTCGTCGCCATCGCTAAGTCGTACCATGAAGAACTGCCAAACCTGCCGTATGCAATGCCAACATACATCGATCACAGCAGTGTGTTGACCGGCCGCCTGGGGCGTATGAGGGTGCCGACAGTTATGATAACGGATAGAGCGGGATATATCCGACATATAAGGTCCGCATATCGACCGATAGAGCAAGACCATAAACTGCTCAATGATTTAATCCCTGGCCGGAGCCGCCCTGCCGGTACAGCTACGCTTCGTTAGTGAAGCACTGTCCAATGACGGGAAACTGTGGGCCGAGAATTCCTAATCAATCGGATGCTGTTTGTTGGTGCAATCGCGCCTTTATTCATCCTGATATCCTCCTTCAGCCAGGCGGGTAAGCACCGGCATTACGAATTTCCCGGAGAATCAATTTCTGCCTTGCGTTTCAAGGGATTTGAACGGGTGATTCGACAGCAGGGGGACCGAGATTGCGGACCGGCCGCATTGAAGATGTTACTAAACCATTACGGGGAGAATGTAACGCTAGAGAGGATTTCCGAACGGTCGAATCTGTCGTCCATGGGCACGTCGTTGCTGAGCCTGAAACAGACAGCGGCCTACTATGGATTGGAGGTGACCGGATGGCGATTCAGTATTTATGGTTTAAGGCTGGCACCACTCCCGGTAATAACAAGGATTCGTGGCTGCCATTTTGTGCTCATCGACCGGATTACGGCGGATTATCTGGTCATTCTCGATCCCAGAGAAGGAGAAGTCCATCTGCCGGTGTCGCTGTTCACAAAAATATGGGACGGGGCTGCGCTTGTCGTCACCGGATCGACTCATTGAGTACTGAACCTGCGAGTAGGCGGTATCGGTTTAAAGTGCTGATTCTGTGTGTGTTGGTCATACCGTCGGCTTTTGTTGGCGCCGCCCATGTGTTTCTATCCGAACGCGGTTACTTTGACTGGTTGTTCAAAAACCTGCACAGGGGACGCTACATCGACAGTGAAGGGGTGCTATTTCAACACCATGTCAACGAAGGCGGGATCATGGTTTTACGGATGGTACTGGACCGATTTGAAATTAAATATTCTAAAGAGGAATTGATCCGACTTGCCGGTGTAGAACCACACGGAACCACCATGCGCGGATTACAAAGGGCATTTGAAGCCAAAGGATTAAGGGCGGATGGATGGCGCCTTACCTACGATGCCCTGCAAACGGCTCCGATGCCGGCTATCGTACTTTTCAACCAGGACCAGTATGGCGTCATTATCCGATTTGCGGATGCCGGCGGCCTAATCATGCTCGACCCCAGATGGGGACGGCTTTACTGGAAACGGGATGAATTCATGATGAGCTGGAAGGGTGAAGTTTTGTTAGTCACGTCTGACCAAAACGCCAAAAATTGACCAGGTAATTACCAGAAAAGGATGTGCTAATTATGAAGCGGCTGATTGTGTTGTTGAGTGCATGCGGATGGCTGTGTCTATCTCTGGCGTCCACGGCAAAGGGCATATGGGAAACGCCCCAAATCTATGATGTTAACGATAGCCTTGCGGAGCCGAGTATTCAAGGAGTGCCGCTGACGGATCAGCAGATGGGGGCGTTGATTGCCGGCCAGGGATGTCTGGGAATTGCCGGAGTATGGTTGGACAACGATCCTACCTGCTGCACTACGGCCAAGGGGATAATGTACAACTATGGGCTCTCTTTAACTATTTCGGGGCAAATCACCAGACTGATTGCCGGAGCCTATTATTACGCCAATTGCTAAGTGAAATTGGAATAGACGATTCAAATCATTATCAACGAGATTCTACCGGGTAGGAGGAATAATATGAGATACTCCATCAATATCTGTTTAGCTGCTGTACTCACCGGCCTGCTGTATTCTAACGCGGAAGCGTCGTCTGTAGAAACGCCACAAACGGTGAATACCCCTATCGTTTCCTACCAACATGGTGTTCCTATGTCTCCCGATGAAATGGATGCACTGCTTGCCGGTCAGGGCTGCCTGGGTCTGTTCGGAGAGTGGTACGGAAGTGATCAGTGCTGCAAAGAAGCAGCTGTTGCCGTCTTGATTCTAAGTCTTGCAAGCCAGGTCACTCAGTGGGCTACGGTCGGGGCCTCCGAACTCTCTCTATACATAATCATTAGCTGTTGACCAGCTGCGGTCTGAAACATTAAAAAAACCCGACGAAATATCCCGGTGACTCTGGCCGCCAGGAGAAAGGATAAAATTTGACAAGTGTATTTTCGGTTGTTACGGTACTGTTTGCACCGTCCAATACCTTCAAAAATATACCGGAGGCCGGAAAGTGGAGATGGATGCCTCCACTGTTGGTGGGCAGTGTGTTTTCCATGGTGATCGCCTGGGCAGCTGATCCGGTTAGGACGGCTGTTTTCTTTAACAACCTGCCCACCGAAATCGGAGAAACAATCAACCCGAGGCCCCCACAGTCTCCGGGGCTTTATATGGCGCCGGTCGGTGTACTGATGCGCTATCTGATCCAAGCCGGATTCATATGGCTTTTGATACAGCTCGTAAACCCTCCGGTTCGGTTTTCGACGGTTTTCACTGCCGTGAGTTATGCGTGTATTGTTCTATCGATTGGGGACATGCTGAGTCTGTCCGTCATACATTATCATGGCGTAGAAAATGTTAGTAATCCATTTGTATTGATGGGTTTATTTGGAATAGATCAGATGGTTCAAGAACCGATGGGAATGGCCATGGAGAGCTTGCTCAGAAATATCAGCATCTTCGCTATCTGGCATCTGGCCCTTATGACTATCGGGTTGTCTGAACTTGGGAAGCTTACGATCCTCAAGGCTGTTTTTGTAGCCTTTGTCTCATGGGCTTTTCCCGTCCTGCTTGGAGCGGCCACCTTCTCGTTTTTCGATCGAGCCAGGGCGTTAACGTACTGAGACCCATGAACCATTTTCAAATATTCGGTTCCAATATCATATGCGGACTGCTGGGGTGTGCGGTCCTTGGTGCGACTTACATGATGGTCGTAAAAGATCGTCGTAAAGCTACACCCGTAGATGTGGTGCGGGTGGGATATGGTACCGTAAGCTACTCTGCTTCGATAACGGGAAATATAAGACCGGTGCGGTCTTTTGGAGTCCGGAGTCTTGTTTCGGGTCGTGTAGATTCCATAGCTGTTTCTGAAGGGATGTCGGTCGACCAAGGCGTGATTCTGTTCAAAATTGCCCCGGAGAAGACGTATGCAGCGATCCGGCGAGTGCGAACCGAACTCGTCTCCGCTCAATCAGATGTCCAGGCAGCAAAAGCAAAATGGGATATGTCCATAGAAAAGGTCAACAGGTTCGAATATCTGGGTGCAAAAGACCTGGTTGCCCTGAAAGAATTGCGAAATGCCCGCCGTGAAGCGCAATTATCCGAAGCGCAGTATGAAGGTGCAATGGAGCACATGTTTCATAACCGGACAGCGCTGCATGAGGCGGGGCAGAACTTACGCCGAACCATGGTGCGGGCGCCTGAAGCCGGGACGGTTATCAGCATCAATATACAGGCGGGAGAGTCGATAACGGAAACAGGAAACGGGCAAACGCCGCATATGCTTCTGGCTGATCTGTCTAAAATGATGATGCGGGGCTGGGTGGATGAAGTGGATATCCCGCTGATATCCAAGGATCAGAAAGTAGAAATAAAGCTGGAAGCTTTACCGGATACGCTGATTCAGGGGGGCGTGTCCCGCATTGCACGAACCGCCTCCTCGCCATACGGTTCCGCTAACGACGGCCCGGTACAATATGAGGTAGATGTCACCCTCCGGCAACTTCCTCAACAAGTGAGACCCGGCATGTCAGCCCATGGAAAGATAGTAACCGATGTGCGCAAGGACATACTGCGCGTTCCTCTGGAGGCGGTCATCGAAAACAATCGGGTCCAGATTGTTTTCGTGGTTCGAAACGACAGTGTGCACCAGGTCGTCGTTACAACCGGGCTAAGCGATAGCTTTCGTACGGAGATTAAAGAAGGGTTGCAGGCAGAAGATGTGGTTGTTGTCGGAGATATGAGAACCCTGCATCAACTCAGAGACGGCGACAAGGTCGTGATCCGGAAAATCCGAGCAAATGATCCGGAAGGGTGACGATTACTGATGCTTGCGTCTGATTGTTTGGCCATATCGGCTGCCGCGCTCAGAAGTAACCCTTTACGCTCTTTGCTTACATCGCTTGGTATTTTGATAGGCGTAGCGGCAGTTGTCGGTATCTCATCACTACTAAACGGCATGACTGCCACAGTAATAGAATCCTTCGAAGGTCTGGGACCTCGAGCCCTTTACATCATACCGCACCAGTCTACCGACCGAACATTGGTAGGCCGAGAGGAACTTACCTATGAAGATGCTGCCGCGGTTGAGAAAACATGCGAGGCCGTTCTACATGCGTCCCCGCAGGTCTCGCTGCAGGTGCCCCTGATGGTGGCCGGACGAACGCGCCCGGTCAATCTGATCGCAACGATCCCTGAGTATCAGAGTCTGATGGACGTATATGTGGATGATGGCAGGTTCTTTACAAGGTTAGATTTACAACGCCGTCGAAATGTGTGTGTCATAGGCCGGGCGGTATATAATGCCCTCTATAAGGGTAACAATGTCATTGGAAGAACCATAAAAATCGACCGGCAATACTTCGATATCGTCGGCGTGCTGGAATCCCGAGGACAGTTTATGGGAAACGATCGTGATGATGTTATTCTCATACCGATCTCGACAGCAAAAAAAATATACGGTCGGAATCTGCCACGGCGACTCGTGATTTTGGCGCAAGCCCGGTCTATAGAGCTGGTGGATGAGGCGATTAGGCAGATCACCCGTGTGTTACGCAAACGGCATCGAATTGAAGACGGGAGATCGGACTTCAGGATTTTATCTCAGAGTCAGATACTCGATAACATCAACGAGACGTCTATGTTGATTACCACAATAGCAGCGGGTATCGTAGGAATCGCGCTACTGGTCGGAGGAATCGGCATAATGAATACCATGCTGGTTTCTGTAGCGGAAAGGGCGTATGAAATTGGGTTGAGAAAGGCGGTCGGGGCTCGGCGATCGGATATTCTATATCAATTTTTAATAGAAGCGGTCACGTTGAGTGCGACCGGTGGAGCCGGGGGCCTGTTACTTGGAATAGGGCTGGGTCTGGGGTTTGGTAGACTCATTAATCTTTCGGTAACGATATCATTCTGGCCACCGTTTATTGCGTTTGGTTTTGCATGTAGCGTCGGCCTGTTCTTCGGTGTGTATCCGGCCAGCCGTGCAGCAGATCTGGACCCGATCCAGTCGCTTCAGCGTTAGGTTTCCAAGCGTTTTTCGATGATATCGATAACATTCAGATAATAGCCGTAGACAGGGCAGAACGCTTCGCGATTCTTTACGTCAACCAGCCGTGATTTCAGGTCCTCAATGGTGAAGAAACGTGCTTCGAGGACTTCCTCTTTCTGGAGACGAAATGTTTCGGCCGCCTGGTTCAGATGCAGTAGGTACACGTATTGGAACTCCTGGTGTACGTCCGGATCCTTCTGGATGTACAGGGGTTCCAGCTTATCGGTAGACACCGAGACGCCCAGCTCCTCTTTTAATTCCCTAACTGCCGTTTCAAGATACGACTCCCCTGCACCCACATGACCACCTGTAATATCCCACAATCCCGGAAAAATATCTTTGGCATGCGAACGCAACTGAAACAGGATCTCTCTCCGGTCGTTGTAAATCCACAGATGAGCCGCCCGGTGGAAATCTCGATCTCGGTGAATGGCGCTCCTGGATTTCCGGATGCCGGTAGGACGATCGTTTTCATCTACTACATCGAGCATTTCATCCATTGATTAGATTGATGCTTTCTGCCACCTGCTCGCGCGTGGCGGTTCCGGTGGTGCCGAGCTGTTGTACGGTGACGGAGGCGGCCAGATTCCCGATCAGAGCGGCTTCGGACCACGTGGCGCCGGCGCAGCGCCCGGCTGTGATACCAGCAGAGGTGCTGTCTCCGGCGCCGACCGGATCGATAGTGCCGGTGACCCGAACGGCGGGAATGTGTTCGATGCCGTTTTCGGTAATGAGCATCATGCCCTCTTGGCTGAGTGTGATGTACACCGGTCGGCGGGTCTGAGCGAATAACGTCCTGCCGCATGATTCGACAACAGCTTGATCGACCGGCCCTTCGTATTCAGGGTGTATGGCCGTGACCGCTTCGTGGCGGTTGGGTTTAAGTACCGCGTTCCGGTACGCCCCGATCCGGCTACGGGAATCGATCAGGACCATAGTACCCGGGTTGGCTTCCGCCAAGTCGGCGAGGGTATCCCGAACCCGGTCGGTGACCACACCGTAGTTATGCTCCTGTACCTGGTCGCCGACGATCACGCCATCCAAACGAGGCATCAGATCCCGAAGGCTTTCTATGATGCGGTCTTCCAGGTCAGCGCTCATGGGATGCCGCTTCTTGATATCCAGACGGTTGAGTTCCCGTTCTTCACCGGATGCCTCTCGGGCCATGGGTTTGGTATAGGTAGGGGTGGGGTAGTCCGGTGTTTCAATCAGGGCTGAAGTGTTTACTCCGGTTTCAACGAGCCTTTTTTTGAGGTCATATCCATTGCCGTCTTCCCCTATTATGCTGAGGGCATGGATGCATCCCACCCCAAGCGCTCGGAGGTTATTGGTAACCGTCCCAGCTGCGCCCGGACTGCAGCGTCTGCCGATCACCTGATGTGCTTCGAGGCCGGTTTCCAGAGAAATTTCCGTGAGGGCAGGATCGGTAATCAGGTACTCATCGAGAAAAAAATCACCGACCACCAGAATGGAAAGGCGTTCAAATCCGTCCAGAATTTCCTGCAGGCGCTGACGGGTCATTAAAACGGCGCTCCTGCTTCAAATTCCTCCGGCCTGGGGTCATAGCTTTTATGACCTGTCAGGTAGTTAATCGGCCCCTCCACGTAATTGGCGGACGTCTCGAGAAGCCGGTGCTCGAAATAATGCTCGGTACCCGTTTTTGCGGTGATCTGTCCCGACCGCATCCATGGGCACACGTGGATCATGGCAATCATCGGTCGCGGCGTGTCGCTGTGGTTGGGCACGCCACGGTGCCATAGGCGCATATCACGGATCAACACACCGCCTAGCAGTATCTCCGGCTGGAACGGCTTATGGATCGACATGCGTTCACGGACCTTTGCTTCCGGCACACGAATCGAATCACCTCGGCACACCGTGGGATCCAGGTGGCTCTCCGGCCACAGTTCGATGCTGCCGTTGTGTGCCGTCATATCGACGACCGGGACATTGACTACGAGCATACTGGCGGGATGCGCCTGTTCCTGGCCGGGCCACAGGTGGCCCTGATCCACGTGCACCGGCTGCCGCACCGAGCCCGGAAGATTGGTGTTTCCGCTGTAGAACGTGTTTCGCACACCGTCTCCCAGAATCATATGTGTAATGGTCACAACGATGTCGTTGCACACTACATCACGAAACAGATACGGATCGAACGGCGGAGGGTCGTGCTGGATGTGTCCTCTGGTGAATTGATACGGCGGTTCGGGCATAGCCATTATAGCCGGGACGTCATCAAGCATTTTCGACTGGATCTCATTAATATGTTCGTGATCGATCACGTCATTCAGGACCACATAGCCCTCGTCCTGCACGGCGCGGACCGCTTCTTTCAGGTTTTTGGATTGCAATGTGCCTGTTTTCCGTTCGGATCGTGTGATTTCGATTACATTCATGGTGGTATTCCCTTCGGTATATATCCAGCGCATGAGGCTTCAGTCACACTATATGACGAGACAGGGTATCTGTCAATATGATAGCATTGTATCATGCCGATGGACAGGCTACATCCGACATCAAAGTGATCTGATGACAACAAAAACATACTATAAAAAAATATTAAACCGTTTTGTGTATAAATAGTATATATTACCCTACTTGATCATTCTTAAAAGCAAGGAATTATGAATGCAATTAAACGACTCAATTCCTGAGGCGATACAACGGAAGCTGGATACCTGCCTGGATGTGGATGAAGAACTTCGCATCGCCCTTGAATCAGATGTCGACGACAGCGGCCAGTTCAACCCGCGATGGCTGATAACGACTACAAAACGGGTGATGGCCCTGGACCTGAACGGCACCAGTCAGGATCTGGAGGTGCCGCTGGAAGATATACAAAAGGTTCATGTGGAACCCTTGGTCGGCGGTAGCTTGCTGGAAGTCAACACCTATTCCGACACCGTTCCCCTTATAACTTACTCCCAGAGCAAAACCGAGCGATTCTTAGAAGCATACCGTGGTATCGAGCAGCTCGTTGAACAAAAGCCTTTCCGTATCAAAACTGTATTTGCCAATACCGTCTGTGAGAGGTGCAGCCGGCGCTTGCCTTCAAAAAATGCCCTGTGTCCTGCCTGCGTGAGCAAGTGGGACATGTTGAAACGCATCGCCAAATATATGACGAACCACACCGGCAAAGTCCTGCTGATGGCCAGTATGTTCCTGGTCACGACCGTTGCAGATCTGGTACCGCCGAAAATAACACAGTTGATGATCGATGAAGCGTTTGCGCAGCGGGATGTGGATCTGTTGTTCTGGTATGTGGTCGCGCTGGGTTCCATGATGGTATTGCGCTGGCTTGCTGAGATGACGTACGGTTGGCTGAGCGCCTGGCTGGGTGCCCGTGTTGTCTCGGATATAAGAAGTGAGGTATACCGGCATCTGGAACTACTCTCCCTTGGTTTTCACGATAAGATGAAGACCGGCGGACTGCTGTCACGTGTAACATCCGATACGCGGAGACTTCGTCATTTTCTTGTGGACGGCCTGCCCTACCTAGTTCTGCGGTGGCTGATGTGCTTCGGTGTTGTGGGTATGCTGTTGTACACCAACTGGGTGTTGACGATTTATATCCTGATTCCGGTGCCTCTGATTGTCTACTGGGGTGCACGGCTTTACAAGCGCCTACGTGTCTCCTATTACAGACTCTGGCGGCGCTGGGAGGATTTTTATTCGCACATTCATGAGACGCTGTCCGGTATTCGCATTGTAAAGGCGTTCGCTCAGGAACCCCGTGAGATCAAACGGTTCCAGCACCATATGCAAACTCTGTTCGACATCGGTTACTGGACCGAGAGACGGTGGATCTTATATTTCTCGACCATGGGTCTTTTCACCTTCTTGGGATTCGCCATTGTATGGCTGGTCGGCGGCCGTCAGGTACTGGGGCAGGAATTGACGGTGGGCGAGCTGATGCTGTTCTATTTTTATCTGCACATGTTTTACGGCCCCTTGCGCTGGCTGGGACGCGTCAACAGTTGGATGACACGGGCTATGAGCGCAGCGGAGCGAGTCTTCGAGATCGTGGATACAGAGCCGGAAGCGTACAACGATCCTGATTCGGTTCCTATGCCAGAGATCCGGGGTAACATCACATTCAAAGATGTCACATTCGGCTATGACGCCGCTTTGCCAGTTCTCAACGAGGTGAACCTTGATATCATGGCCGGAGAGATGATCGGTCTGGTTGGAAAGTCGGGTGCTGGTAAGACCACGACCATAAATATGATCTGCCGATTTTACGATGTGAATTACGGTGCTGTGCTGATCGACGGTGTGGATATTCGGAAAATCCGACTCGAGGATCTGCGCAGCCATATTGGTGTGGTGATGCAGGACCCTATCCTCTTCAACGGCACAATCAGTGAGAATATCTCATACGGCAATCCGGAGGCCTCATTCGAAGACGTGGTTGCGGCGGCAAGGGCGGCTAACGCCCACAACTTCATTTTGAGCAAGCCGGACAGCTACGACACCGTGCTCGGAGAGAAGGGTGCGGGCCTATCCGGAGGTGAGAAACAGCGCATCTCAATCGCCCGGGCGATCCTGCATAACCCCAGTATCCTGATACTGGATGAGGCCACCTCGTCAGTGGATGCTCAGACCGAGAAACAGTTGCAGGAAGCCATTGGGAGGCTCATCAAAGGGCGGACAACCATCGCCATTGCACACCGGCTGTCCACGTTGCGAGATGCGCACCGGCTGGTGGTTCTGGATCAGGGTAAGCTTGTGGAGCTCGGCACACACGAAGAGCTGATGAAAAAACGGGGGCATTTCCATCATCTGGTGCGTCTACAGCAGATGACATCCGAGATTATAGCAGTAACGTAGGCAGGACGAAAATGGCAATATATACAGAAAAAATGCCTGAGAAACTCGAAAAAAAGTACCGGGAAACACTGCGGAACGGAGAGACGGTACATATCAGTGCAGCCACGGATCTCTCGGAAGAGATGCAATATGATGAATGCTGGCTGATAGTTACCGATCAGCGTGTCATGAGGTTCGGTCCGATGGGTACCGGCGAGGCGACGTCGATCGACCTGAAGGACATCCGGAGTGCGGCCGTCGAAGACATGGTCGGTGCCGGAAGCCTTAACGTCGATGTGGACGGTGAGATGGTGGAGGTCATTAACTATACACCGACTGAGCGCGCTAAATTTGTCGAAATAGCAAAGGGGATCGATCAGCTTGCCAAGGAAGAGCCTCTTGCGATTTCCACCCAAATAGATCGCACCCGTTGCGATTCGTGCGGAATGCTGCTTCCTGAGGCCAACGGTCTGTGTCTCAAATGCACGGACAAGCTTGCGATGATGAAGCGCATCCTGAAGTATCTCATGCCGTTCAAAGGGACGGCGGTTCTGATGGTATCAATGTCTTTTGTGATGACGCTGGCGGAGCTGGGCCCTCCGTGGATCATGAAGATGATCCTTGACGATGTGGTGGGTGTGGACAGTCTGGTGCCGCAGGGGGAGCGGTTGCCGCTGCTCTACAAGCTCGTGGGCGCGTTTCTGAGTATCCGGCTCGTTTCCTATGTTCTGGAGATCCTGCGGGGTCGTGTATCTTTCTGGCTGGCTGGACAGATCACTATCGCAGTACGGGACGACCTGTACCGGAACCTCACCCGTCTCGGAATGAAATTCTACGACAAACGCAAGGTCGGTACGCTCATCTCGCGTGTCACCAATGATGCGGAGAGCATGGAAGCATTTCTCCTGGACGGTTTGCCTTACATGCTGACCAACGCTTTGATGATCATCGGCATACTTTGTTTTCTGTTCTACATGAGCTGGAAACTGACGCTCTGCGTTCTTATTCCCGTACCGTTCCTCATATTTGGTGGCACCGTCTTCTGGGGTCGGCTACGCCGTGCCTTCCGAAAAAAATATTACCGTTGGGGCAGGCTGGTGGGACTTACGAGCGAATTGCTCTCGTCGGTGCGTGTGATGAAGGCGTTCGCGCAAGAAAAACGGGAGATGCGGCGATTCGATGGACGTAACAAAGAAGTGTTCCAAGCAGATTTCGACAGTGAACGAGAAGCTTACATGTTCTTCGGTACCATGAGCATGCTTACCTCTTCCGGCTTGATCCTTGTCTGGTATTTTGGTGGCAACGACATAATTGACGGCACGTTTACCCTAGGTGCGCTTATGGCGTTTATCAGTTACCTGTGGATGTTGTACGAGCCGATGCAGTGGTTCGGAGAAATGAATACCTGGATGAGCCGCGCCATGAGCGGCGCAGAGAAGATCTTCGAGGTGATAGACACCGAGCCGGAGACACACGACGAAGAGCATGCCGTTGATATCCCTGCCATCAAGGGACATGTTGCTTTCGAAGGCGTGCATTTCGCCTACGACAAAGGAATGCCGGCACTCAAGGATATCTCGCTTGAGGTAAAACCGGGTGAGATGATCGGACTGGTCGGACGCTCCGGTGCCGGCAAGAGTACTATGATAAGCCTGATCTGCCGGTTCTATGACGTGGATGAGGGTGTTATCAAAATAGATGATACCGAGATCAGCCGGATTCAGCTCAAGGATTTGCGACGACAGATCGGTATGGTGCTCCAGGAATCAGTTTTCTTCAGCGGCACGGTCGCCGAAAATATCGCCTACGGTCATCGTGATGCGACATTGGAGGAAATCATGGGAGCGGCTCGGGCGGCTAATGCCCACGACTTTATCTGCGCCAAGCCGGACGGCTACGATACTCAGGTGGGCGAGAACGGACGCGAGTTGTCGGGCGGCGAGCGCCAACGCATCGCCATCGCCCGGGCGATCATCCACAATCCCCGTATTCTGATTTTGGACGAGGCCACCTCGTCGGTCGATGCCCACACCGAAAAGCTAATTCAGGAAGCTATCGCCCGACTCGTGAAGGGCCGTACTACCTTCGCCATTGCCCACCGTCTCTCTACGTTGCGCCGTGCGGACAGACTGGTTGTCCTGGATGAAGGCAAAATCGTGGAAGTCGGTACCCATCAGGAGCTCATGGATAAAAAAGGGCATCTCTTCCGGATGGTTGAAACCCAGCGATCCACCACCGCGGTCATGGGCGTTGGAGGGGGTAAAGATGATCCGAATAAGGACAAAAAACAATGATAAAAGAAAACAACGAGCGGGGAGCCGCCGTTAAGACAGATCTGAACTTCGAAATTGGTGTCGAGCATGCACCAGAGCAGCCGTACCGAGCTGAGGAGATCCGGGTGTTCCGGGCGCCGAAGAATACGCCGCGGATGACGGTGAAGGACGAACGATCCTATATTCGTGTGCGTCCCGTTCAGGCCTCCCCGGTTTCGTACCCGGACAGATTCATCGGGCTTCTCGATGTAAAGAACGAAGAGGTGGCGTTTATTGAAGACTTGAAGGATCTGGACGAGAGTTCCCGGCAGGTCATTCAGGAAGAATTGGCCCGCCGCTATCTCAAGGCAAAAATAATGAGTGTGAACTCGATACAGTTGGAATTCGGAGTCACTTACTGGGAAGTAGAAACCGACCGCGGCCACCGCGAATTCGTCACCCGTGGCCACGAGAATACCTATTGGGTCACCGATACCCGCCTTTTGCTGACCGATGTTGACGGCAATCGGTTCGAAATCATCGATTACCGTCAACTGGATCAAAACAGTATCAAGCTGATAGAGAGTTTTGTGTAACCATTATGCTTGGACGACTATACAATCCCGAAACCGACCGCGAAGCGGCACATCGTATCTGGTATGAGTGCCACTGGATCAACAGCAAGGAACAGGAGAAGAACATGGACCTGTTCCTCGCGGCAGGACGGATTCATGTGGCAGAATTTAATGGCGAGGCCGAATGCCTCGTAGCTTCCGTGCCCGGGACGGTGCAGTATCTTGAAGAGGACCTGCGGCTATCCGTGATCACCGGCGTGACGACCAGTCGGGTGGTACGTAAACAGGGCTTGGCTGGCCGATTGACCGCGGAGGTGATAGCGGCGGCGGTTGAGGAAGGTGCGCAGGTAAGTGCTCTGTCCATGTTCGAGCAAGGGTTTTACGACCGACTTGGCTTCGGTACAGGCGGTTACGAACATATGATCCGCTTCGACCCGGCCGATCTTAACATCGAGGCTGTATTCCGGCCACCCCGGCGTCTGACTAAAGACGACTGGCAGATGATCCATGCCGGGATGATGGCCCGGCGTCGAGGCCACGGAGGCTGTAACCTGAATTCACCGGAGCTGATACAGGCGGAGTTGGGATGGGATGAGGAGGGGTTTGGACTCGGATACTGTGACGGTCCCAACGGAGAGTTGACCCACTTCTTCTGGGCATACGGCAAAGAGGAGTTCGGCCCATATTATTTGAAGTATTTGGCCTATCAGACATTTGGACAATTGATGGAGCTTCTGGCGGTGATTAAATCGCTGGGAGACCAGATCCGCCTGATCGGTATCACCGAACCGGCGGAGATACAGTTTCAGGATTTGGTGCGTCAGCCGTTCCGGGGACGGACGGTCACAGCCAAGACGCAGTACGAGCAGCATCTTCGCGCAAACGCTTACTGGCAGATGCGCATCTGCGACCTGCCCGCTTGTATGGCGAAGACGCACCTGACGGGAGATCCGGTCCGATGCAACGTCAATCTGAGCGATCCAATCGAAACGCTACTGGACAGCGAAACCCCTTGGCACGGCATATCAGGTGATTATGTGGTCACGCTCGGTCCCGACTCTCATGCGGAAGAGGGCAAAGACCCTCAGTTACCAACCCTCAACGCATCGGTCGGCGCCTTCACGCGAATGTGGCTCGGTGTTCGTCCCGCCACGGGCCTTGCCGCTACCGATGATCTCGACGCCCCCGAGTTGCTGTTGAAAGACCTCGACAGAATCCTCCATTTGCCGCCCGCCAGAGTCGGCTGGGATTATTGATTGTTTCCTTTAAGCCGCTCGTAACATTCGCCATTTAAAATGGCTCCAATGCACGAAATTAAATGATAAGTTCGGTATCGATCGAATATTATGAAACATGGCATTCACTCTTTGACAGAGTTGATTTGAATCCCATGGTCCGCCGTTGCCTGCCTGCATTCGGCACCTCCACTGTTGGGTTCAGACGCCTTGCCGCCCCATGATCGCTAACTTTAAGTGCACGATCATCTGTTTGGGATAACCTCCAGATAGTGAAAGCAAATATAGTAATTCGTATCCCAAACTAGGCAGCGGTCGTGCCGAAGCATACCCAGGTTTACTGGGAAATCAACATGGGATTATGATGTCAGAACCTGTCGGAAACGGAAAGCAGGTATTTTGTAAAAAGATGAGCACATGATTATCTGATGATTTCCCTGTTTAAAACATGATGTATTGATTAATTTAAGTGGACACGAACATAGCATGCTCGGGGTACCCGGGTAAATATCATCCGTTTCAGCTCAAGATGCAGTCCCCTGGGAGGAAAGGCGCCTAGAAGAATTCGATCTCCACTAGGCCCTCTACTCCTGCAAGAGCTGAACGGCCATCGGCGCACTCGGGTCGACCAGGCCGATACCCCTGAAACGCGGCACGACAACGAATTGTTCTAAGAAGACCATATCTATGGAATTCTGGTGCGTATGCCGGATAGGCGGGAAGAACTTCCCCTCCGGCATCCTGGGTGAGGCGGAACGGTTCGTAGGGGATTGCGCCCTTACAGGCAACGGGGCCCCGCTTTATGTGTGTGATGGTTTGGATTGATCTGGTGACTTAAACTATGGCAACACAAAATCCATTCGCCGCTACGGACGTGGGGATCTTTCGGTTCGAGGGAGGCCGGCTTCAGGTGTTTCTGGTAGACCTCATGATCGAACCCTTCATTGGATCCCGGGCCCTACCGGGAACGCTGGTCAGGGATACGGAAGATTTGACTACCGCATCGGAACGAGCCTATCGAGAAGCGATGGGACAAGGCCGGGCTTATTTCGAACAGGTTTTCACGTTTTCCGGGTTGGACAGGGATCCGCGGCAGCGGTCAATTTCCACGGCGTATATGGTGCTGCCGGAGAGAGACGACAAGGTGCCCAGGACAAGCAAAAAATACGCCAGAGGGTTCTGGTGCGACGTAGACAAGGTCCCGGATCTGGCGTTCGATCATAAGAGGATAGTGGAAGTCTGTGTGGACCGCATCAGAGCCAAGTTGAATTATTCATCCATTGCCTTGCTGTTGCTACCCCAGCAATTCACGCTAACGGAGCTTCAGACGGTATACGAGTACTGTTTGGACCGTCAAATCGACAAACGCAACTTCCGTAAGAAAATGCTCTCCCTCGATCTCTTGGAACCCACTGAACTCAGGCGAACAGGCGAACGAGCACGCCCAGCCATGCTGTACAGGGCGAAAGAGCGGGATATGAAGGTTATCCCGCTCTTCAAGTAAATATTTTGATCCTTAACCCACCGATTCAGTGTCTGGTCTCCCAAAGCCGTGGCGACAGTAATTACCTCGAAGGTCTGCTTTTCAATTGAGAGCATTGGATGAAATTGATCCATTTGCTTATTCCAACGGTTTCAAAACAGGGGGTTTTCCGTCGTCTCGCTCTGCTGATATAGCATCTTGAAAGGTCCTTGATTGGGTTTTCTGCAAAAAGCCGCCCAGTTTGCGTCCACACGAAATGAAAACCCGCGAATCTGGGCGTAGACGGCTGTATATTTC
>CAYYIS010000006.1:0-120197 GCA_964470965.1 uncultured Gemmatimonadota bacterium | reverse complement strand
ATATTTCGTCTATCATTGGCGTAAACTGATAAACTTCAATTAATACAATTATGAATTTCAAACTCGGTGTTAGTCTATTTGTCGTGTTGAGCGTCCTGGGCTTTATGGTGGTGTTCTTCCTGTTTACCGACACGGTACCGCTGGAGGAAATCGTCGGCCGTCTCGACGTGCGTTTCCTGGGCCTCTGCGTGGTTGCGGTGCCGCTGGTGGACTGGATGGTGGCGGGGTTGCGAATGTGGTTATTCACTACCGTAGTCTGTTCGGGGATACCCTACAACGCCTGCGTGAAGAATTGCGCGGTCGGCAGCTTTATGGGAGCAGCGACACCGTCGCAGACCGGTGGTGGTCTGGCGCAGGTTTATGTGCTGGTCAAGGAGGGTGCTACCTCCGGCCAGGCGGTCAGTGTGCTGTACCTGACGTTTCTTTCTACACTGGTGTTCTACGCCCTCGCCGGTGTGGTGTTGTGGGGCCTGCATGCTGCAGGTAGGCTGCCGGATGTGGGAGCGTCCAGTCAGTTCGCACTGGTGGCGATACTGTTCGTAGGGATGGCGGTGTTGGGATTCGCGGCGATGCTAAAACCCCAAAAAACCCAGGCCGGAATTGAGCTGTTGGTGAATCGGTTTCAGTCCCGGAAACGCTTGGGACCGTGGGCCGCGAAAATTAAAGGACCTCTCTACGAATGGAGCGCCGCGATGCAACTGATGGCCCGCCGGTATAAGAAGCGGTTCGTGCTCTCTATTCCGATTACAGTGGTGGTGTTCTTTAATAAATACTTCACCGCGTATCTTGCCGCCCGTGCGCTGGGCTTGGATACGGGACTGGTTGAACTGATGGTTCTCCAGATGTTTCTGCACATATTACTGTATTTCTTCCCCACTCCCGGCGGCAGCGGCGCCGCCGAGGTAGCTTCCGCTGTCGTGATGCAGTCCCTGATCCCCTCCGCTCTGCTACCTGCCTACACCCTCCTTTGGCGCACCTCCATCATGTATTTTCCCGTCTTGATCGGCGGAATCATACTGATTCGGTACATCCGTAAGAGTACAGGTTCTGATGTCTCTGCCCGAGAGAGACCGGCGTAAGCAGGGAATGCGGACAGTCCCGCCACCAGGACGGGAACTGCGTGCGTGATACCACGTGATACCGGATGTCAGATAAATTACCTTTCCTATTTCAGGCAAACGAAGCGTCTCCCCGTGACGCTTGGTTTTTTCATGCTTGTGTTTGCATAAATGAGACTTCGAACAAGGATTCCCACTTTTATCCTTGTTCTCAAAGGCAGTGCCGGCGGGAGAATCCGTTGGAGATTCGGTGCATCGACAAAAGGGTGAAGACAATCAGGAAAGCGGTGGAGATGCCCTGGAGATGCCGAAAAAACAGGTTTCCAATATAACCGGGGTGTGTAAGCGTATAGCCAATGGCCAGGATGTCCTGTTTGCTGTCGATCTTCGCCAGCATGCTGCCCAGCGTGGTCGGCAGGTTTACCGGGCTTACTTCGGTGGACAGTCCCACAGATACGATGAAATCCACGCTGCACTGGAGAAAGATGGCGACGCCGAACAGGGCGATCAGTTTGTTCGTGACATGGGCCATGCTGTTTTTCCACAGGATGTCTATGTTGATGATACGGCTCTCTTTTACGCCGCAGCAGAGCATGGCATTGACAAAATCGAGTTTGCTGTAATGGTCGATGCGCTCCCGAATAAGGTCCGCGAGTTCCTGAAACACGAATAATGAGGTGACCAGGCCCAGAAGCAGGATGATTACCGACCGGCTAGCCAGTATCTCGTTGCTTATCATAAGGGTTATCACGACGTAGCCGCCAAGAACACCCAGAATCTGGGGGATAGATCGGATCAGATTCAGCAGGAACGTCAGGGGTAGCTTCAGATATGGTATGCGTGAGTTCGGAAGGAAATGAAGTCCCACAGCCACGGACCAAGCCAGTGCTACAGAGAAGACAATGCACAGGAGCGCTATCAGAAAGGTGTTAATAAAGGCGCCCTGGATCTGTACAAATGCCGGATAATTGAGAAAGAGACGGTTCCACAGCCACAGGAGCATAACGCCACCCACCCAGCCGATCAGCCAGAACATGTCCTTCTGCTTGTAGACCGTCAGCACCCGGGGCACGACTTCGTGGTAGAGGTTTTTGCAGTTCATCTATCGGTTCTCATATTTCATCGTTTCAATCCCCATCCACAGATCCACCAGGATTTCGGTCATTTTTACCACCAGGAACAGCCCCAGCAGAATGACCAAGACGATGTCGTACTGCTCTAACAGGATGTTCTGCAGCAGCTCATAGCAGAGATGGCCGTGGATATTGAGCGCCATCTCGATGATAATCAATCCCGTGATCAGAAAGGATGCCTGCTCCTTCAGTGTAAGAATGTACTGATACCGGGCGTTCAGATAGATATGCTGCAGAATATGATTATCAAACCGCTTGTTAAACTGTAACACGAGGTGCAACGGTAGTTCTCGGAACGACGCATCCAGATTTTTCACGACTGCGGTGTGTACGTATCCTTTTCGACTTTCGGTGACTAGAAACGTATAGAATCTCTGCGCGTACATCACGAGCAGTCCGTTCGATACCGCACCCAGCAGGATCATGAAAACAAACGAGTCTGTATCGAATCGGGTTCGGAAGGAGTAGGCCAGTACATAGGCGGGCGAAAACAGTACCAGGTATCCGATGCCCTTAAGCAGCGCCATAACCAGATGACCGGCCGCAGTCCGGAGGTAAATGCCTATGGTATTGGCATCAGATTGGGTGGGGTATTCACGGATATGCTCTATTAACTGAACCAGATAGGGAGGCGGGTTCTGCTTTTCCCTTATAAACCTCAAAATAGCCAGTGTCTGAACGCCGTAATAAGTTAGCACCATTACCAGCAGGTATGAGAAGACAAACGTGATATACATGCCGGCCAGGTTCCAGAATTTGGACCAGCTCAAGCCCATACCGGTTTGCAGCATCCCCTGGATAGCCGTGAATTCTTCCGCGGCATATCGCCGAGTGAGAATTACCAGTGAATCGTTCCGGGCCTCGGCGT
Organism: uncultured Gemmatimonadota bacterium; assembly: GCA_964470965.1. Lineage (GTDB taxonomy): Bacteria > JAAXHH01 > JAAXHH01 > JAAXHH01 > JABIQT01 > CAYYIS01. The sequence goes on along the minus strand of CAYYIS010000006.1, from coordinate 117,138 downwards.
CGGGATAAAAGACGTTGAGGGATTCCCGGAAGAGCGTTCGGTGTAGTGGCTTGGAAAAATCCAGGGAAGCCAGATTCAGATACGATGTGACCCGTTTGTATTCATGTTCCCTTTCCGTCTCCGCTCCGGAGCGCACGATAAGCAGAAGGATTATAAAGACAATAGATATGAACCCGACACTGAAAAGATGTTCCAGGAATTTTCTCTGCATAAATCCATAAAGGGAAGTAGAGGGATCGCTTTATTTTTTCTTGATTTTAATAACCCCGTCTTTGTAACGTACTGCTAAATTGGTGCCCCTCACGACATTGTCCAGATCGTTGACAATATACTGCATACTCTTTGAGAACCCTTCAGCATAGAACGGATCGTTCATGGTGCAGACAATCTGGGTGTCCGTGATCTCAACCTGCCACTGCGGTGCCGGCCGGACTTCGCCCGTTTCCGCGTTAAATTGCTTGAACAGGTTCCGAAGAATAGCGTTTACTTCGCGTATTTTGGTGTGTACCCGGGTGCTCACCCGCTCCGGAAAATCGTTCTTTAAAACCGGACTCCCGGCATTATAGCTTTTCCAGGTGCTGTTCTGTTTCCGGGGAGGAAAATATGTCCATCCATAGCGGGTATTCGGCCCTAATATCTGCACAAAATAGGAACGATCCTTACGGAACAGGCGCCGTACCCGTGTGTTCTTGCGCAGAGAAATCTCATCCGCAGCTCTGAAGCGAGGTGAGACGGTGTGTGCTCTGTCCTGCATCACCTGCACCGTATCATCCACGACGAGACACTTCCGGAATGCACCGGTATAGCCGGCCTCTTGATCGTTCATCAGCGCATTGTTGCCCTCACGGAGTAAGTAGAACGTGGCGTCACCGATCTTGACCCTCATACAGTGAGTGAAGTTGTCGCTCAACAACGCATTGTCTTCCACAATTTCCATCGGAACGAAGGGCCGAAACAACCGGCTTTCCGAGAGCGAAATTTTCTGCTGATATCGATTATATATTGTCAAGGCACGGGGATTTTCTGCGACGAAGAAATCCACGGTCCGTGGGGACTGCCCGTAAACGGCCGCTACGGCTGTTACAGACAGAATCAACAGGGAACAAAGGTATGGAAGGTGTTTGGATCGTAGTTTCATAGTGCTCTGAAAAATACAAGCGGTGAATGAAATCGGTGAAATCGCACCGAACGCCCTGATTAGGAAATCCGTAACTTTTCACGATTACTCCACGATCCGTTCCCGCCATTTTTCAACCGTGGAAAGCTGGGAGGCCACGCCGTACATGTTGATGCTATCCGCATCAAACTGGGTACTGAAGTAGGCCAGTGACGGCATGGAGAACAGCCAGGCACCGAGTGCCATCTCGCGTTCCACCTCATCGATAAACTGCGCATAGGCCTGCTTGTCTCCGATTTCCCTGGTCGACATGAAACCGTGTATGTACCCCAAAAGCTTGTTGATGTCTTCTTTTTCCGGTGAATCCGCACCAGCATCCAGTCGGAAAAAGTTGTTGTCGGCCTGCCAGGACGCCGGATCGACGCTTTCGCTGCCGTCTTCGTCCATTTTTAGCTTAACATTTATTTTATAAATTGCCGGGTCCGGTTCGCGCATGAACACATCGTACAGATCGAACAGAAAGTTACTCTTGTACCCGGTAAACGCTACCAGGATCGCATCGTAGTTGCCGTTGCGGATGTCGGTACTCTGTATGATGGTGGCTTTGACCTTACCGAAGAAGAGTCCTTCGTCGTTCAGCGCTTCGACCAGCTCGTTGTACTCCTCCCGGTATCCGAAGTTGGACGACGCTACGATGCGCACCGTATCCGGCAGCGCCGTCAGGTCCGTCTCGCTCCGGACTCTTTGCGGTATAACGATCTGTTCATCCACATAATAGGATGAACTAGGAAATACACTGTAGTTGAGGTAGTCTTCGTAATTGTCGCGGTTGCCTCTGTAATCAACGATATGGCGTTGCTGTTCCGTGTTGACTTTGTAAAGCCGGTCCATCAATGCCCTGTTGCTGATAAATTGTCGGATGGCTCTGCGTTGTTTCCGGGAGACGCGCTGCGTGTTGAACAGCAGTGCGAAGAACGTAGTGCTGATGTTCGACTTAGTGAAGTACTGCGTCGAATCCGCCAGGATAGGGGACAGCGCGCCGAACGGCGTGCCTAGAAGCACATTGAATCTGGCGTTCTGAAACTCGGTGGTGAATGTGCTGTTGTCGATAAAAGGCTGGAGCAGGACCCTGCCGATGTTGCCCATGCCAGCAGGATTCTTGTAGTACTCGATGACATCTTTTTTTTCCTCATTGGGCGGCGTAACCATGTACGGACCGGTGCCGATGGTATGCTCGGCGGCACCGATCTCGGACCCCTTGGGCAGAATCTTGAATGATAGGATTTCCTTGATCTCATCTTCCTGCCAGTCGCGGTCTCGTTTGAAGCGAAAGCGGACCCGCCTGTTTTCGTCAGGACCTTCAAAGTCAAAAGACTCCAACGCCTGGGCGACGATGATGTGGTCTCGGGACAAACTGCCCAGCCGTTGAATACGTCTCAGTGTGAACGCCAGATCTTCCACCACAAACGGAATCGGGGTGGCATCGGCCATCGTCACTTCCGGTCCGTCGAGCGAAAATTTATAGCTGTTATGCCAGCGAGCGTCAGACTTGAGACGAATGGTGACCACCATATTGTCGTCCGTCCCGACATATTCCCCCAGGCCGTCCTCATAGGCGATACCGCTCGGGGTGGCGACCAGGTTGAATAGGCCATCGAACACCACCTCATCCAATTTGTCGGAAAGCCCATCCGCTGTTGGAAGGTGCGGGTCCAGAAGAGGCTTCTGGTGTGAAATGTACGGAAATATGACCCTGTTGGATAGATTCTCCGGCCAAAAAAAGAAGGCCAGGAGTGAAATCAGGACCAGAACCGGAAGAACGTACAGGAGATGTTTCTGCATGGAGACCTCGGCAGGTTTTGGTGAATGGTGATCCATTCACTTATCAGTCTTTTCTCATAATCGGTCGTTGGGACATGGCACTGACTTCGAATACCTGGAACGACGGATGTGTAAACTGTAATTCCAGGATGTTATTTTCGTTGGCCTTCATCTGTACCGGTGTCAACTGCGCTTCGTAGTTGTTCGCCGCAGTGGGCGCAGTGATTGTAAAACGGCCCTGGGGTTTTAATGGTTGTTTGTTCAGTGAGATGAGGTCGTACCACTGTTCGGTGGTCGCATTGGCCGCGACGCCCTCTGGCAGCTTGATGTTCACATCGAACACCGGGAACTTAGCCTGTGTGGGAATACGCACGTTCAGGCGGAGCAGGTACTGGTTGTCACCGTTGGGATTAGTCGAGGTAGGGAGTACATAGATTTTTCTGTATTCTGCCGGTTTGGTGATCCACTTGGGTGTGTAGGGATCGCATTCGGCTACCAGATTTTTGATGCGCCGATCCGTCCCTTTGTACATTGCTCCGTGGACGATGATCGCCCGGGCTTTCGCCACACCCAGGTCTGCAAGGTTGCGCACGAACTCGCGATAGATTTCGGGAATGGCCGCGGCTGGAAACACCTCGGTCTTCAGACTGTCCAGGTAACCCTGGAGAGCCGCGTTGCGCCGTGCCAGATCTATAGCATGACGTGATGTAAAGGTGAGTTTATAGACCGGGTTGAAAACCGGGTCCTGATACAGGTCTTCCACTCGATCGATCGTAAGCTTGTTCTGTTCGACGAAGGCATCCACGCGTTCTTTGGATTCCTGCTCTACTGCGGAAGAAAGGCGTCCTTCCAGTCGATCTACAGTCGCACGCTTCGTGGCGGCGATGCTGTTGGGCCTCAGGAATACGTCGTCTTCATGTAATTCTTTCACTTGCATTTCTGCCTCCGGAAAGACACGGGCCTGCAACGACACTTCGATCGCCGTCTGCTGTTGCTCCAGCGAAAGCTGATCGACAGAACTGTACTGCTGCATCAGGAAACCGAGACGCCGATGCGAGGCGAGCAGCCGAACGATTGCCCGATATTCCCGTTGCGGCCTCAGGACGTTGACCTGCCTGACGACGTTCTGTGCTTCGTTATAATCACGATTCAAACGCGTCTTCTGGTTGCCGATGCGTTCCAGTTCTTCATTGAGCCGCATCACGCAGCGGAAGTGGTCGTAGTCGCTGAAAGAAACAGCATTTGCATTGGGCATCAATCTGTCCAGTTCCACCAAGTGTCCCCGCGCTTCAATGTAATGATTGTTAGACGGCCAGGTATGCTCGGCATTAGCGTATGTCTGCGCCTGAGCCAGCCTGTCGAGGGCCGGGGCGATGCGTTCCGCCTCAAGGTTGAATTTTTCGATAAAGTCAACGATGGCCAGAAAACGACCGGGCACGCCCTGCCCCGTAGCACGGTACAAGCCGTTGACGCTGCCCAGATCGAAAGTAAATGCGACGGGATTGATGTCTTCCTTAACGGCAATCTGCTGCTCCAGGTACGGCACCACCCCGGTCATCCGGCCACCTATTACAGCTTGGCCTTCCCGTATGGTGCCTTCCGGAAATCGACCCATCTGACCGAGAAAGGATGCGAAATCGGGTGCTGCGTTCAGGAATGCCTGCATGTTGCCACGGGAGGCGGATTCCGTCTGGAAGATGTTCAGAATCTTCTGGTAGTTGTCCTGGAATTTCAGCTCGTCTTCGATGTGGTCCTTGAGATCCAGATAATCGAGGAAGGCCCGGTCCTCGGAATTCAGTATGTCGATCGGGAATATGTTTTCCAGGTCCTGCAATTCATCATTTAACGTCTGAACATTACCGTTCGCACCGGCGATAAGGTTCAGTGTACCGGTGTAGTCGTAATCGGTACCAAAATGGAAGGCGCCGCCCAAACGTTCGTAGTTGGTGCGGTCGATGCGGTTCTCGCTCAAACGATCGCGTAACTCGTCCCTCTTGGTTTCGAAAGTGTAACGCCAGATAGGCACATACCGGTAGTCAAGCGTCAAAGTCAGATCCTGGCTGACCGTTTCCACAACCCAGTAATAGTATTGAGTGGTAGGCGGGATGGCATAAGCGTTGATTCCGGCCTGGCCTCCGCCCATGTCGCGTATCCTGTCGTCAGTCCCGTTGTTTTTCGGCTTCGTAGCGGACAGGTAGGTATTCATTAGCGCCTGCCGGTTGTTACGCAGCACCAGATAGAAATTGCTGGCCGCCGCGGCCGGAAAACGGACGTAATACTGTTTCTCCGCCTTCAGCTCGAACTGCTCGATCTTGTCCTCGCTCCTAGCCTTCGTTAATTCTATATAATCGCCTTCAATAGAGGCGATGGGAGGCTTGGGTTTCAGTTCCGAATACGCTGCGCAACCTGTAAGCGATATTGCAAGGGTGATGCATACGAGATAGCGGAGCTTCATGCCGGTCTCCTCATAACAATTTCAAAATGCCGCAAAGCTAAAGTTTTCAAGTGACACCGTCACTTTTTGTAATTGTCGGATAGTCTGTCATTATTGGTGCGAATAATTACTCATATATATTCGTCCGAACGCTGGAAGGCAAGTTGTATTTGAATAATCAAAGTAACATTAGTATGATTATTTGATTAAATACGTTCGCAGGGATAAAGGTTCCTGTTTCTTGACAGAATGCCTTTGCAGGGATTAGATTGGTGGTGTTAGTTCTGGTATATTCGAGTAGGAAGAATACGCATAGCAACGGAGTTCCCTCATGTCTCTACAGCCGAATCTCCTCTACGTTTTTCCTGATGAACTGCGGCAGCATGCGGTAGGTTGCATGGGCCAGGATCCGGTCATCACGCCGAATCTGGATGCGTTCGCAAAGGAGGGTATTGCGCTGACGCATGCGGTCAGCAATCGGCCGGTGTGCAGCCCGTACCGCGCCATGCTGCTCACCGGCATGTACCCGCATTCGAACGGGGTGCTGACCAACTGCAATTCCAATACGGTGCAGTATCAGAACCATCTCAGAGCAACCGACCGGTGCCTGACGGATGTCCTCCACGATAACGGATACAGTCAGGGCTACATCGGTAAATGGCATCTGGATCCACCCTCGGAGCAGCACCATTTCACGGAAGGCCCAAGGGAGGACGGCATCGTGTGGGATTCGTTCACCACACCTGATCGGAGGCACGGCATCGATTTCTGGTACTCCTACGGATGCTGCGACCGGCACTTCAATCCTCATTATTGGCCTACCGGCGCCACCATAAGGGAACGGTGCGACGTGGAGGAATGGTCGGTCAAACACGAGACGGATGTGGCACTGGATTACATCCGCAATCGTGAAGGTCGGCATCGGGACCCGGATAGACCATTCGCGCTGATTGTTTCCCACAACCCGCCCCATATGCCGTTCGAGCAGGTGCCCAAGGAATATGTGGAAAAGTACGGTGATGCCACCAGCGAGGACCTGTTGACGCGACCGAACGTTGACTTCGACGGAGAACACGGCGGAAAAGTGGCGCATGAACACGGTAAGAATTACTTCGCTGCGGTCACCGGTGTGGACGACCAGTTCGGCCGGTTGATGCGATGCTTGGATGAAGAAGGTCTCAAAGACGACACTATCGTAGTGTTCACATCGGATCACGGGGAAATGATGGGGAGCCAGGGGAGGTACGGTAAATCCATCTGGTACGATGAATCCTTACTGGTGCCGTTCCTGATTCGCTGGCCCGGACACATTGCTCCCGGAACGGACGACCTGTTGCTGAGCACACCGGATCTGATGCCCACCCTGCTTTCCATGATGGGGATGGGAGATTGGATTCCGGATACGGTTCAGGGCACTGACCTATCCGGCGCCTTCCTGGGACATGATGTCGACCGTCCGGCGTCGGCACTGTACCTGGAGACGGGTCCGGAATACCCCGAAGGCGGCCTCCGCGGCGTCAAGACGCACCGGTTTACGTTTGTTATCCGGAGGGAGAAGGGTCATTCGGATCAGTACATCCTTCATGATAACCGGGAAGACCCCTATCAACTCAGGAATGTAGCCGACGAACAACCGGAAGTGGTACTGGAACTAAAGCAGGTGCTTCATGGGTGGCTGGAACGAACCGCGGATCCTTGGGTGATGTGAGTATCGATCATCACGATGCAGTGGATAAACTCATCAAGCTGTGAGCAAACCAGAAGAAGTTTCAGGAGAATAATACGGACGGCAGTCAGGTATCGGGGACGGACTACCTCCATTTTTGTGCCTGGACGACGAGCCCGCCGATTAAGCAGAAGACCTGATAGATGAAGGCAAACCGGCGAGGCATTCTGGACCATCAGCACCGCCGTTCTCACGGGGCGCAGGCTGCATTTATTTAAGCATATTATTTGACTTTAATATCATCTCAAAACGTCCCGTCTACATCCATAGTCGTTGCCCGGCTCTCATCCTTTTTTACAGTCGAATTCTTGATGCGGTCCTGCAGGTGTTCGTAGTACAGGTCTTCATTCACCGGAATGTCGACCCAGTTGTCGGTCCAAGCCGAGAGGAGCATGGCGTTGGAGAGTTGGACGCCGTTAATGCCTTCGACGCCCGGCGCCAGCAGTGGCTCGCCGGTGAGGATGGCGTTGACCCAGTCCTTCGTGATACCCACATGCTCCTCGCCACCGCTTTGGAATGGTATCTCGCATTTCCAGGTTTCCGGACTTCCGAATCCGCCCTTCCATTCCCGTTTGAACCGATCTGCCGGCGTGCGGTTACGCCAGAATGTAATGCCTCCGTCTTCCATGACCAGTTTACCGTTGTCACCGGTGATTTCCAGCCTCGTGGTACCCGGAGCTTCGCCGGTGGTGGTGATGAACACTCCGGTTGCGCCGTTGTCATATTCCACATAGGCCGTAACATCGTCTTCTACTTCGATGTCGTGGTATTTTCCGAATCCGCAGAATGCCCGTACACGATTAGGCATGCCGCAGATCCACTGCCACAGATCTAGGTTGTGCGGACATTGATTGGCCAGCACACCGCCACCCTCGCCGGACCAGGTGGCGCGCCATCCGCCCGAGTCGTAGTAGCTCTGGGCTCGGAACCAGGATGTGATAATGTAGTTGGTACGCCGCAGCTCACCTAGTTCTCCGGACGCCACCAGTTCCTTGAGCTTCTGGTGCTGGCCGAGTGTACGCTGATTGAACATCAGGCCGAATACCTTACCGCTTTTCTCGGCCGCCTCATTCATCTCTCTGACGTGTTTGGTGTAAACGCCTGCGGGTTTCTCGCTCATCACATGCAGGTCGTAGGCGAATGCCTTGATGGCCAGCGGCGGATGGAAATAGTGCGGCGTGGCAATAATCACCGCGTCGACCACGTTGGCCTGGAACAGCGCATCCGCGTTTTCGAACGCCTGAACGTCTTCGCCTACTTTCGTCCGCGCATGTTCCAGTTGATTCGGACTGGCGTCACAGATGGCGGTCAGCTGCGCGCCCGGTACGTCACCCCGGGAAAGATATCCCACGTGGTTGCTACCCATACCGCCTACGCCGATAACACCTATTCGGACAATGTCCATGGTCACTCCTTAAGATTACTCAAAACACGACCTAATTCATTGACGCTGGTTCCCCGTTGCGGTAGACGAACGGAAAGTGATCACCGGCGTTACTCATCAGTTCGTTATCTTCGATATGTACAAACTCCTGCATGACATGCCGTCCACTGGCCACATACCGGGATTCACCGGTCATGTAGTGCACCGCGATGGCACGGCGGGGTCTATCGGAGTGGTTGAACGGTGAACCGTGCCAGGTGAGAGAGTGGTGGAACGACACCTCGCCCGCTTTCACCGGCCACGGTCGGGGTTCTACGGTTTGGACCTCAGCGTGTTCCGGCGGGGTAAAGCCCTCGATATTCCCAAAATCTTCAACCTGATCGAGGGCGTGCTGAGTCTTTAGAAACTCAATCTGGTTTCCCCACTTATGACTACCAGGCACCATCCACATACAGCCATTTTCCTCCAATGCATCGTCCAGCGCCACCCACGCGGACACCGGCGTCATGGGCCGTATGATCGGCCACAGGGGCGCGTCCTGATGCCAGCGCGTAGCGCCGCCGTAGCCAGCCGGCTTATGCTGGATTTGATCATGCCATACCATCAGGTCGGTTGCATCAGTGAGGCGGCTGATGGCATCCACGATCAACGGGTGAAAGATCAGGCGCTTGTATCCTGAACAGACCTGCCAGATGTTTACGATCTGCCAGACACACTTACCAGGGTCCCGATCCCGTGTCATGTTGTGGAACAGCACCGGCTTCGGTTCGTCTTCGGCAAAGTCATCCGGTCCCCGTTTCAGGAGGTCTTCCAACTCGTCTTTCAACTCCTGGATCTGGTCATCAGTGAGAATACGGCCGCCGTTGAGAAAGCCATTGTGTAGGAACTCGGCGATCTGTGCTTCGGTCAGCATAAAAAACTCCGTTGAAATGATAGGAATCCAGTTTGGATTTCAAAATACACAGGATTTAAAAAACGCTTACGGAAATCTATGTGAAATTGATGTATTGCCAAGTGTTTTTTTGGACCGCCATGACTATGTGTCTTGATGTTCTCGACGGTTGCATTATCTTTGCTTTGTTGAATCCATCGGTACGTCTGAAACGTACCGATAGTGTACGCGGCTTCGAGCCGTTCCGTAATCCTATGGTGATTCTGCCTCCAAAAACTAATTTTGGTACAGACCGATCAGGTGCAATAATGGCCCTGTCTAATCCCATTTCTCTCTTCAGCCAGAGCCTTTTCGCGTTGCCTTTGTACGACATGATTGCGGCTACGGCTAAGGCCGGTTACGTGGCTATCGAACTGGCCTGCAGGGCACCTCACTTCGATCCGCACACAGCGCAAAAAGAGCCCGAACGTGTGGTGGAGGCTATCCGGCAGAGCGAGCTAACGGTGTCTGCTCTGTCGCTGTTCAGCAGCTTTACGGACCCGGATACGCTCGAAGATGAGATCAAAGCGGCGGAGCGGCAAATCCGGCAGGCGCCTCTGTTCGGAACTCAAATTGTCAAAATCACCCCCGGAGAACCGGGTTCGGCGGCAGCGACCGAAGCCCAATGGGACAGTTTACGACAAGCCCTGGACCGTCTCGTACCGGTGGCGGCGGACACCGGAGTGAAACTGGCGTGTGAAACGCATATGCGACAGCTCACCGACACGCTGGCCGGAACACTGCGTTTGCTGGACATGGCGCCTAGTGAAACATTGGGACTCACCATCGATTTCTCCAACATGAGGTTCGCGGGGGAGACCATGTCCGAAGTCTTCGATGCGTTGGTCCCTCGCATGTTAAACGCCCATGTGAAGAACGGTACTATCGGCGATGGCGACGTCTGGCATTTCAAACCGCTCGACACGGGTTGGACTGACTATAACGAGGTCATGAGGCTCATCCACGCAAGCGGTTACACCGGTTACCTGACGGTCGAATGTCTGGGGCAGGATGCAAAGGAAATGCCGGTCAAGACGGCACAGCGGGATCTTGAAATGTTGAAAGAGTTTATGAAGTTGACGGTTATTTAATGATCAAACGGGAGCATAAATATATCGAAAATTTCTGCCAGGAGACACCATGACACCAACCTCTATCCACGGTATCGACAAACCGATATCACCCATCGCGCTTGGGACGGCGTTTTATCGGCTGGAGACGGCCGAGTTACATTTTGGGGTGCTGGATGCGTTTATGGCCTCAGGCGGGACGGTCATCGATAGTGCGCGGACGTACGGGCAGAGTGAAGATGTGCTCGGGCGATGGATTGCGGGTCGGCAGGAAATTCGCAAGCGGCTAGTGTTAATTTCCAAATGCGGGCACGGTCCCCAGCTGAAGCTCCCGGAAAAGAACTTTGCGGCGTCTGTCCGTGAGGAGTTAGAGGCCACCCGGGAGACGCTGAACACGGATGTTGTCGACCTCTATATCCTGCATCGGGATAATCAGGAGATGCCGGTGTGGACGATCCTGGAGCCGTTACACGAGGCACTCGCCGATGGACACGTGCGGGCACTAGGCGCTTCCAACTGGGAGTATCGCCGTGTCATCGAGGCCAACGCCTGGGCGGAACAACAGGGACTGGCCGGTTTCGCGGTGGTGAGCAATACCCTCAGCCTGGCCCGTCCCGCCGCCGCGTTTTATGCCGGGTTGGTGCAGGCGGACCCCATCGGTGAGCAGTGGCATCGGGACACGGGGATCCCCCTGCTGCCCTGGTCATCCCAGGCCAGAGGTTTTTTCACCGGTGCCTGGACACGTGAGATGCTGGAAAATCGGGCGCTAGCCGACCCCAAGACGCCTACGTTCAACAGCCGCATGCTCAAGGTATACGCTACGGACGAAAACTTCGAGCGCCTCCGGCGGGCAGAGGAACTGGGCGCTCAAAAAGGCGGCTACACAGCTATGGAGATAGGCCTGGCTTGGCTGACGCACCGTCCATTTCCTATTATTCCTGTCGTGGGTCCTCGAACGGTGGAAGAGCTGGATTCCTGTCGGCGCTCCATAGAGTTGGAATTGACCGAAGAGGAATGCAAGTGGCTGGACCTCCGGGATTGACAATTCCATGTCAACCTTTTTATCCCCAATGACCACATCACAAATAGAAGCGTTCCATACCAACGGTTACCATATCGCGGATGCGCTTATTCCGGATGAACTGACAGCTCGGCTTACTGAAGAAGCGGCGGTAATCTGCCGTGGAGAACGCGGAAGAGTAGATGGGCTGCCGGAGGCAGTGCAGGGAGATTCCGAGGCGGAGACGCTAAAACGGGTACTGGCGATACATTTTCCGCATAAGGTATCGAAATTATACACTGAATTCCTGGTATATCCCCCCATCACGGATATCCTCACAAGCCTGATCGGGCCGAACGTCAAATGCATGCAGTCCCTCCTATTCATAAAGCCGCCCGGTATGCCCGGACAGGCATGGCATCAGGATGAGGTTCCGATTCCCACTCGGGACCGCTCGCTCACCGCAGTCTGGGTGGCGCTCGATGACGCAACGGTGGAAAACGGGTGCCTGTGGATCCTTCCCGGGTCCAACCGCCCGGGTATCCTTTATGAGCGGCTTCCTCACAACGATCCTCGTTACGACGGAACACCTCAGGCTACCCGGATTCCCTACTCGGAAGCAGATGCCTGTCCGGTCGAGATCTCCCGCGGTTCGGTGCTGTTCTTCAATGGATACCTCCTGCACCGCTCCCTAAATAACGTAACATCCGGCCAATATCGCCGAAACCTCGTCATCCACTACATGAGCGCCGAATCCTTCCTCCCCTGGCGCGGCGTAGATGACTACCGCGACATCGTTATAGTTGCCGGAAGCGATCCTTACGATTACAAAGGGACGGTGGATGAAAGCAGGGCATTTGTGAGGAAAAAAATTTGACGGTTTTTAACTGGGAATTGTGTCCAACAGGTCGGCAGTAAAAACCTTACCGTTTGATCATATCCCTAAATGGAAGCAGAATCCGATAGAAACCATAGGTGTTGAATTAATCCATCAAACCGTCAATCCCGCTTGACTTTTTACCTCTAAAACCCTATGTTTTCGTGTCTGTAAAATCAAAAGAATAACCCAAAAATATGGAGGTTACCGTGTCGGAGACGACAGAAGCCCCAGTGGAAACCATGGAGTTCAAGAGTGAACTGCGGCAAATTCTCAACATTATCACACACTCTCTGTACTCTCATAAGGAGATCTTCCTCCGCGAACTTATCAGTAATGCCAGCGACGCCATCAATAAGTTACGGTTTAATTCATTAAATAACGATGATCTGCTGGAAGATGACAAAGACTGGAAGATCAAGCTGACGGCAGACAAGGAAAAAGGAACGCTCACCATCTCCGATAACGGTATCGGTATGTCACGGGATACCATTATCGATCAACTTGGTACGATCGCCAAATCCGGTACCAAAGAGTTTCTGGAGACGCTAAAGAAGGCGGATGAGGCTAGCCAGCCGGAGATGATCGGCCAATTCGGAGTCGGGTTTTACTCCGCTTTTATGGTGGCTGACCGTGTCACGGTGCTCTCGGCCCTTGCGGGTGAGTCTCGCGATAGGGCGGTCAGGTGGGTTTCTGGCGGAGAGGGTGACTATACGATCAAAATTCAGAAGAAAGAGCGGCGCGGCACGGATGTGATCCTGCATCTGAAGGAGGACGAAAAAGAATTTCTCGAAGAATGGCGGCTGCGTCAGGTCGTCAAGCAGTTTTCCGATTTCATCGAATATCCGGTCGTCATGGATGTGGAGCGGGAGGAATCCAGTGAGACGGAGGAAGACGGAGAGAAGAAGCAGGTCAGCGAGAAGAAGATAGTCGAAGAGACGCTCAACTCCATGAAAGCCATCTGGCTGCGGTCGAAGAGCGAGGTGGACGACGACGAATACAACGCTTTTTACAAACAGATATCCAACGATTTTAACGATCCGGCCCGGGTGATTCACTACACTGCGGAGGGCCTGACCGAGTTCAAAGTCCTGTTGTTCATTCCGTCCAAACGACCGTTCGATTTGATGTTCGGTGAGCCGAAAATCGGTCCCAAGCTGTACGTTAATCGTGTGCTGATCATGGATAACTGTGAGGAACTTCTGCCGGCTTACCTGAGGTTTGTTAAGGGCGTGATAGACTGCCCCGACCTGCAGCTCAACGTATCGCGCGAGCTACTTCAGCATAACCCGATCCTGGACCGTATCCGAAAAAACGTGGTCAAACGTATTTTTCAGGCCCTGGAGGAGATAAAAAAAGACGATTACGATACGTACATCGGTGTTTACTCAGAACTGGCCATGATCCTCAAGGAAGGCATCAGCCAGGACCACGAGAACCAGCAACAGATCGCTGATCTGCTCCTGTTCGAGTCGGCTAAAACCGAATCGGGCAAACACACGTCCCTTGCGGATTATGTAGAAGACATGCCTGCGGATCAGGAGGAGATCTATTACCTGACCGGTGAAAACCGTGCTATGCTGGAGAATACACCGTATTTGGAGGTCTTTAGAGACCGGGATTGGGACGTACTGTTCATGACCGATCCGATCGATGAATTCGTGATTCCTTCGCTGACTGAATACAAGGAAAAGAAGCTCAAACCGGTAGACCGGACCGAAGTCGAGGCGGACGAGGTGACCAAGGTCAAGGCGGAAGAACATGAGAAGACGTACAAGTCGTTCATCGAAAGGCTGAAGGAAACAATCACCGAGGTGCAGGATATCCGCTTGACCACGCGGCTCAAGGAAAGTGCCTCCTGCCTTATCACGGACGAGGGTATGCCGGGTGCCAATATGGAGCGGCTGATGCAGCGCATGGGCCAGACAGAAGGAATGCCTATGGGCCAGCGCATCCTGGAACTCAACCCGGAACACCAGGTGGTGGGTGGCCTGCAGAAGCTGTTCGATGCCAATCCGGAAGACGCACGGATCGAATCCTACAGCCGCCTACTCTACGAAGAGGCCGTTATAGCCGAAGGATCCAAACTGAACGACCCGGTGGCGTTTGCCAGACGCGTAAACGAATTGCTTGCAAAGGGCCTGGCTGATTAGTAAGCGGCTTGTCATCCCGGTCATGATCCGGCATTTCCCCGAGTTTGGTGATTGGCCTTTAATCAGGTATTGCAATTCCGACTGGGATGGCGTGATATCGGTTTTCCAATATCAAGGAGTGTTTCATGATCGTTATTTCGAAAGAGCGCTTTGCAACCGGATTCCAGTGGCCGGATTATATGGAAGATATAGAGAAGAATACAGAGCGGTTCAATGAGAACTATGCTGAGTTTGTGCTGGATCAGGAGGATGCCAGATTTTTTTCAGATTATGGGACGGAACTGAACGTTCTGATCCTGGGCGAGGACTGGTGCGGGGATGTGGTCCAGAGCCTGCCGCCCATTATTCGGATGCTGGAGCTTTGTTCAATCATAGAATACCGGATCTTTAAAAGAGATCAGCATCCTGATATCATGGATAAATATCTGACGGATGGTGTTACCAAGTCGATCCCCTACCTCGTGTTTATGGATGCGTCGTTGAACGAACTGGCCACCTGGGGACCTCGACCCGCGGACTGCCAGGCGATCATACGCCATAACAAGGGCAAAATTCCGATGGACCAGATCTATCCGAAGCTGCGGACCTGGTACAAAGAAAACGGCAACGGACCGTTGGTCAGGGAAATCCGTGAGAAGCTGGAACAACTGGCCGTTTAATTCCATCTACCATGCCCACCATCGTCGAAATAAAACACAATCCGGGCAAACCGGACCAGACATTCTTATGTGATCTGGTGCGGCACGACGGGGATCGAATCGTCATCTCGTATGTGTCGGACCGGTCCTATTCGGTGGGGGAAATCTGTGTGCCAGCCGGCACTGAAACGCTGGCTTACTACCAGGAGAAACTACCGTATGTTCTGTGGCGGATGTCCGGCCCGGACGGGCAGCTGGTCGGATATTATATCCATCTGTGCGACCAGGTTCAAATCACCGAAAACACGGTAGAATACCGGGACCTGATGCTCGACGTCTGGTTCTTACCGGACGGCACCTATCGCCTACTGGATGATGACGAACTGGACGAAGCGGTGAACAACGGTATCCTGAATGTAGCCACCGCCTCCGTCGTACGCCGGAACGCGGCATCTGTTATAGATGGTTTCACGGAAATCCGAAATGGGCTCGATGCCTATCTGTAATCAACTGAAAACGCCAAGTTTCGCTTGACAGTAACCCCAAAACACTCTATCTTGCGCAGGTAACACTTCAATATGGTGTAAAGGACATAAGGCTCTTGTTCCCGAAGGCTATCAGGGAGCGGGGGCTTTTGTAATTACGATCTTAATTTCGTTGCAACCTTCCTTCGATAAACCGCCATTGGATAATGTAGTAACACATCGTCTCTCATCCCGGGGCATCGATCCTATAGATCTGTTCGGTCAACAGGATATCCGTCTGCGTGCCATCGAAAGCGAATTCGATGCTAAGATTGTGGTGCGTGGTGAGGAGATCATTGTCACCGGGGAAGACGATGTGGTCCAGCAGATTACAGTGGTGCTCCGAGAGCTTATGCGAGCCGTGAAGCACGGTCAGATACAGGAAATCAGCGATATCATACGGGCCAGCCGTTCGATCAAGGAAGCCGGTCAGGACGCCAATAAGCCGTTTGCCGGAGAGTTCCTTGATATCATGTCGAAACGGGAGCGGATACGGGCACGCGGTCCTAACCAGCAGCGTTACGTGGAGGCCGTACGGGATACGGATATCGTTTTTTCTATCGGACCGGCCGGCACCGGTAAGACCTATCTCGCTGTGGCCATGGCTTTATCGGCTCTCCGTCGCCGGGATGTGGATCGCATCGTACTTGCACGTCCGGCCGTGGAAGCGGGAGAAAGCCTTGGATTTCTCCCTGGGGATCCGCAGGAAAAGGTCGATCCGTACCTGAAGCCGCTCTACGATGCACTGAATGACATGACGCCCAACGGAAAAGGTAACAGGTTGCTCGAGACTGGCACCATTGAGATTATCCCACTGGCCTACATGCGCGGCCGCACGCTGAACAACGCGTTTGTCATCCTCGATGAAGCGCAGAATACGACCACCGCGCAGATGAAGATGTTTCTGACCCGACTGGGTGCCAATTCAAAAGCTATCATCACCGGGGATATTACCCAGGTGGATCTCCCGGGAGAAAAACAATCGGGCCTGATAGAAGTTCAAAATATCCTGAACAGCGTCAAAGGAATCAGCTTCATATACCTCACAGAGGTGGATGTGGTCCGCCATCAGCTGGTACAGGAAATCATAAAAGCGTACGAGCGGTTCGAGAATAACAAAGAAGAAAAGAAAGAAAATAAGGAAGGGTAGCGCCGGTTTTCGGACTATTTCACGGTACCTTTATGCCGGTACATATCGAAACCACGTTGCCTCACGTTGATATTACAAAAGCGCGGATCGCGCGCGTTGCCCGTCGGGTGCTCAGGCGAGAAGGTCGGAGCCATGCGACCGTGACTATCATCTTCGTCGACGACGCCTTCATCCGGCAATTGAATCATGAGTATCGCCATCTGAATCGAGCAACGGACGTTCTGTCGTTCACACTGAACGATGAGGAGGCGCCTGATCAGGACATATGGGGCGAGGTGTACGTTTCCATATGCCGCGCACGGGAACAGGCTGTCCGTTATCAAGTGGCCCTGGAAGATGAGATCAATCGTCTCGTCGTCCACGGGTGTCTGCATATTCTTGGCTATGACCACCATCGTTCTACGGAACGGCGAGTCATGAGGGAGAAAGAAGCTCTCTATCTCGAAGAAGCAGGCACAGGCTCGTCCCCAGACGGTTGACAGGGAGACCCTGTTTTGGACGATGACATTCCTTTATGGTTTGAATACGTTGTAGTAATGGGATTCATGTTGTATACGATGCTGCTGTCAGGAGCGGATGCAGCATTCTCATCCATCCCGAAAGCCACGCTCCAGAGATTGAAACAGGAACACCAAGAAGGTAAGGCCAACAGGGTAACAAGATGGCTGGACAATCAGGAGCATCTGTTCGGCACGATCGTTATCGGCAAGCTGGTCATGCTGGCATGTACGGTCGTGTCCGCAACCAGCGCTACGTTCTCCTCTTCCGCCGCACTTGGTATCGGTAACTTCCCGCCACTGGTGATTCAGAGCGTCATCCTCATATGCCTGATGCTGTTTGTTGTCGAATGGCTCCCACGGATTCTGGTAAAACAGCATCCTGATTTATCCGCTAGGTTTTCCGCATGGACGGTACGGATCACTTCCTGGATTCTGTGGCCGATTGTCACACCTGTTCTGGCGTTGATGAGCCGCGGAGAAGGATTCTTCAGTAGTGGTAGAAACCCATACTGGCTGGACGACGAGCTGCACCGCGTCCTGGAACTGGAAGAAACCCATGAGCTGGATGAGGAAGAAAAGGAGATGATCAGTGGCATCATCGAAATGCACGACACCAGTGTGCGCGAGGTGATGACGCCGCGGGTTGATATGATCTGTGCCGATGTCAATTTGAACGTTCCCGACCTTCTGATGCTAATAGAAGATGTGGGACATTCCCGTATACCGATTTATAAAGACAGCATAGACAATATCGTGGGTATCGTCTATGCCAAAGATCTGCTCAAATATGAGAATGAAGAGGAAGAGCCCGCATCCGTGGAGCAGCTGGTGCGACCTCCTTATTTTGTCCCTGAAACCAAAAAGGCGGATGAACTCCTGCGTGATTTCCAGCATGAGAAAACTCATTTGGCTATGGTTGTCGATGAACACGGCGGCATTGAAGGTCTGGTGACGCTGGAGGATCTGCTCGAGGAAATCGTGGGTGAAATACAGGACGAGTATGACGCGGAATTGCCGATGTACGAGGAGTTCCCGGACGGATCGATCGTGGTGGAAGGGAAATTGAATATCGATGAATTGAACGAAATCCTCAAGGCAGATATCACATCGGACGGATTTGATACCATTGGTGGTCTGGTTTTCGATCTGGCGGGTCATGTGCCAGTGGCGGGTGAAATCGTGACGTACGATAATCTTCAGATGGTCGTACGGGAAGTGGACGGCCAACGCATCGCAAAAATAGTCATCACCAAAACGGCACCGCCGGTGACTGAGTCGGAGGAGGACGCGAAACAGTCATGATTTACGCGATTTCTCTGGTGTGGACGCAGCAGATCTATACGATTCTGGTTACGTGGATCGCGGGTAGCGTGATGCTCTATCTCCTGCGGGCATTCGGTCTCCTAAGCCGGCGCTATGCCTCTACCGGATTCAAAGCTATGACGATCGGATGCCTCGCGGGTACTCTGGTTTACTGGTTCGCGTATCAGCCGCCTCCTGAAACCCCTCGTGTCGCAGTATTTCCGTTTCAACCGGCCGATACCACTCAAGCAGCGGGTCCGGGCATCGTCATTTCCCAGACTACAGTGGACCTGCTGCGGTTGTCGTTGCCCGAAGATGCCCGAGTGATACCCTTCGATGAAATTGAGCGAGAGGTGGCCTTGGCGAAAACAATAGATCCTGCTTCTGTAGTCAACGTCGGTGTCCGTCTCGGATTCCGGTATGCAGTGTTCGGGGATTATAAGCAGTCGGATGGCCGGATGCTCCTTCGGGTTCGTTTCATGGATATTCGCGACGCCACGGAAGTGACGCGCGAACTCCGCATCCCCGGGGATGATCTGGTCGATGCGCCGGTTCGCCTCGTAGAAACAATCGCACAGGAATATCAGGTTTTCGCGGCCGCAGATCCAGAAATAGATCTCGTTGCTCACCTGCCGCCTGCCAAAGCATTCGCCTATTACTGCCAAGGGCAGACACAGTTTCAAATTGGTACGTTCGACAGCTACTGGCAAGCCTCTGAGGCCTACCGAGCCGCCCTTGCGATAGACTCCACTTATGCCTTGCCGCATTACGGCCTGGCACAGGTTCAGTATGCGTGGCAGCGTCCGGAAACCAAGTACGCATCGGCGAATGCATCGATGCGCCGGAAGGCAATCGACCAGGCGAAGATCGCTGTTATCATGAATCCCCGCCTGTCCGAATCTTACCGGTTTATGGCGCGGGTTTACCGGAGCGACAAACGGTGGGATGAAATGAGCACTGTTCTTCAGCAGGCGATCACAGCCGATCCTCGGGAGCCTCTGAACTACATGCGGCTTTCCATGTTATCACCTGAACGGTACCAGGGACTTGGATACGCGGATGAAGCTGAACTCGCGGAGCAGGCAGTGGTGCTGAATCGGGATGCCGTTTTGTTATGGGAGCGCCTGATGAACAACTACATTAGTGCTGGAAGGCTCAAGGAAGCTCTTCGCTTCGGAAGAGATATCCTGGAAAAGATGCCTGACAGAGTCGAGGTACTGGTGGCCGCCGGTACCGCATTCCGTTATAACAACAGGGCGTTTGAGGCGGTCGATGTATACAGGAAGGCGGTCGATAAGGAACCCTACAATACTCAGCACTACTATTATCTTTCCGAAGCGTATGCCATGCGTCAGAATCATGCCGAGATCATTAAGACGTTTGAAGAAGGCATCGAAAAGATGCCGGCAAATTCAGAACTCCATTTTTATATGGGGGTCTCACATCAAAAGACAGGCCAGTGGGCTGAAGCGGTTCCCTGGTTCGGAAAGGCGATCGAACTGGATGACCATCTGAATTCCCATTACTACATGGCGCGTTGGTATGAAAAACAGGGGAACAGGAAGATGGCGGTACATCACTGGAAGAAGCGTGTGACTCTCGGCAATCCCAAAGAAAAATGGACTCAGGAAGCGACGCGTCGACTGGGGAATCTGTCTCCGAGCGCCCTGCCGGGCCTCAGAAGTATAGGTGCGAGTCTGTGATCGATCGCTGCATCCAAGGTCCGGGCTTGCGTCTCGATCTTTCTCTCCGAACACATATCATGGGTGTCCTGAACGTGACCCCCGATTCTTTTTCAGACGGCGGTGCCTATTTAGACCGAAAGGCAGCGGTGTCTCATGCCCTTCGTATGATCGATGAAGGCGCCGATATCATCGATGTGGGCGGGGAGTCTACGAGGCCGGGATCGGAAGCGGTATCGCTTGATGAAGAACTGCGCCGGGTCATTCCGGTGATTGAACACATCGCTGCCGCCACCGACATTCCGATATCGATCGATACTCGGAAGGCTGATGTAGCTCTGCAGGCCATCGCTGCCGGGGCACTCATCGTTAACGATGTCAGTGGTCTGACAGCAGACCAGGAAATGGCCGGGGTGGTGGCACAAGCGGATGTTCCGGTGGTAGTGATGCATGCACAAGGGCCGCCTGAGAACATGCAGCGCAATCCATATTACCGCGATACCATCGGCGAGATAAAAGACTGGCTGGTCGGACGGATCGGCGCGCTTTGCAGCGCGGGCGTCCGAAGGAGTCGGATCATCATAGATCCCGGCATAGGTTTTGGAAAAAGGGTCAGTGACAATCTGCTGATCCTCAAATCACTGGATGCTTTCCACGAACTCGATTGCCCTATCCTCATAGGTCCGTCCCGCAAACGGTTCATAGGCCAGATTCTCGACCTGCCCGAACAGGACCGCAAGGAAGGCACCGCCGCTTCCGTTTCCATGGCCATCGCCGCCGGCGCACATATCATTCGGATTCACGACGTCCGTCCCATGTCTCGCATCGCACGCATAACTGACGCCATTGTCCGGGCAGAACAGGAGGGGGGAAAGGATGAAAGATGAAGGATGAAATAATGATTTTCTGATTCATCCTTCCTTTTTTAATCTTGCCATTCATGGTTATCACTATATCCATACTCGGATCGGGGGGGACGGTTCCTACCGTTGCACGTAATCTTCCGGCGACTGCAATTCAGTGTGACGGAAAGCTGTATCTGTTCGATTGCGGGGAGGGTACTCAGACGCAGATCGTTAAGGCAAAGCTATCGATCGGCAAGCTGGAGGGCATATACATTTCCCATATGCATGGCGATCATGTGATGGGGCTACCCGGGCTGTTGATGACAATGGGTCAGGTGCCACGTGACCGCCCGCTTCAGATCAGGGGCCCGAGCGGCCTGACAAAATTCATCGATTGCAACCGTCGGTTTCTCGGGTTTCAGCATCCGTTTCCACTGGATATCCAGGAGATAGAGGGAGGAAACGTCTATATTGATGATAAGATCAGGATCGATGCCGGACCGGCAGAACACAGTTGCTTTACGCTGGCATATGCACTGAAGGAGCACGAACGCCCCGGCCGGTTTCTGACAGAGGAGGCGGAAAAACTGGGAATACCCTCCGGTCCCATGTTCGGGCGCCTTCAAGCGGGCGAAGCGGTTTCTCTGGAGGATGGCCGAATAATTACCCCGGAGCAGGTACTGGGCCCACCCAGACGCGGCAGGAAGGTCGTCTATGCCACGGATACCCGGCCCTGTGATTCCGTGGCGCGTATGGCCCATAAGGCGGATGTACTCATCCATGACGGCATGTTCGACGACGAACTGCGTGATCAGGCCAAACTAAAGAAACATTCCACAGTGGTCCAAGCCGCTCGAATCGCGAAACGGGCAAACGTTAACCGCCTGATCCTGACCCACATCAGCTCCCGCTATTTTCATGACCGCCCGTTGCTTCAACAGGCCCGCAAGGTGTTTCCTTCGACAAATATGGCACGGGATATCATGGAGATAGATGTACCTATGTACAAATAATCAGCTTACTGCCTCCCAGGCTGCGTAGCCTCCCACCAAATCCATCATATTATCCATTCCATTCTGCTCCATGATGCTCACGGCCATGGCGGAACGATAACCGCCGGCGCAGTGGACTACTACACGGCGGTCGGTTGGAATTTCGTTCAGGCGGTCCCGCAGGTGGTTCAGGGGAATGTGAAGGCTGCCCTCGATCTTTTTCTGGGCGCGTTCACCCGAAGCGCGGATATCCACCAACACAGGTGGATTCGGCATCGTGAGATGTTCCGCCAAGGTCGCTGCCGTGATGCGATCGATCTGTCGGAGCAGGTCAGGACAGTCTTCCAGCGCCTGCATACCGCCTTCCAGATAACCTGCCACATGGTCAAAGCCGATGCGCCCCAGACGCATAGCCGCTTCCTCTTCCTGGCCTAGTTCGGTAATCAACACGATGGGATGTTCCCTGTCTAACAGGATGCCTGCCCAACTGGCGTACTGACCTCCAAGGCCGATATTAATCGTTCCGACGAGATGATTTCCCTCATAATCCACTGCATCGCGAACGTCCAGCACCTGGGCCCCCGATTCCTGAATCTGCAGCACGTCATCGAGTGATATCGGATTGAGTTCTTTGTCAAGCACCTCATCCAGTGTGCTGTGTTCCGACAGGTTGTACTCGGCATCGTAGGAGAAATAACCAGGCGACTCCAGTTGATCCGCGGTTACTACCGCGATAAACGCCTCTTTGCTCATGGGCCGTAGGGCATAGTTGTACTTTCGCTGCACGCCGATGGAGGACACCGTATCCTTACTCAGATTTTTTCCGCACAGGGAGCCGGCGCCGTGAGCAGGGTATACCAGTGTATCGTCCGGCAAGGGAAGTATCTTTTCATGAAGTGAATCGTACAGAAGTCCGGCTAGGTCCTCCGCCTTCCAGCCGGCGGACGCGCCTAAATCTGGTCGTCCTACATCTCCGATGAACAATGTATCACCGGTGAGCGCCGCATGAGGATGATCAACGTCGTTCGCCAGGTCGTAGATGAGGATAGTGATGGATTCCGGCGTATGACCCGGTGTCTCCCGTGTTACAAGCCGGACATTTCCGAACGTCATAGCATCGCCGTCGGCCATGGGCGCGAAATCGAATCCCGCCTTTGCCTGGGCACCCAGATGAATCCTGGCGCCTACCCCATTCCTCAGTTCCAGATGCCCGGCCACAAAATCAGCATGGGAGTGGGTGAGAAAGACATCTGTGATCGTTAAACCCTGCGCCTCGCTATCTTCGAGATACTGACCGATGTCCCGCTGCGGATCCACTACGACTGCTTTCTTCGTCTCCTCGTCTCCGATGAGATACGATGCATGCGCCAGACAGGCCAAGTAGTATTGTTTGAGTATCATTCACCAGCCCCCAAAGATAAACAGTATCGGAAAACGACATTTATGACAATCTAAACGGTGAATAATAGGGTACTGTTATGGCTTTTGTTCCATCAATAAACCGCTTGAGAGTAAACCTGTCCGTACTTCCAGGTCCTATTACTAATTCAAGAGCCATTCTATCGACAATGTCTTGATCATATACGACAGCCTTATTCCAGATAATACATCTCATCTGTTGGTTTGAGCGGCCGGTTCAGCCAGAGGGGGCGCCGCAGGCCGTCGGGACCGGGAGCCGGGCGGGTCATGGCCAGCCATTCCCGGTATATCTCGAAAGATTTGTCCGTATCTACAAACACATCACCATACCTGTCTTCCGTCAGTGCTTTTTCTATACGAACCTTCTGATGCCAGCAATGCATGCCGCTGATCGGGTCCGGGTGCACCGGGAAGGTGATGTTCTGATGTACGCCACCGTCGTCCCAGAATATACGGGATGAATCCGAATCATTACTTCTGTAAGGTCGGATTCCGTCTACCAGATTCAACTTCCATTTGCCTTTTTCCTGTTCCTGTATGTCTACCAGATTCATGGCCCACCGGTTGCTCGCCGGATCCTGTGAACGTCGCCAGCGGCCCAGGTGGTGGGAACAGGCTACCACGCCGGGCTTCATGCCCTCTGTGATCCATACCCGGTCCACGAAATGGCCAATATCCGTGGTGACACGCACCAGATCGCCGTTTTCAAGATCCATGCGTTCCGCGTCCTCTGCGTGCATCCAGAGCGGGTTGCGGTTCGAGATCTCGTTCAGCCATTTTGCGTTACCCGAACGAGAGTGGATTAGTGTGGGGAGCCGGAATGTTGGCACCAGTGGAAACTCCCCCTTCTCCCTGTCTATATTATCGGGATGGACATGGCTTTTTATGTACACCGGAATTTTGTACTCCGGCCAGCCCCAGTCCACCATGGTCTGGGAGTAAAACTCCTGCCGATGCGACGGCGTCGGAAATCCTGTGCAGGCTTTGCCCCCGTCCACTACGCCGATGACAGTGCCGTCCTTGAGCACATCGCCGGTTTCCTCATCCACGGTGGCGCCAGCCATTTCTTCTTCGGTAAGCGGCTTCTGATGTTTGTTGTACGATGTTTTCTCCACTTCGAACGCGCCGTATTTACGCATATAATCCAGCGGCGTCATACCTTCCGCCTCCGCCATTTCCGGGAGACCGGCCGTCTGTTCGAAGATGTACTGATAGTACTCGTCGATGGTAATCTTCTCACCGGGGCGGTAGGGCGAGATGAAGTGATCCCGAATGCCGAGGGAGCCGTCCGGATCGATGCGCCAAGACAGTTCGATCCAGAACTCGTCTTCTTCCCATACTTCTCCGGGATTGGCCTCATAGGTGAATTCCACCGGTTTGCCCATGCGCCGCATGGCCTCTCGCAGCACGGGCTGTCTGAAGCCGATCCACATGCCCGAGTGGGTCTCATAGCTGATGATGTCATGCCGTTCGCTGGCGTGCCCCATGGGCAGGACATAGTCAGCGAAGTAGGCAGTCTCGTTCCAGGTGGGCGTCAGTGCGGCATGGAGGCCCACTTTCTCCTCGTCCCGTAGCGCTTCTATCCAGGTAAAACCGTCCGGATAGGTCCACACCGGATTGAATACGCGGGTGAAGTAGACAGACAGATTTCCGCGGTTTTCCTTGAGGAAGTGGGGCAGGAGAAAGCTCATCTCGTAATGGGACAGCGGGTATTCGTTCGGGAAGTGAAGTTCGTTCCAGAATTTTTGAGCTGGCGGATGATCAAATACGTCCGGTTTGAATTTATTCCATCCGCTGGGCGACGTACCGCCTATCGTGCCGACGCTGCCGGTCAGCACATTCAGGAAATGGAGACACCGGGCCACCGCCCATCCGCCCAGGTTCCCGCTGCCCGCGCTGCGCCAGTTGTGTGTGGCGAACCGGCTGCCGGCTCTGCCAATCTGCCGGGCGATGTCCACGATCATCGCAGCCGGTACGCCGCATTCCTGTTCGGCGAATTCCGGAGTGTATTCCTTATAGGCATCCCGCAGCGCGCCGAGGAAATTGTCGAACGTGACCGGAACGTCGGGATGTTCTTTCTTGAGAAACGTCTGCCAGTTAACCCACGTCTTCATATAATTTTTGTTGTAAAGATCCTCTTCCAGGATCACCTTTGCCATGGCCAGAAGCACCGCCGCCTCGCTACCTGGATAGGTGGGCAGCCAGTAGTCGGCCATGCTCGCGGTGTTGGACAGTCTCGGATCCATGACCGCCAGCTTGGCGCCGTTCATCATACCCTCGATAATGCGCTGCGCATGAGGATTGAAGTAATGCCCCGACTCCAGGTGGGCACTGATCAGCAGGATGAAATCCGCGTTGGCGTGGTCCGGAGACGGGCGATCGAAAAAGTGCCATATGGCATAGCCGAACCGGGCACCGGCGGAGCAGATGTTGGTGTGGCTGTTGTGTCCGTCCACACCCCATGATTTTAGGACCCGATCGATGTACCCTTCGTGCCCAGGTCGTCCTACATGGTAGGCGATTTCGTTGTTGCGGCCGTCCTGAAGAGTCTCCCGGAGTTTGCCTGCGATATCGTCCAGTACCGCATCCCAGGTCACCCGTTCCCAATTGCCGTCACCTCGGTCGCCGGCACGCTTCATGGGGTACAGGATGCGGTCGGTGTCGGTAATCTGGTTAATGGTTGCAGGCCCCTTGGCGCAGGTGCGCCCGCGGCTGGCCGGATGGTACGGATTGCCCTCGAACTTTCGCACCTCCATCGTCTCTTTATCGATATAGCTCAGTAGTCCGCAGCCGGCCTCACAGTTGAAACAGGCCGTAGGTACGATCGAAAAATGCTTCTCCTCCTTCTGCGGCCAGCCCTTCGCTTCGTATTCGATCCAGTCGTCCCACCGCTCGGGCGGCGGATAGTCGGTAAGGTCGCCCGGTTCGGTAAGCCGGGGCAGACCGGGAGCGGATTCGTCGTGTAGGTTGTCGATAATATGGAGCTTTTCAGCAATGGTTTCGATAAAGCCGGGTTTATGACCGGATGGCATTGGGCACTCCGTTAGGCTGGATTCGGATAAGGCCGGTTTGTTGGGATGCGTGTTAACAATATCTGTCATCCTCGCGGAAGCGGTGAAATACTGATTCAGAGTTGATCGACTAAAATCTCCATTTTCTCTTTACCGTAACTAACCGAGATACAAATAGGATGAATCCATGGACGTCAGGACAAAGCGATCGTCTGCGGAGCCCGCACCCAGATGTGCTCGGTGATGTAAATGCCGACCAAGAGGCACAGGCCGGCGGTGGCTAGTGGGGCCGGCCCGCCGATCCAGACGAGTGACAGGGGAAGGATATTGCCGATCAGGATGACCCCGATGCAGAAGGATACGCTATATCGGCCGGAAAAAATCATCGATACCACCCGTTTGGCGTCGGCGGTACTGTGAGTGGTAAGCAACTCGAAGAGCAATACCATGACGTTGATGATGATGCTGACGTATATGACGTTCGTCAGGTACCTATTCCACATGCTGAGACTGCCGGTGAATATTCCGGTGACCGCGAATACGGCGGCGCCTGCCATGATCGCGTGTACGATCATGTGCAGGGAAAGCGTCGGGCTCTGCCAGAAATCACGCCCCTTGGCCTGGGCGAACAGGAACGCGGTGTATACGGCTGTGATTACCGCGAACAGGGCGGCAATACCCTGAACTGCGCCTGCCAAAGCCTCTATATTGAGGGAGGTAGCCACACACCAGAGTGTGAGAAGAACACCGTAGATCGTCAGCGCATAACCGCCGAGGGTAAGCCAAGAATGCCATTGGGGCCGCAAAAGGACATACAGAAATCGCTTCGGCTGATCCAGGTCCATGACCAGAAGGACCGTGGTGAGGAAGAGAAACAGGAGGCCAGTTTCTGCGGCCATCCACTGGGTGCTCGCGGTTACGGGCGCCCAATTGAAAACCATGGCCAGGAACGGTACGAGGAACACACCGGCAGCGATGGCTTTGGTCCACACGTAGGCGGTCACCTCCCAACCCCATAGGACTCCCTTGCCGGGGGTGTCGTACACGCGGCGGATGTTTTCCTTCTTCACATCTTCCGCTATTTTCGTCATGTCTTCGCCTTGCGGAACGAGCACCTCGTTTTCGGCGTGGCCGTCGCTGATGGTCCCGGCGGCGGCCAGTTGTCGGGCCATCTGTATCGGATCGGCCTGGGAGATGCGTTCTTCGGCATACTTCGCGAAATGGCCGACACCGGTGGACTGAGCGTTCCACATGTAACTGCCCGACGGATCGGTTCCGGTGGGATTGAGAACGCTTTCGTCTCCTTCGATGTAGTACAGCTTCGGTCGTGTGCCTTTCTCCGCTTTGCGAACCGTGACCTGCTCCCGCGCCAGCAGTCGGGAAATCTCCGTTTTCGGATTGTCCATATCACCAGAGATGATAGCGTGTTCCGGGCATACGTTTACGCAGGCCGGCTCCAGACCGATATCGACTCGGTGCGCGCAATAGTTGCACTTGGCTGCCGTATTAGATTCCGGATCCATGTACAGGGCGTCGTATGGACAAGCCTGCATACAACCTTTGCAGCCTATGCACCGGCGCGGATCGAAATCGACGATACCGTCGTCGCGGGTATACAACGCGGTCACAGGGCAAATCTCCACACACGGAGCATCCGCACAGTGGTTGCACCGCATCACCGAAAACAACCGGCGCGTGTCGGGGTATTGCCCCTTTTCGACGTATTTCACCCAAGTCCGGTTGACCCCGAGCGGCACATCATGCTCTGACTTGCAGGCCACCGTGCAGGCATGGCAGCCGATGCATTTTCGGTTGTCTATGATGAAGCCGAAGTTCATAGGCGTCAGTGTCCCTTCTTATCGTGCGAGATGTACAGCGTATGTGAGGAGCTGGTGACTTGGTCCCCGCGCCAGGCCCGATACCCGAAAATATTGGGTTCAAGTGCGGCACCCTTCAAGAATGGCTTCCAGATTTGAGCTTTCTGTTTGTGCCAGAGGAATACACCACCCACATCCTCGACGAGCAGGCGCTCCGCCTGTTTGTAAAGACCGTTACGGCGGTACGGATTTTTTACCTCCGCGTTCGCCTGCGTCATCAGGGCATCGAAATCAGGATGGTTCCAGTTGTGGCGACCACTGCTCATCCAGAGCCCCAGCATGTTGCTCTGGTCTACATAGTCAAATTCGTAAGGAACAAGGCCTAAAGTTATGGTGTGTCCGTTGAGACCTTCCATGAAAATCTTGTTTTCTACGTTCCGTATTTCAACGTCAATATTCAATTCGCGTTTGATCAGTGCCTGTAACCCCTCGGCAGCTTCACGATGCATGGCCGGTTCATTACGCAGCCACATGGCCACTTTCGGGTAACCTTTGCCGTCTGGATATCCAGCTTCGGCGAGCAGTTTACGGGCCAGCTCCGGATTGTATTTCTGATGCTCTTTCAATGTGTCGCCGGCGTTGCCCGGAAATCCAGGCGGCAGCATGGAATAAGCCGGTACGGCATACCCTTTTAGCGCGGAGCCGGCCAGAGCTTGCCGGTCGATGGCGTGCGCAAAGGCCCGGCGCACGCGGATATCATTAAACGGGGGCGTCTGGATATCGAAGAACAGATAATGGGTCCAGAAATTGGGGAAGGTATGCACCTGATCTTTGAGACGACCGTCGGACATCAACCGGGCCAGCTCGGCCTGGCTTTCTATCTCAGCGAGATAGATTTCATCCGCTTCATAGGCAGGCAAACGTTGTGGTGGCGTTGTCGTGTTGAAAAGCTTATAGATGATTCGTTCCAGGTACGGCGGGTCCACGCCCCGGTACATCGGGTTGGCCTCGAGGATCATACGGTCGCCCTTGATCCATTTGGTCACCATAAATGGCCCGGAGGAAACACTTGTCTCGGCCTGAGCAGACCAGGTATCGCCGTACTTTTTAACGATGTGCTCGGGAGAGACCCAGGAATAGGCCAGCAGCAACGGCAAATATGGTATCGGTGCTCTGGTGGATATCTCTAATGTCAGGTCGTCCAACGCGCGGATTCCCAGTTCACCCAATGGCTTCTTTCGGGACACCACATCTGTCCAGTTTTTGATGTCCTGATAGTACCATCCGAAATCGTACGCGGTATTGGGGTCGGCTGCCCGTTTCAGGGAAAAGACGTAATCGTGGGCCGTGAGCTGGACGCCGTCGCTCCACTGAAGGCCGGGACGGATGTAAAAGGTCCAGATCAGGTCGTCCTCGGATACCGTCCAGTGTTCCGCCGCGCTGCCGCGTAGCTCGAAATCACGATTTACGCGCGTCAGTGGCTCCCCGATCAGATATTTGCCAGCGGCTCCTTTGTAGACTGAACGGAACCATTCGTTGTAGGGACGGTCTTCGGAAAACTGGATAAGAACCTGCTGCTCCGGTGGCGCCGCATCCGGCGGAAGAGGAACACCGCTGGAATTTACGTAGCCATTTGTGATTTCGCTATCCGTCAGCGCAAATAGCCTGGGGATTTGAGACCCGAGGCCGAAGAGGATGGCAACGATGAGAAGGCGTCGAAGATTGGGCATGTAGATTCTAGGTGGTGTGGTTGTACGTCGCAGGGGCGTGTTACGATACGTCCCTAATCGTTCATGCGTGGATCGAGTGCATCACGGAGACCGTCGCCTACCAGGGAGAATCCCAGCATGGTCAGGGC
This sequence comes from uncultured Gemmatimonadota bacterium, assembly GCA_964470965.1. Lineage (GTDB taxonomy): Bacteria > JAAXHH01 > JAAXHH01 > JAAXHH01 > JABIQT01 > CAYYIS01. Next base: position 86,887 of record CAYYIS010000006.1, on the reverse strand, counting down.
GATCATAAACACAGGGAACAAGGCCAGGTGCCAGTAGTAGATCACATTGGGCAGGTGGCTGCTCACCATCTGTCCCCAGCTGGGGGTTGGAGGATTGATCCCCAGGCCTAGGAAGCTGAGTCCCGCTTCCGCGAAGATGGCGGCTGGGATACCCATGGCCAGGCCGACTATGACCGGGCTGAGCGCATTGGGTAACATGTGGCGGATCACCAGGTGCGTATTGGACGCGCCCATGGATTTGGCGGCCCGTACGAAATCCGATTCACGCAGCGACAGGAACTGGGCCCGCACGAGGCGGCAGACCTGCACCCAGCCGGTAACACCAATGGCCACAAGTACATTGGTTAGCCCACTTCCCAGCCAGGCCATGATCAATATGGCGAACAACAGGCTTGGAAATACCGACATTACATCCACCAGCCGCATTACGAAATAGTCCGCCCGTCCGCCTTTGAACCCCGCAATGGCGCCCAGCGGTACGCCGATAAAGATCGAAATCATCTGTGCCACCAGTCCGACGATCAGGGAGATTCTGGCGCCGTATACGATACGGCTGAAATAATCACGTCCTATACTGTCTGTGCCCATAGGGTGCTTCAGCGATGGGAACTGCCACGCGTCGTCGAAATTAGCTTCAGAATAATGGTACGGTGAAACGAACGAAGCAAAAATGGCCAGGAAGGTAAGGACAATGATAATTAAACCGGCTGCGACCGAGAGTTTATTCTTGAAAAACCGGCGAAGCGCGTCACGCCAGAGACTACTGGGTAGCTGGATTTGAGCCATGGTATTTCCATTTCTTATGACTATCTACTGTAGATTGTTATACCTGTAGGTTGTTATACCTATAATAGTCGTTAGAACACAAGGATGCAATATTGTAATGAAATTTTGTTAAATATCATTACCTAACGGTGTGCCGCAATTTCCAACATACCGGCTTTCTGGGTGCCAAAGCCGCACGAACGTTACCCAGACTTCCTGGATTGCTCCTCAGTCAGGGCATAAATCGCATAATGTACAAACAGGCAACCGAGGCTCTATCGCTAAACACATTGACAAACGCAAGGAGCCGGAACTCTATTGCCGGAACTTATTTACAATAACAGAGAAGTGGGTGTAGGAACCCGCCAGCATCGTATCGGAATGCTCCGTACGATCCCATCCGACCGCTTCACGCAACGATTCACCATCTTCACCAGTCAGTGGCGTGTGCCGAATAATGGGGTAGGTGTCTGTCCTGAGATTATTACGGCAGAAACTGCGCGCGCTCCTGGTGCGTGGGGATACGGCAGATGTCTTTTGTTCCAAACCAACGGTAGCGATTGCGTGCTATGAAACGGTAGATCGGATGCCGGATAAATCGGGGTACGGCCCGGGTTAGGCCGAGCAGACTCCAGAAGCCGCCGATCCGCCGGCAGATCTCAAGTGTGGCATCGGATTGATCGTGGAGACCATGCTCATCCATGTAGATTATGGACCAGGACTCAGGCGTCTCAGAAACGGGAGGAAGAAGTTTACGGGCTGTATCACCCTGCAAGGGGGTGAAGCGGAAGATCCGGTTCTCGTCCGCCTTCAGTATGGAATCCACAGCCCGATTGCACAGACCGCACACGCCGTCGAAAAAGATGATGGGGTGCTTTTTCAAGTCTTCTTCGGGCTGTATAGGCATCCGTAGCTTCGATTCCATAGGCCCTCCGGATTTACAGGTCTTTTCAGATACTAGATTATACTGGTTTTCTATAACATATAAAAGCGGAATTGCAATGACTATGGGGCGCGCGCAATTTACTACTCCAACCAACAGCAGAGCTTGTCTATTGCTTCGAGGCAATTCCGGCAGTTGGTCTCAAGGAATGTTTCGTCCAGTGGTTGGTCGGCCGGGATTTGTTCCGCAGCGGCCAGGGAGCGGGTGCCGTCGAAATCCACGTAGGCCAGGCGAGCGGTCAGCTCGGATGCCGGTCGGCCGAAGTCGCTTCCGGGCAGGATGGCTACACCGGTGTCTTCCAATAACTTCTTGCAAAATTCCTCGCTGGTTGCAATACCGCGTGCGGCCAGTTTGTCTTTATGTGCGCCGAAATCTGGGAACAGATAAAAAGCGCCTTTAGGGTCTACAAGTTGTGCGCCGGATGTTCTCAGCCGCGTAGCCAGCGATTGGCCCAGAGCTTTCAGAATGCGCCGGGAATGGATCAGGTAACGCTCTATGTCCGCCCCCCCCTGGAACGCCCGGACCGCGGCGTATTGTATGGGCGCGGCGGTAGAGGTATAGGTTTCACTGGCTACCGTAGCCATGGCTTCCTGAAGCCAGGAGAGCTGTTTCGGGAATACGAACGCGCCCAGCCTCCAACCGCCAGCGCCGGCCCATTTGCTGATGCCGTTGCTGATAATCGTTCCTTCAGGATAGAATCGGGCGATAGATGCGTGTGCGCCGTCATGATGAAGCTGAGCGTATATCTCATCCGATAACAGCACCAGCTTGTAATGCCGGGCAATATCTGCAATACCTTTGAGTTCGTCCACACTATAGGTGCTTCCGTGCGGGTTTGCCGGGTAGTTGAGGATGATGAGCCGCGGTCGTTCCCGATCATTCCGACACAGTTCTTCGAGCGTCATGGGCATCGGCTTCCAGCCGGTACCGATATCCGTCTGAAGCCAGCTTATATGCCTCCCGATGATACTAGCCTGCGGTGCGTAGGATACCCAACTCGGTGTCGGTATTACGAGGTCGCCGTAATAGACGAGCTGGATGATGAACATCAGCTCTTTGGAACCGGGACCGATCATCACGTTTTCAGGCGTATACCGGACCCCTTCCGTACGTGATATGAAATCGGATACTTCACTGCGCAATTCGCGGAGGCCCATGACTGGCAGATAGTCTTTCTGATGGGCGTTTGCCCGGAGCTCCTCCTGAACGAATTCAGGAACCGGGAACGGGGACTGTCCTAACCCCATCCTGTACACCTGCCTGCCTTCCTGCTGCAGCTGGTTGCTGAGTTCGTTGATGCGCAGGGTAGCAGATACCGGTAGTCCACGGACATTGAGGTTAAGATGTATGTCTGGACTGGGGTGATCGTGGGCAGTATTCATGAAACCTCCCGTTCCAGCAGAATCGCTCCGGCCATAGCACCGGCGGCACAGATACTCACCAAACCGTATCGGGCGTTGCGACGCGCCATTTCATAAGCCAGTGTTGTGACGATCCGTCCTCCTGTGGCGGACCAGGGGTGGCCGACTGCGATGGAACTGCCCGATACGTTTACCCGCTCCCAATCTATTGCTCCGGTCGGCATACCTTTCCAGCCTTGTTCCCAGGCTTTTACATTGGCCAGCACCTGGGCGGCAAACGCTTCGTGAATTTCGACCAGGTCGATATCTTCCAGGCGAAGTCCTGTTCGTTCCAGCAATTTCGGTACGGTAACGGCAGCAGCCATCAGAAGCCCGTCTGAAGGATCGACAGCGCCGTATTCCATCGCCCTGATAAACGCCAGCGGTGTACGCCCTTCAGACTCTGCTTTCGCCTCGCTCATCAGCACCACCGCCGAAGCCCCGTCCGTCACCGGTGATGAGTTGCCGGCGGTGAGTGTGCCGTTTTCGTCAAACGGTGTGCGCAAGCCGCCCAGCGCCCCTATGGAGGTATCGGCCCTCGGACCGGAATCCGAATCCAGGCCCAGCAGGGGGAATATTTCCTCCGCCAGCAATTCCCGGGAGGCGCTGGCACGTTTATGGCTGGCCAGCGCTATTTCATCCTGGCGATCTCTTGGAATGTCCCATGCCTTTGCGGAAAGTTCCATATGCTGACCCATGGAAAGCCCTGTGCTCGGTTCGATAAAGATACCCGGATCCGCGTGAGACATGGATTCCGCACCGCCGGCGATCCCTGCCTCAATACGGCCGCCGGCGATGGCATCAGCGATGGCCGTGATGGCTCGCAATCCTGTTATGCAGTATGAGGAAATAGTGTGCGCTTCGATTCGCCGGGGCAGGTCTGCTTCGAAAATAATCTCACGGGCCAGGTTGGGTTTGCCCGGTTCTCCCACCACGGTCCCGAACGCGAGAGCCTCAATGCTGTCCGGATCAAGCCGCTGTGTGTCGACCAACCGGCGCACCGCGTGCACACCCAGGGCCAGCGAGCCCACATCCCGGAATGCTTTGCCGGATTTCACGAACGGGGTCCTTCCACCAGCGACAATGGCTACCTGTTGCCTCATGAAGTCGTCCCCACATACTGTGTCCGCAGGGTTCGGCGCATGAGTTTATTGGAAGCAGTACGGGGAAGGGCATCGGCGATGACCAGATCGTGGATCTTGAAGAGGGGATTAAGCTTTATGCTGATCATGCGGCGCAGATCCTGTGACAGATGATCATGTCCGATCTCACTGTCCAACACCACAAACACCACCAGCTTTTCGGCGCCTTCCCCTCCTGCTTGAACGGCCACCGCAGCACTCTCATACACCGCTTCGTGGTCATCGACGATCTGTTCCAATTCCAGAGAGCTGACTTTGATACCGCCCAGATTCATTGTGTCGTCCGCCCGTCCCTGTGCCCGGAAGAACCCGCGGTGCATCCGCAGCGCCTGATCTCCGTGCCGCCGGAGTGTTTCGCCGTTGGGTCCCTCTGGGCAGTCGGTATAATACACGACATCATGATCTTTATTGAGCAGCGCTTGAGATAGTCCGATCGCCGGTGGGATGATGAACAATTCGCCCATCTCACCTTCATTTACCAGCTGTCCCGCTTCATCCAGGATAACAAAATCCATGCCCAGACCGGGTGTGGTGAAAGTGGACGGAGATGCAGGCTGTAACAGGGTGCCGGTGAGATGACCGCCCCCTATTTCGGTGCCGCCCAGGTATTCGATCACCGGTGTGCGGTAGGCCAACCGGCTCATGAGCCATAGATAATCTTCCCTGTTCGAAGGCTCACCAGTGGACGTGATTACCCGTACCCGGCTCCAGTCCGTATCATCCAGAGCACCGGTGGTACGCCATGCACGGACGATTGAGGGAATCACGCCAAGGATCGATACGCCTGCATCCCGGATAAATCCGGTAAAGCCTCGATCCAGGGGTGCGCCTTCGTAGAGCGCCATGGTGGCGCGGTTGATGAAGGTGGCGTAGATCAGCCAGGGCCCCATCATCCAGCCGATGTTGGTCGGCCAGGCCACCACATCCTCCGAGTGGATATCCTGATGAAAATAACCGTCCATCGCTCCTTTCAGCGGTGTCAGATTCGTCCACGGAATGGCCTTGGGTTCCCCCGTGGTGCCGGACGAGAACAGTACGTTGATCACGCGGTACGGATCGCCCGTCACGGATTCGAAAACGTCATTTTCCGAAAGCAGATCGTCCCACAGAATATCGCTTTCCCGAAGATCCGGTCGGTCGCTTTCCCGCGCGGGGATAACGATGGCCCGCGGCACGCCGGCCTGCACGACTCTATCATACATCGTCATGGTCTTCCCGGCTCGCACGTAGCTTTCTACCGTCAGAACGATATGCGCTTCGACGATATCCATACGTGTCCTGAGTTCAGCCGCGGAAAAGCTGTCCGCTATAGACACGACCCTGCATCCGGCTCGCACGATCGCCAGGTAGGCTGCTACACACTGGAAGGTCATGGGCATATACAGTGCGATGGCGGTATCTGTTCCAATGCCCTGTTCCCGTAACCCGTTGGCGAACCGATTCACCAGTCGTTCCAGTTCTCCGTAGGAAATCACCCTGTGGCCGGATTGCCCCTCTCCACTTGAAATGATCGCCGGTTTATGGGATATCGCGGTAAAACAACTGTCCACACAGTTCATCTCGGCACCCGGCAGCCACCGCGGATGTGTGACGCCGCAGGAAAGATCCAGTATCTCATCCGGCTCTCTGGCAAACACGATGCCGAGCACACGAAGTGCATACGACCAGAACGCTGGCGTGTCCTCTGCGGACCACCGGTGAAAGGCATTATACTCATCAAACCCATTGTCTTCCATGGCACGGTACAGGTTGGTTAGTTCGGGGGTTTGCCCATCCGGATGCCAGACAACGGGCGGTCCGTCTTCGATGCGGCGATTGGCGAAAATCTTCTGAAACGCGGCCCAGTGCTCCTCAAAGGGGCGTTCTTCGTCGCCACGCTGTGACGCAACGAATTCCTGCCACTGCGCTTCCTGCTGTACCGGATTGATAGATGATGTAGGGCTTTTTTCAGGCATGGTGTGTTCCCGGGGATTTTGTTCTTCACGAATTAGATTTAATGTACCACGCCAGTCAAGGGTGTCAAGTTGTGTTCATTGTATGTCGGTGTAGTTACTAATTTTCGTTGTAAGCAATAGGCCAAAGGAGCCCACGCTCCATGGTAACCGTAGTGATCAGCCGAGGTTCAACGTGTAGAAGACCATGGCAGAGAGTATCATTCATCCAAACGTGCTTGGACATTTTGTGAACGCCCGGGGCGTCCGCTACCAGCAGGTCGCGATGCTTAGGATCTATGAAGGTGACCCCGAATCCGAACATTCGTTCATGCCTCTCGTGAAAACGCTCCGAACGAGAAGGCCTGTGGCAGGATGTGCCGTACCAGTTCGCCGTTTTCGTCTGTTTCCAGTACTTCCGCCATATATCCATCCCATTTTGGCATGACCGGATGGGTGCCGAGGGTCTCCCAGTCCGCCTCGGAGGGGGCGGTGCCGTAAACGAACAGATAGTCCTCGAACCGGTAGATAGCCATATCGATCCCGTGCGCCGTCATCAAGTCCGCCAACTCCGGCCACAGTTCGTCATGCCGCTTCTTATACTCGTCATAGCACCCCGGTTTTAGCTTCAATACCTGTCCGACAGGTGACATGGAAAACTCCTTTTTCACTTGGTCTGTGCCGTAATCCCAAACATTGATGCAGCCAAAATCATTCCACCCAGGGACACAACCATCATACCCGAATAATCGGTGGCGTCAATAGTGATGCCTGTCACCCACGGGAGGACGCCTATTCCCAGGGCGGCCGATGCCATGACAGCCGAACTGGCCGTGCCGATCCGGCCCGGAATCCGCTCGGCTGCCCAGGCGGTACCCAGTTGGAACGCTCCGGCCACGCCCATGCCCAGTAAAATCATCGCGGTCATGGATACGATGGGCAGCAGCATCGTCTGCTCAAATGCCACCACTGCCATCGAACCCGCGATTGACCACAGGAGTATGGTCCGCTCCGAATGACGGCGACTCAGGGCGATCGATACGCTTCGCATCACAAGTATTCCTACCCAAAGCAATGACGGCGCCAGCGTGGCAAGCCCATGACTGAGGCCGTGGACATTGACCATATACAAATAGCTCCAGGTGATGATGACACCCTGGACTCCGGCGAGCGCAAAGACACCAAGGCAGACGGTAGCTATGCGCCTCAGCGCTGGGCCGGTGGCGTCCGACAGGGGGTTTTCCCCGGCAGTCTGCACCATTTCGCCTGTGTATCCGATGATCCGAAACAGGATCATCATAAACAGGGCGATCGCCGCGACAACAAAATAGAACGTCTGCCAGTCACTGGCCGTGAGCAGTGCGCCGGCAATCAGCGGCGTGGCGATTGCAAAGACGCTGAAGCAGGAATGCAGCAGGCCGAGATAAAAAGCACGGCGTTTCCCGGTGGTCGCCATGAGCGTATTCACACCGCTGGCCGTCAGGGCGACGCCTATGCCGACAAAGAAGAACATTACGGCCAGGATTCCGAACGAAGTCGCTTCGGTCACCGCGAACAGAGCGATGCCGATAACCGGGAGCCCCCATACCGCGATCCGTGCCGCGCCGATCCGGTCGATCACGAATCCGAGTGAGAGCATGCCGGTCACGCTCCCCGATTCAAGGAAAATAGATACCAAACCGGCCTGGCTGATCGTCAGATCGTAGGTATCGATCAATTTCGGCAGGATTACACCAAGGGTGGAACGTATCCACGGAATAACCATCATCGCCGCGATGAAGACGACCGTCTGTTGTCGCGTCAATCCGTCCTCGTCATGATTTCCATGCCAGTAGCCAGGGCATCAGGTCCGGATCGGCATATGCATTGTCCCAGGAATTATGCCCGACGTTCGGAAATTCGGTATACCGGACATTACCGCCCTCAGCCTCCATCGCTGCGACCATACGCCGCGACTCCTCCACGGAAACCGTCTCGTCCGCATCGCCATGATACACCCAGGTGGGCGTATCTCTTAGGCGTTCAGCTGCCGCGACGAATGGCTCCGGGTGAGTGGCATAAGGGTTCAAACGCCCCCAGAATGCAGCACTCTCAGGCGCCATATCCTCATGGGGTGCTGTGATCCACCCGCAAATGGGAACGATGGCCGCAAACCTGCCCGGATGGCGCAGTGCTATAGACCAGGTACCGCAACCCCCTAACGAAAGGCCCGTAAGATAGGTTCGCGCTCTGTCGCTGTTAAAGTCGCAGGCCGTGTCCTCGAGCGCCTGCAACGCCTGCTGCTCCATGGTATCGGTCCACCCCTGTTCGGGATGGCACTGAGGCAACACCACCAGGCACGAAAAACGGTCCCGATACCGCCGGATAGCATTTCCGATTCCCACTTCCGTCTGCATCAATCCATCGGTACCACGCTCACCGGCGCCGTGCAGAAATAGAATGACAGGCCAACACCGGTCCGGCGTGTAGTCGGGTGGTATATAAATCTGGTAGGGATAGGCAGCGTCGCCGATTGTGACGCTCCTGTCCAAAAATCCGGTTTCGGTGATCATGAACTGGCCCCCGCGTTGTTTGCCTTATCGATCATATATGACATTTTCCATCGTGTTAATAGGAGGATAGCAATTCTCTAACAATCGATGTGTAATCGATCCTGTCTTCTATGTCAAGTAGAGACGTGAAGCCCTGTCCGTAGGTAAATCCCCCGTTCCCATACAGGCGCAGCATCTCCCTGTTTCCAACGGTCCCAAAACAGCGGGCTGTGCCTATAGGTGCTGTCCTGTGCTACCTGCTCACCGCCTGGGAACCCCATTGGCGTTTGCCCCTAACGCCCACCTGCCTATCAGCGCGACCAGCCGTCGGGCTTCGAAGTCCTAGCGAGTTTCGTGATGAGGGTATTGTTGCGCGGGTTAGTGGCTCCGATCTGGTTTCCTGGCAATGCCCACGTCATCCATGGCTGGAAGGGCAGACCGGCTTTAACAAAAATGCTTGCTCAAAGCATTACCGATAAATATCTAATACAGGAACATTGGCCGTCGGTGTTACACAGAAGCGCGTTGGAGCCCGTACCCGAAAACAGATGCGACGTCTGGCAATTATGGGGAGGGCCTCCACAGATGCGAGGAAAGTCACATGAGGCAATCACCTGACCGGGATGGGCAAACAGAATCTCAAGAAACGGATCAGCGTCTGGCAAAGAAAGTAAGAGAGTTGGATGTCCTGTACCAGGTCAGTACCCGACTTCAGAAACTGAACCCCATAGAAAATCTCCAACAGGAAATAATTGAAATCGTCAGAGAGAATTTGGGGTATCAGTTTGGAGCGGTATTGCTGGTAGAGCCGGATTCCGGCACTTTGGTACCCTATGCAGTGATTGGATGGATGTTTGAGGGCGGGGATCTTGAATTTGATGAGGAATTCCTCCTTTCCCGGAATCTTAAAGTGGGCCGAGGTATCACCGGTTGGGTGGCGGAGACAGGCCAGAGTGCCAATGTGGCAGACGTGCGGGAGGATCCCCGGTATTTCGGTATACCTTCCAACATCCGGTCCGAAATATGTGTCCCGCTCAAGGTTGATGACCACGTGATCGGAATCATCAACCTAGAAAATACAGAGCCCGATTCGTACAGCCAGGGCGACCTGGAATTTCTGGAAGCAGTAGCCAATCAGGTGGCCATAGCCATCGAGAACAACCGGCTCCATGAACGGATACGCCATCATACCGAAAAACTGGAGCATCATGTTGATGAACGCACCGCCGAACTGCTTTCCGCAAATGAACAGTTGAAAGAGGAAATAGAAGACCGAAGAAGGACGGAGCAGGAGTTGGTCCACTCGCTTTCCCTGCTACGAACGACGTTGGAGTCTACGGCAGACGGCATCCTGGTGCTTGATAAGACCGGCAAAAAAATCATTACCTACAACCAGAACTTTCTGGAAATGTGGACCATCACCCAAGAATTGATAAACACCGGTGATTATGATCTCGTTTTGGAATCTGTGCTGGATCAGGTTAAAGATCCTCAGGGCTTCCTCGCCAGTATCCGTGCGTCCCACGAGGATACCGACAAGTCGGATTACGAACTGATAGAATTCCATGACGGGCGGTTGTTCGAATCGTATTCCTACCCGCAGCGGATAGAAGGCGAGATTATCGGCAGAGTCTGGAGCTATCGGTCAATGTCAGAGCGGGTAAAATTCGGGCTTATGAAGGACGAACTCATCTCCGTCATCAACCATGAGTTGCGGACACCCCTGACTTCCATCCATGGTGCACTCAAGCTGCTGGACGGCGGTGTCGCAGGTGAGTTGGCATCCCAGGCTAGGGAACTGGTGACGGTTGCTCTGAAAAATAGCGATCGCCTCGGGCTGCTGGTGGATGATATTCTTAAACTGGAAAAAATCGAATCCGGGAGTATGGTTTTTGAGTTTAAAGCCGTCAATCTTTCTGATTTGATAAATCAGTCAATAAAAATCAATGAGATGTATGCTGTACAGTACGGAGTTGTCTTCTGTCCGGACGGGCCATTCCCGAATGTGGAGGTGATGGCGGATTCCGACCGTTTGATGCAGGTAATGGATAACCTTTTGTCCAATGCAGCGAAATTTTCGCCTGTTGGCGAGACCGTCTTCATCGGTATGGACCAGATTGGCACCAATGTTCGGGTTTCCGTGACCAATCAGGGTTGCGGTATTTCAGAAGAGGCCAGGGCCAACATCTTCCAGAAATTCTACCAGACGGACACCTCGGATGCCCGTGAAAAGGGCGGAACCGGCCTGGGGCTCAGCATATGCAAATCCATCATTGAACGCCTCAACGGACATATCGATTTCTTGTCCGAACCAGGAGGTGAGACGTCGTTCTTTTTTGATCTCCCGGTCTTTGAAGAACAGTCCGATTCCGTCTGAGGATCTTATCGTGACGTCCGCGGGCAATCCCTGCCGTCACACCCAGCAGCGCCAAAGCGCAATGAGCAAATGCAGGAAATCATCAAAACAGTCGAACGGAATCGCGAATTAGGGCCGGAGGGTGAGAAAAGCCCATCGGTGCCGGTGGAGTCTGTCGCGAAGAGCTATTCCGGTAAGGCGTTAAAGAGATGTTGTGGAGGTTTTTTTCGAACATGTGACGAAGCTGTTTCCGGATTTTTTTGCCTGATTTAGAAAAAAAACGAAGAAAAACCTCACAGTTCTGTTCAGATAACATATATTACGGCAATTAACAATCAGTACCTCGTCTTTTAAGACCTCAGTACATTCAGCAGTAATTCCTGTTTTATCTATGTCTTCAGCATTGCTTCTGCGTGTCTTTAATCCTTCTTGAACTCGTCAGGAAGTATCCGACATGCGGGAGGGCACACCATACAGCCTATTCGAAACTCCAATTACAGGACAAGGACCGTATCGGGCAGCCGTTCACCCCGGAATAGGTCATTGAACCAGATTTAAAAATCTCCAGTCTCCGCGTCCGATCCACTTCGTGGGGTCGAACCGGCGCCGGGACCTCAATCATACCACAATGTATTTACCGTATAGGCTCGGAATTTCCGGGTTTTGTAAGAGCCCCATTATGGGACTTTTCAGACATAATCCCGTTATTTAACGGGTGATACTCAGGAGGCCATCGTACGATGCACATTCTGGAACTCAAAACTAATTCACTGCCTCAACTCCACAGTATCGCGCAGGATCTCGGGATCGAGGGCGCCTCAAGCCTCAGGAAGCAAGAGCTGATTTTCAGCATCCTGCAGGCCCAGACCGAGCAGGATGGCGTTATCTTCGCGGAAGGCGTTCTGGAAGTGTTGCCGGACAACCGCAACGGCTTTCTTCGCTCGGCGGATTACAGCTATCTGCCCGGGCAGGACGATATCTACGTGGCGCTGTCTCAGGTAAAACGCTTCGATCTTCGTACCGGCGATACGATTTCAGGGCAGATCCGTCCGCCCAAGAACGGAGAGCGTCATTTTGCGTTGCTGCGGGTGGATTCGGTCAACCATGAAAATCCCGATATTGCAGAACAACGGGCGCTATTCGATAATCTGACCCCAATTTATCCACTGGACCGGTTCCAGCTTGAATACCAGCCGGATAAATTGTCTACCCGAGTAATGGATCTGTTGGCGCCGATCGGTAAGGGGCAGCGAGGATTGATCGTTTCGCCGCCTAAAGCAGGTAAGACCATGCTGCTTCAGGAAATCGCCAACGCCATCACGACCAACCATCCGGAGGTCACACTTATGGTGCTGCTGATCGATGAGCGCCCTGAGGAAGTGACGGATATGGCCCGGTCAGTACACGGCGAGGTGATAAGCTCCACCTTCGACGAGCCGCCGGATCGCCATGTTGCGGTGGCGGACATCGTGCTGGAGAAGGCCAAGCGTCTGGTGGAACACGGTAAGGATGTGGTCATCCTGCTTGATAGTATCACACGTCTCGCCCGCGCCTACAATGCAATCACACCGCACAGCGGAAAAATCCTCTCCGGAGGTATAGACGCCAATGCGCTACAGAAGCCACGCCGATTCTTCGGCGCGGCCCGGAACATCGAGGAAGGCGGAAGTCTTACGATCGTGGCGACTGCCCTGATAGAAACCGGCAGTCGTATGGACGATGGAATTTACGAAGAGTTTAAGGGTACCGGCAATATGGAATTGGAGCTCACCCGCAAGCTCGCCAACCGGTGGATTTTCCCAGCCATAGACTTGAGCATGTCCTCCACCAGAAAAGCCGAACTGTTATTGGAATCCGAGATACTCGACAAGGTCATTATTCTGAGGAAATTCCTGGACGGCCTTGGTCCTGTGGAAGCGATGGAGCTTCTGGTGGAACGAATCTCGCGTACGAAGTCGAACGTTCAGTTCCTGAAGTCGATGAACGACTAATCTCCATTCTACTGTGCGGCATGAGGGTCAGGTATGAGCAGATGCCGGCGAAGATGTTAAGGCGCCCCTCACCTCTTCCAGAGGAAAAATCATGTCTGTAGCATCTCAGGAAACCCGTCGGCGGTTTCTGAAGTTCCTGGCAGGCAGCCCACTCCTTGCGTGCGCCGGGATATCGGCGCTTTCAATTCAGCAGTTGTTAGCACAGGGTCAAAGAGATGTCTTGTCCTGGCTCGTTACCTCTGCTGATGAAGCCGTCAACGTGTTCGATTTCGAGTCTGTTGCAAGGGAGAAGCTGACTATCGCACATTTCGGCTACATTGCTACCGGCACGGACGACGACGAAACGATCAGAGCTAACCGGGATGGGTTTAAGAGGTATCAGTTGCGGGCACGCCGGCTGGTGGATGTACGGACAATAAATACAAAGGTCGAGTTATTTGGGAGACAGTGGGATACACCGATTATTCTGGCGCCGGCCGGGAGCCAAAAGGCATTCCATGACGAAGGTGAAATCGCGGTTGCCAGGGCCGCAAAGTCCAGGAATGCGCTCCAGGTGTTGTCGACTTTTGCCACCACGTCCGTGGAGGATGTAAACGAGGCGCGAGGCGAGCCGGTCTGGTATCAGCTGTATTCCATCGGCGGTTGGAAAAATGCCCTCGTTATGGCCAAGCGAGCCGAAGCAGCCGGATGCCCCGTGCTGGTCTTCACGGTGGATCTTCTGGCCGGAAGCAACCGGGAGGCATTACGGCGGGCCCGCATAATGGATCAGCTCTCCGGCACAGTCTGCTCCGACTGCCACCCATCGGATCCCGTCCTCGCACGAAAATCCAAACCCATGTTTGACTGGCTCGATATGGCTGATGTAACACCAAATTCCGGTCTCACCTGGGATTTCGTGGATCGCCTGAAGGACGCCACGTCCATGAAGCTGGTCATAAAGGGCATCGTTACCCGCGAAGATGCGGAGTTATGCGTGGAACACGGCGTGGACGGTATCGTCGTTTCCAACCACGGTGGCCGAGCGGAAGCGAGTGGCCGTTCCACCATCGAATGCCTACCGGAGATTGTGGCCGCCGTCGACGGACGCATTCCGGTACTGATCGACAGTGGTTTTCGACGCGGCACCGATATCTTCAAAGCCATGGCACTGGGCGCCGACGCCATCTGCATCGGCCGTCCATACCTGTGGGGTCTCGGCGCGTTCGGCCAAACCGGTGTAGAACGCGTCCTCGACATCCTCCGTCGTGAGCTGACGATCGTTATGCGCCAGATGGGTACAACGCGTATCGGAGACATCACCCGCGCTTCGATCGTTTAGGTCACCTTTCCCTGTGCTTCCGATTTTCTCAATCGAAAACACTGTCAGATCTGGAATCTGGAGATATCCAGACGGATTCGAAACCGCCAGCCTGACGATCCGGATGGTTTGATACGGAATACGTAGTACTCGATCTATCCAGTCCAAAATCATACCTTTCCATTCGCCAAGCTCCTCGGTGGGTATGACCGTTTGACGGGGAAACAGGAGTAGTTTCGTTTCAAATATCCGACACCGAGTTATCCTCGGGATGCCTCCTCATATTCCGCAGACGCCATTCTGTTAGCCGGTTGGCTTCCAGTCCCTCTTCTGATATTTCGAAACCTAGTCCAGCACCCCGGGGCAGTTCGATATATCCATCGGAGAATTTCAGAGGTTCGACGAACAAGGAATCACCAGCACCGCCGCCAAATTCCTGGATTAAAAAATTTGGTGTGGCGGCCATGGCCTGAATGGATGCGGCTACGCCGACGGGATCTGCGGCGGAGTGCGGCGCCAAGGCAATGTAGTGTATCTCGGCCAGGGAGGCGATTTTTCGCATCTCCAGGATGCCTCCGCAATGGCGGATATCCGGCTGCAGCACCGCCGCTGCCTTTTTCTCAACAATCTCCCGGAATCCCCAACGCGTAGTGTTCCTCTCGCCGGTGGCGATCGGAATTGTGGTGGACCGCGTGATTTCGAGGAGTGCCTCCACGTTTTCCGGATGGGTGGGTTCTTCGACGAACATTGGTCGGTATGGCTCCAGTTCGTTTAACAGGATCTTAGCCATGGCGGGGCTCACCGCCCGGTGGAAGTCGATGGCCACATCGATCTCCGGTCCCACCGCCTCCCGGATAGCTGCTATTCTGGCGACGATGGTCTCGATCATCGCCGGTGTATCTATGTAACGTACCGCGTTGGGAAACGGCGTGGCCTTCACAGCTGTAAATCCTTCTTCCACTCGCTCCCGGGCGCCCCGGGCATAGTCCTCAGGGGCATTCCCACCGCCCACACCGCCGTAAACGCGCACCCGATCCCTGCAGGAGCCGCCCAGAAGGCGCCACACCGGCGTGTCGAGCGATTTACCCAGGATATCAAGACACGCCATTTCAATGCCACTGAGCGCCGACAGTAGAATCGGCATCTGGCGACTGTAGCTTGAACGAAACAGCGCCTGCCAGTGGTCCTCGATCTGGCGCGGATCCCGCCCTATAAGATAATCACTCATATCATGTATGGCGCGCTCTACCGTTCGCCCGTGCTCGTAATTCATAGGCGATCCGTAGCCGACCAACTCTTCGTCTGTATGCACTTTGAGCAGCAACCCCCGCTGTATCAGAGGAATGACCTCAAACTGTTTGATTTTCATATGACGTCTCCATGGTCCTTCAAAACACCTCTCCCGCGATCTGCCTGCCATCGACACGGATTTGTAGCCGTACACTCAAAAGCGCTTTTGCAAAAACTTCAACCGAATGTGTCTCCTCTCCGTCCTGAAGGCGGGCATTCAAAATCCGTTTCTTCGTTGTGAACACGCGCTGAGTGCTCTTGTCTTCACAGATGCCGTCGATGTACAATTCGGCCTCTTGAGTCCATGTGCTGAAAACCCTTATCTCATGGCCTTTAAAGGCCGCAACACATTCCACGCCTGACATGAATTCCCTCTCCTGGAGCGGTGCGTTCTATTATCGTGTATCCTGCAAAACCATGCCACAATATAAAACCCTTCACGGAAACGTGCCATCCATATTCATAATCTGATGATATGTAGTTGCCCGTGTCTTGTGGGAAGCTATATTTGACATGCTCACCGTGACGATCCACCGGTAACAGGTGGAACATGTTTCCGTCCGATGCATGCGAAGTGATTGATCCGGGCTCGCTCGATACCTATCTGCCATCACATGAGATGGCGTGCCCGCCGCCCGTCGCCAAAGTTTCCATAGATACTGCTCCCCGGGCGCACCGGTTTTCTGATGGCATATGTGCTGAAACGGGATTAAGGAATGGGCGTTTAAGCGGTAGGCGCCTGTTTATCATTGCCGAAGAGCCATTCGCCGTATTTTCAATGGCTGTCATTTAATAAATCACCCAACCAGGGAGACTCCTCTTGAATAGATCTTATGTCATTTGCCTTGCACTTATCATCTTAATGACGCCGTCCCAGACCCTGGCGCAAGGAGCGCCGACTCGAGAGATCACGCAGGTGTCCGGGGATCTGTACCGCTTCCGAAACAACAACCACTTCTCGGTATTCCTGATTACCTCTGAAGGCGCCATAGCCACGGATCCGATCGATAAAGGGGCTGCTGCCTGGCTGAAGTCGGAAATACACCGGCGGTTCAATCAGGTGGTTAAATTTCTGGTGTACAGCCATGATCATCGGGATCACATCGCCGGCGGAGAGGTGTTCGACGAGGCGGTCGTCATCGCGCATGCCAACACCAAAGCTAAAATCATAGGCGAAAAACGGCCTACAGCGATTCCGGATCTGACCTACTCCGATAAAATGACCATAGAGCTAGGCGGCAAAATGGTACATCTGATCTACGTAGGTCGTAACCACTCTGACAACAGCACCGTACTGTACTTTCCGTCGGAACGGGCCGTGTACGCGGTCGATTTCATCTCAGTGGACCGAATGCCGTGGAGAACGCTTAACGATACGTATTTCCCGGATTGGTTCGAATCGATCCGGACAGTCGAGGCGCTCGATTTCGACATCATACTGCCCGGCCACGGTATCGTAGGAACAAAGGAGGATGTCTCGGAACATCGTGAGTATCTTGAGTTGCTTTACCGAACTGTTCTGGAATCTGTCCGCGCAGGAAAATCTCTGGATGAGATCAAGCAGTCCGTCCGTTTCGATCGGTACAAACATTTCGAGCAGTACGAATTATCTCTACTGCTCAACATTGAAGGCGTGCACAGGATGATCACTGCTAACAGGATGGGGAACTAGTTCCGAGTCTATTCAGGCCCGCAGGCGCCTTTAAAACGTTCGAACTCTTTGGGTTTTTTCTTCTTCAAGGTCTACGCCTTTCAACAGAATCAATCCTATTGCAAACAGCACGATCACGGATAGAATGGCGGGACGCTGGCTGCCGAAGGCACGGGAGACTTCACCAAAGAGTATGGGCCCCAATATGGCGGCGGATTTGCCAACCATGGCATACAGCCCGAAATACTGATTCTCCTCTCCTGCCGGGATAAACCGTGCATAAAACGCCCGTGACGCGGCCTGCACACTGCCCAGGCCTAACCCGGCTATTACACCTACCACCCAGAATTGTGTCTGAGTCTGAACGAAGAACGCGGCCGTGACAACGCAGCACCAGAGAGTGAGCGAGGCAATAACGACGAACTTGGGCCCCTTGACATCCGTCGGTTTGGCCATGAGCACGGCGCCGAACAGCGCGGAAAACTGTACTACAATGAATAGCATCACAAGTTGCCCGGTCTCCATACCGAGTGTGGTGGCGGCAAACACGGATGAGAAAATGATCACAGTGGTGACACCGTCCTCGTAGAACAAGTAGGCCAGTAGAAATCGCCGAGCCGATGGACGTCGCCAGAGGCGTCCCAGGAGCGTACGAACCGAAGAAAATCCCTGGTGTGCTGCCGTCATGAGGCCCTGGGATTGGCCCGCTTTTTCCGGAAGCCATAGAAACGCCGGTAAAGAGAAAAGGGCGAACTGCGCCGCGACCAGGAGCCAGATCGGGGTCGCCTGAAACGGATTGGTGAACGAATACGCGGCCATCAGCGCCAAGATTGATCCTGCATATCCGGTCGCATATCCCCAGCCGGAGATCCGACCCTGAACCGATGTGTTCGCAATCTGCGGCAGGTAGGCGTTGTAAAACACCATCGCGCCTTCCATACCGATGTTCGCAAGGGTGGCCAGGGCAAACCCGGTAAGGACCATGCCCGGCTCAAGGGTAGTGAACCCTATAACCATCAGAATGGACAGCCAGGAATAGGTTATCCAGAGACGCTTCCGTAGACCGCCCGCGTCCGCTATGCCGCCTAAAAACGGTGATGTTAGCGCCACAAACAACATCGACACGGAACTGACCCGTCCCCACCACACATCTCCCAGCCCCGCTTCATTTCCCACGATATAGCCGGTATAGTAAGGCGCGAAAATGGCTGTGACGATCACCGCGGAATACCCGGAATTGGCAAAATCGTAAAGGCACCAGGAGGCGATGCGACGACGGTGGGATGTGGCACTCATGTAGGCGATACCCCTGTCATAAGCCGCATCACCCGGTCCTGATCGGCTTCTTCATGGGACAGCTCCCCAACAAGCCGACCGTCGCGTAGTACCAGGACGCGTGTGGAGAGGTTCAGGATTTCAGGTAGCTCACTGGAAATCAAGAGGATCCCGCTTCCTTCATCGGCAAGACGGTCGAGCAATGCATGCATCTCCGCCTTGGCACCCACGTCCACACCGCGAGTGGGTTCGTCGACCACCAGGATGCGGCATCGGGCTGCCAGCCATCGAGCCAGGACCAGTTTCTGCTGATTGCCGCCGGATAATCCAGCCGTCGCCGCCGACAGACCGGCCGTGCGTATACGCAGCTGATCTACGTAATCCCGGGAAACCGCAGCCTCCTGTTGGGATCTTATCCAGCCATATCGCGACAGACGTCCTATCGTCGGTAGCGTAATGTTTTCATGGACCCGCATGGACAGTACCAGGCCGAATCGTTTACGATCTTCCGGCACAAATCCCATACCTGACTTCATAGCGTCTGCCGGATGGCGAATCCTGACCGGTTTCCCCTCGATACATATGCGACCGGTTGTCATCGGATCCAGTCCGAAAATGGATTGGGCCGCTTCGGTACGCCCGGCTCCGACCAGACCGGCCAGTCCAACGACTTCACCGGCGCGCACCCTGAATGAGAGGTTTTCGAACTTGCCGGGACTGGAAAGACGTTCTACCCGAAGCAACTCTTCACCAGGGTCGGTCTCAATGTGTGAAGGGAAATAAGCATTCAGAGATCGCCCGATCATCAGGCTGATTAGGCCGTCTTGATCAAGTTCCGAAACTGGCTGTGTGGCCACGTGCTGTCCATCCCGCAATACCGTCACCTTGTCGCAATGCAGGAGGACGTCCTCCATATCGTGCGAGATATAGATGCAAGTTACTCCCTGGGATCTGAGTCGGGCGATCAGCTCGAAGAGCCGGTCCGTCTCCACATGGGACAGACTACTGGTCGGCTCATCGAATATGATCACCCGGGCGCCACTACCTATGGATGCGGCTATCTGTACCATCTGCTGTCTGGCGACCGTCAGGTCACCGATACAGTGGTCCACATCAATTTCGGTGTCGATGGCGGACAGCAGCTCCTGCGCCCGTTCCGTCATACGTGATCGGGATAGGAACGTTCCTTGAGACGGCAAATCCCCAAGGCATAAATTTTCGGCGACCGTCAGGTTCTCGCAGAATGCCAGCTCCTGGTGAACAATACCGATTTTCGCCTCCAGTGCGTCCCGTGGCCCAGTGAACCGGGCGGCCTGTCCGTCTATCAGTATCTCACCCCCGTCAGGAGGGTATATCCCGGCCAGTATTTTTCCCAGTGTACTCTTGCCGGCCCCATTTTCGCCTACGACCGCATGACAGGACCCCGCTTCGATTTCAAAGCTGACTTCGTTCAGGGCCTGTACACCAGGAAACCGTTTTGTGATGTTACGGAATTGGATCATAGGGAAATCCGTGGGCATTCAGGTGGCTTACCGAGATGTCTAACGTTAATATTTTCAATTCAGATATTCATCCGGTACGTCGGTGAATCCCCACTCCTCAAGCTGTTGTGCCCACTCTGTCAGGTTTTCCTTTGACACCTTGATTAACTCCATTGGATTGATTTCAGGCACTTCTTTTTTCAGATGTACTTTGTCGACGATGGTTTCCACCGACACATAGCCCCAGAGATACGTCGGCTGTGCCCACAGAACCGATACGATGCCTTGATCCACATATGGCAGTTCCTGCGGCAGAGCGTCGACGGAGACGACGGTCATACGTTCCACATCAAGGTCGGTCAGCAGGGTCTTGGTGAACAGGGCCCAGCCGCCCACCATAGCCCAGCCATTCACCTCCGGATACGCGTTGTTGACACGCACCACCTCGGCGGCTGCATCCTGAGGCGTCTCGATGTGGTAGAACGTATCCACTATATTTATCCCCGGATGCTTTTGCGCTTCCAGCTTCACGCCCTCCGCCCGTTTCCTCAGATTCGGCGCATTCTGATTGCCTGCCAGAATAGCAACGTTGCCCGTGCCGTTCATTTGCTTGGCCAGCTCTGCCAGGACCAGCGCACCGGTCTTAACATCGTTCACGCCGTAATAGGCGAACCTCTTTGAATTAGGGGCATCGCTGTCGAACGTCATCACCGGCACACCTCGATCCACCGCATCGTTGATGGCGCCGGTAACCTTCGCAGCATCCGAACAGGAAATCAGAATCACGTCCGATCCCTCGTTCACCGCCTGAGCGATTCGCTGCGCCTGTATCTGTCCGTCCTCGGTAGGCGGTGTCCGCCAGTCTATCACGATTTCGATTCCGTGCGTCGCCGATAGCTCGCTGGCTGCCGCTTCAGCCCCCGTTCGCGCCGACAGAAATACCGGATTGGTGGAACTCTTTGCGATCATAGCGATTGTAAGCCGCTCCCTCTCTCCTTCCGGCTGTGACCCTTTGCCCCCACAACAAATTCCAAGCACCAGCATGACAACATAAAAGAACCACGACTTGTTCATAATCTGAGCTCCTCGACAATTACTGACCGATTTGGGGTGCATCTGAAAAAGATTAAATTCAGGGCATTACGTCAGTTATTTAATCCCCCAGCCAGTCTCCTGACCGTCATCCGTTGATTCATCCGGTCCAGAACAACGGCGATGATGATGGAGCAGCCGATGATGATCCATTCGTAGTTCTGGTCGAAGTGGAGGGTACGAATGGACTGGCGGATCAGGACGATGAGTATGGCTCCCAGCATGGCGTTGACGGCGCTGCCGCGGCCGCCGCTGAGACTGGCGCCACCCACGACGGCGGCGGCGATGACGTACAGCTCGTATCCGGTGGCATCCGCACAGGAAGCCGATCCGTAATAGCTGCTGCCCACGAACGCGGCTATACCTGCGGTAAGCCCGGAGACCACGTACACACCTATCATGATGCGTCCGATTCGCAGTCCGGCATACCGGCTGGCTTCCACGTTACCTCCCACTGCAAAGATATGCCGCCCCATAACGGTTCTGGATAGGTAGATCCCTCCGATAATAGTGATAAGCAACATAATGACCATGGGCATGGGGTAAAGGGCATTTTCACCGGCGGAAAGTTTGACTACATCCGTAAGAGCTTGCGGGACCAGGATGCTCTCCGCTTTACTGGTCACAAACGCGACACCTCGGAATATCCACATGGTGCCCAGGGTTACTATAAACGGATGAACCTTTAACCCGACCACCATGAGTCCGTTGACCAGGCCGCACATCAGACCGATTCCCACACATAGTATTACCGCTATAGACACCGTGGATTCCGGAGACATGGGACCCATCCCCCTGAGCACCATTGCGGTGGTAACACCGGCCAGGGCATAGACGGATCCTATCGACAAGTCGATACCTCCGGAGATGATCACTACGGTCGCACCTACCGCCATGATGACGAAGAAGCTGGCGTCCGTGACGGTTTGCATCAAGGTGTATGAATTGAGGAAATTATTGATCGGTTCGCCGGTCGCCCGATCGAGATGGGTGCCGGCCGAGAGGGCCAGGATGGTGCCGAGCAGGAGGATGACCAGAACCAGCCCGGCCTGTTGGGAGTTGAGCAGGGCACGGAGGATTGTCAAGGTTCAACAGAAGGTTAGCTTACGGTAAGAAAAGGTTGTATTTTTGAAAGAAAAAACGCTAGCGAGCATAACGAGGAAAGCGTCTTGGTGTCAAGGGAAATAAAAACAGCCGGAGATGTTCTCCCCGGCTGTTTTAAAATGACATGTTCCGAAATTTTCAGCTCGCCTTGCTTTCCGCGCGCGCGCTTTCTTCGGCAAGAAGCTCTTCTTCTTTCAGTCGGATCTTCTGCTCCAGCTCTTTGATTCGGTCCAGTATCGCTTTAACCACATCATCACCCAGGATGTCTGTAGCACCTTCTTCGACCGCAAGCTGGTGGACGCGGCCGCCCAGTTCCGCCATCTGACTCTTGATCTCGCTCTTCAACGTGTGGATTTCTAATTTAATCCGACCCTTCCTTGTCAGATCTTCGGCCATGTCGATTGCGCCAGAGAGGCCTTTGCGAACCATGTCAAGGGGGCCGTCCAGTTCCTGCTTGATGGTTTGCCAGAGACTCATAATGTACTCCTTTCCAGGAAAAAATACGTATTGTCCGGTTATATCCAGCTTATCCCCGCTATAATTAAAGACGCTCAGGACCGGTAATAAGTTTCGAAAATAGATATATATAATTAGAATATATTAAATGACGTGTAAGCCGGCAGGATTACTGAGACAGCGCAAACGCAATGATGTTGACGCCCATCTGGAAAGCGGATTCCCGTTTTTCAGGCGGGTCATCATGTGTTTCTGGGTTTGCCCAGCCGTCGCTGATGTTCGATTCGTAGGAATAGAATACAACGAGGCGTCCCTCATGGAATAGGCCGAAGCCCTGCGGGGGTTTATTATCATGCTCATGGTGTTTGGAAAGGCCGGCCGGGAAATCGTAGATGATATGGAAGATCGGATGTGAAAACGGAAGTTCGATAAATTCGTTGTCGGGGAAGACCCGTTTCATCTCGCGGCGAAACGCTTGGTCCATGCCGTAGTCGTCATCAGCGAACAAGAAACCGCCGTGCATGAGATAAGCGCGCATCTTCTGGACTTCGGCATTGGTCCATTTTACTTCGCCGTGGCCCGTCATGAACAGAATCGGAAAAGAGAAAAGCGCATCGTCCGTGAGATTGACGACCTGTTGCTCTTCATTGGTCTCGATGCCGGCACGCCGAGTAAGTTCCCGGGCAAGATTGGGTATGGATTCCGGATCGTTATACCAGTCGCCGCCCCCGCTGTATTTGAGGCGGGCGAGGGTGAGCTTGCCGTTGGCGAGATCCGCTCCAGCCAGATCGAACGAACCGAGCGCTACGATGAGGACACCGGCTATACGACATAGCCAGGAGCGATATGGATCATGGTAAACCACTGCCTTTAACACGGTCGGTTACCTTCTCGCCCGTTGCGAAGCAGATCGTCCCGGCCTTCTGGAAATCGATTCTTCGCGGGAAGTACGTCCCCCGGTAACTCTTGCTCGCTGCCCACCACCGAGCGCCGCTAAGAGATAGACCAGGAAAATTCCTATACCAGCGAAAATAAGCGTACCGACCAGGCTGAATGCAATTGTTTCAAACATGTAATGTTCTCCTTAAATTATCCACCGATACGATCCCGTTGTTCGATATTCTGAAATCCCCAGTGAAGGAGTCTACGCATATCGGCGAAGCGTGTCCGGCTCGATACTCCGCCCAGCACGACAGCCACCACGTCGTTTCCGGCGTTGTCGCGAGCACGGGTAACCAGGCAATAACCAGCTTTTCGGATGTACCCGGTCTTTCCGCCCAGAATCTCCCACAAGTCATGAAAACCATTCGCCAAGAGTTGATTGGTTGTCTTTATGTTGTGATGTCGCCGGCTGGTTCTGAATGAATAGCTCGGCATGGTAAGTATTTCCGATATGACATCGTTCTGAAGTGCAGTCCATAACAGCACTGCGCATTCGACCGCAGTCGATACGTTGCCGGAATGAAGGCCGGTGGGATCCGCAAACTTAGAATTCAACAATCCCAGCGATTTCGCGGTCTGGTTCATGCGTGCCACGAATTCCTGCCGTGGCAATCCTGTTGCGGAAGCAAGCGCCCTGGCGGCTGCATTGTCCGATGAGATCAGCGTGGCATGAAGCAGGTCCCGCACATATACCCTCTCACCGTATCTCAAATTGGTCCAGTTAGCCCGATAGACATCCTGACGACTGATTGTGATCCTCTTGTCCGGATCGGGATTCATGTCCATGAACGTCAGGACGGTCATGAGTTTGGTCACGCTGGCGATCGGGAGTTGCGCCTTTGGATTTTTCTGGTAGATCACTTCGCCACTTTGGAGATTGAGTACCAGAGCGGCTCTCGCACGTACCCGCATCACGCCGTCACGGGCCAGGGGCGTCATCTCTCCGCCGGGGGACTGAGGATGTGCTGCTTCGGTCGAAAAAAGAAACAAACAGAGGTGTAGTATGATGGTCCGTAAAATAAACCGATTGATGGTACAGCGCTGGTTCAACACGCATTACCTCTTAATTTGAAAAAGACATACGACGCCCCGGTCATTTTTTAAAATTGTCCCACAAATAACGCACAATTTAGCGGTTGCGTCAAGGAATTTCCCGTGAAACAGAGACAAGGGAATCGTTCGTAGCGGCACCGGTATGCACCAGCACCCGTGCTTCGGAGTTGGAACTGGATACTGGGATTTCTTCTTCAGTCTCTACCGGCTCCTGAATCAGGCTGAGGCTGACCATTACCTCTGGTATAGATGATCGAAACGCATAGGGAAACGGAGGAAAAATCTTTACTTTACAGGGAATTACGGCGCTCTCGGTCAGAGTGGACTGGTCTATCGGCGGGGTCGTTACGCGTTCGATCTGATTCATCTCCTGCTCCGGGCCACTCAGCTCGATTCTTTCCGGTGTAACATCGATATAAGCCAGTCTGAATTCTGGAGATAGTGAGCCGACCAATTCGGGGGTCACCGTGTACTGACGGCTAACGATCCGATCGAGCTGAATGGTAAGTGTCCGTGGTGTTATGGCGGTCGCCTCCAGGCCGAACGGCAGACTCAAGTTTTCGTCTGTAATGGTGAAGTTGTTCTCTCCAACCTGCACATCAGTCAGGTCGAGCACCACACGAATCTGATCCGGATCCAGCGATGATATACTGCCGTGCGGACCACGGACTCGTACCTGGATTTCGCTTGCCACCTCACTCGTAAAGTCCATTCCCCCCGGTTTGTTCTGGTACTCCAGAATGGCGGATGTAAATGTCTCCGACCATTGCTGTCCTACCAGCAGGAACCACAGTAGACACGCCAGAGCGGTGGACAGGCATTTGGCCAGAAAGTTTTTACGGATGAACTCCTGGTAATTGAAACGCCTCTGTATCGTCTCCAGCACCGAAGAACGGACCGAGGCTACGGGGTCCGTTGACAACGCTTGCTCAAGACGATACCGAAGTAGCTCCTGGCCTGTCATCGTTTCTATTTCACCCTTCTGCGCCAACGAAACCACGCCGCGTTCCTCGGATACCACCACGCAGAGCGTGTCGCCATGTTCTGCGACGCCCAGGGCCGCACGATGACGGGTACCGTATTTGGGCGGCAGGCCCTCGCGGGTAGATAAGGGGAGGTAACAGCCCGCTTTTACAACACGGTCTTTCTCGATCACAACAGCACCGTCATGGATCGGTGAATTCTTCTGGAAGATGCTGATCAGGAGTTCCTGGCTGGCGAGACTGTCCAGTTGTACACCGTCCTGAATCACATCGGAAACGAGGGTGGCCCTCGGAAAAACGAAGAGGGCGCCAATTCGTTCGTCGGCTAGCCTAAAGCTAGCACCGGCAACTTCTGAAAGTACTGTGCGGGGTATGGTGCCGCCCTTGAGCTTGAGGATCGCAAGTGGGCTGACTTTCTCCAGAAGCTGCCGGATCTCCGGCTGGAAGATAACGATGATAAGTAAAAGTGTGACGCCGAGCAGGTACTGGAGAAGCCAGCTCGTGAGAAACAGACCGCTCCAGCTTGTCAGGAAGTAAAGCATACCCAGGCCACCTAGGCCGATAAGGATATGGAATGCCCTTGTACCACGCAGCCAGATGTAGACGCTGTAGATCACCACCGTCACAAAAATGATGTCAAAATAATTCTGCCACTGCAGGAAGAGCAGATTTATCGGATTGATCATCTTCCTTAAACCCCTGGGGGAAGGAGGCGTAGAACTACAAGAAACAGGATTGTGAACCTATAGTATAAAATACAGTTGTCCCTATTAAAATCTTCATAACAAGATAACTAATTAACTAATATATATTAAGGAAAGGTCTAAATTCTTTTATCTGTCGTTAGTTTTTAACTTACTACTAAAAAGTTTTGCTGACTACACCGATGACTCATCGATGCCGGGCAGAATCGGCGATTTGGGAATAGATTTCGGGACGCCCCCTTTCTGGCCATTGGACAACACTGGCAACATGGGCAGAGCCAAGAACGACGATGCAATAGCCGTACCGCCTGAGACGATGAATTCTATGGCGTCATCGATCGGAATATTCACGGAATGTACTTCTTTACGCGGCAGGATAAGTACCCGTCCGGCAGCAGGATTCGGAGTGTTGGGCACGAATACGCTCAGCACCTCCCCCGATGATCCGGGCATTTCTCCTGCTACAAAGGCGATCATCCAGGCGCCCTTACGGGGATATTCTACCAGCACCGTTTTCCAGGTGCGGTTTTCGTTAGGCTGGGCAAAGGTTCCGAGTAGTTTTTTTACGGGATTGTAGACTATTTTTACGATGGGCAGCCGCATCATGGTCGTTTCCGCCCACTCAATGACTTTTCGGCTGAAGACGTTCGTAGCCAGTAGTCCCACCAGTAAAACCAGGGTCAGAGTAAGCAGGATGCCCAGGCCGGGGATATGGATGCCGAGGGTCCCCCGGATAACCGGTGCAGCTATAGAATCCATCCATACCAGAACCCAACGCAGAACAATGAATGTTGCCGCCACAGGAACGAGCGTAAGCAGTCCGGCGACCATCATCCGTTTCATCTTGCTGCGAACGCGCCTGGTCACATGTTCTTTCCGTCCCGGTTGTTCGTGTTTTTCCGGAGTCTTCATGTTACCCACCGTCCTTCAGTCGGTCGACGAAGGCCTTCCCGGACATGTCGACGCAATCCAATTTGTGATTATTTGTCGTAGAATCGCCATTATACCTTAAACAGCTCTCCCATTTTCTTACCTAAAACCTTTCCCGTAAAAAGCAAACTACATGCCAATAACGCCATGCCGAGCATGCCCAAGGCGCTGGCCATGTACGGTCCGTCTGCGATGCGACCCATCAGGGCATAGATGGCTTTTGTGATCGGATAGTACTGCTCTTTGACAGCCAGAATCAGACTGTCACTCACTTCCAGCATGGCAAAAGAAAACGCGAGTATGCCTCCGGCGACTAAGTTGGCCAGAATCAAGGGCAGCGTTATTTTCCACAACGTCCGCAGCGGTCCGGCGCCCAGATTCATCGATGCTTCTTCGAGTGCGATGCTTGTCTGCTGGAAACCGGCATAAGCCGCCCTAACCATATAGGGCAGGCGGCGGACAGCATATGCTATCACGAGTAACGGCACCGGCGATTCTCTCACATCGAGCCAGGTGCCTGAAAAGCCGGCTACATAACCGAACGCCAATACCAGGCCCGGTAGTGCCAGCGGCAGCATCGTCAGCGCGTCCAGCATATCCTTGAACGGAAAGTGACGGCGGGTAAGCACATAGGCGATGGATACGCCCAGTAAAATGTCAAGGATCGTACTCAGCACACTCAGGAATAGACTGTTCTTGATCGACAGAAGCGTGAGTTCGTGATCGAAAATCTGGCTGTAATACGTACCGGTGTATTCCGAGGGCAGCACCGTCATGAACCAACGGTCCGATATGGACGTCAGCACCACGCTGGCATGGGGGATCAGGGCAACGGCCGTGATCGAAAGCAGCGCGAAATAGATCAACCACGTCTGCGCCGGCGTTGCCCTGCGTGCGGCCGAAACTACATGGCCCCGGGCGATCATCTCATAATGCCTGCTGCCGAAAAATTTCTTGGACAGATACACCAGGCCCAGCGTCAGAAGCAACACGAACACGACCAGCGAAAAGCCGATCGGGTTCTCATGTACGTCGGTGACCATGTTGAAAATCTGCACGGCCACCACTTCCCGATATTCGAATATCAGCGGTGTACCGAGATCGGTAAACGCCCAGATAAATACGATGATGGCGCCCGCGAAATAGCCGGGCAACATCAACGGGAACGTCACCGTACGGAACAGCCTGAAGCCACTGGCGCCCATGTTGCGAGCGGATTCCTCCAGACTCGGATCCACGTTGGCAAGGCCGGCGGCGATATTCAGATACATCAGCGGATATAGGTGCAGCGCTTCGAGCACCACCACGCCTAGAAATCCACCGCCGCCGAACCAGTCGATGGGCGTATCGATGATCCCGGTGTCCAGCAGCAGCAGGTTAACCGATCCAAACCGGGCGAACATCTGGCGCATCCCGATAGCGCCCACGAAAGGTGGCATGACCATGGGAATGAGCATCAGTCCGCCCAACAGGCCCTTACCCGGAAAATCGAAACGAACCAACGCAAACGCGATTGGTAAACTGATGATAGTAGTGAGCACCGTCGCCGCGATACCCAATTCAAAGCTGTTGATCAGAGCGCGCTGTTGTACCGGGTTACGGAGCATCAACTCGAAAAACGTGATTGAAAACTGGTCGTCGGGGTAGAAGGCATTGATGAAAACGTACAGGAGCGGATAGACAAGGAATGCGCCGAAAAACAAGGCCAACATTACAAGAAAGGCGATCAATCCGGGAGATAAATCCGATGTGTCGAACCAGCGGGAAAACAATGAATCGATCCCTTCATTCTCGGTCGAGGAGCACGACCCGGGACGTTGGGAAACTGAGCCGGACCTCGTCGCCCACCTGGGCTTTACGATGGTCGGGATTCTGTTCGACGGCCTTAATCGTGGTCTCGTCTCCCAATACTAATGTATACTGTTCATGCTCCCCCAGATACATGATCTGGGTCACATGGGCGGTTATATAATTATACGTATCATCCAAATGATTGTCGTCCGCGATTCCGATGGCTTCAGGGCGGATTGAACAGGCGACAGTATCGCCCTCGTTGCGGGGCCTACCCGAAGGGGCAGAGGACAGGAGACGGCCGACAGCGCTATCGACACTGGTCTTTTCACCCGTGCCGGTAATCGTTCCTTCGATGAAGTTGGTCTCGCCGATAAAATGCGCTACGAAGCGGTTGGCAGGCTGATTGTATACCGTTCGGGGGTCCCCAACCTGCCGAATTTCACCCATGCCCATAATGGCGATACGGTCCGCCATAGAGAGCGCTTCCTTCTGATCGTGTGTAACATAAATCATGGTAGCGCCAATTTCATCATGAATTCTACGGATTTCATCACGCATCTCCACTCGCAGCTTTGCGTCCAGATTCGAGAGCGGTTCGTCGAGCAGCACCACATCCGGATTGATGACAAGCGCCCGGGCCAGCGCAACACGTTGTTGCTGACCTCCCGAAAGCTGGTTCGGGGAGCGGTCGGCATATCGCTTCATGCGTACCATATCCAGCGCCTCGTTCACCCGTTCCATCCGTTCATCGTTGGGGATTTTACGGAGGGAAAGACCGTAAGACACATTTTCGCGCACCGTCATATGAGGCCATAATGCATAATTCTGAAACACCATGCCGGCGTTACGTTTGTGAGGGGGTGTACGGCTGATGTCCCGTTCATCAAATAAAATGCGCCCGGCTGTCGGCAAATAAAATCCGGCGATCATTCGAAGCAGCGTCGTTTTTCCACAGCCGGAAGGGCCAAGCATGAAAAACAATTCACCCTTCCGGATATCCAGAGAGACGTCTCGAACCGCCTGGACATCGCCAAATTCCTTGGCAACCTGTTCTAACGTGACATTGACCATAAAAAATGTCCGGTATCAAAAACGTTCATGGTGTTTTCAAAAATAAACCAAAGTGTTAAAATAACATGAGATATGATGAGGATGCCAACCAGGCCTTACTTGGTAGCTTTTCGGTTGATACGCCACAGGTAACCTGTCAGCACGCATCCGATGATCAGGCTGGTTATGAGCACGATCGTATCCGACATGGGAACACGTGAGGAATCCGATCCGTATTTTTCGTCCGCCAGACGTCCCCATTCCAGCAACATACTATTTCGGAACGACTGGTCACGCCACTTTTCACGACCGAGTTTTTCCGCTTCTTCCTCGGTTACGGGCATGGCGGCGAGGGCCGGTAGAATCTCCCGGGTATTGCCCTGTCTGATCGCTTCCTGCCAGACGTCGCGAAGCTGATGATGCGCGTCGATAATAAACGCACCCACAAGATCGTTTATTATGCCCCACCTGGCGGATCCTTTTTCTGCATCATAAATGAAGTTCGAGGTCCATTTGAATGGGTTGAACGTCACCGAGGTGTGGGCAGGATCCACCGTTTCGTAGAGATCGGGCAAGACGCTGAAGCGGTTCAGTTGGAATCGTTCCGGACCATCGGGGGTGCCGACGTTGAGCATCCAGAGGTTCTGCCCTCCGGGAGAAAACACAAATCTCAAAAACGCCCCTGCCACCTCCCGGTGCGGTGCGCCTTTCAGGATCCCGATCGCGTCCGGGTTGACGATCGTGACGTTATCCGGCAGCGTATATCCAATGTATTCAGCTCCGACTTCGTTTATCTGCGCCCAGGCGTAAAAGTCGATAGACATGCCGTAGGCGACTTCGCCGGTCGTAACGTCCTTGGGCACCTGGCTGCCGGTGTTGGCGAAGTTGCGGGCGTTGGCTCCCAGGGCTGTGATGACTTCCCACCCGCGTTCCCACCCATATGCCTGGAGAATTATCTCGAACGGCATGTGCGCGCTTCCGCTCTTCCGCGGATCTGCCGAACCGATCCATGTGAACAGCTCGGGGCGGGTCAGATCCTCCCAGGTGGCCGGTTCCGGCAGGTTTAGCATGGAAAGCACCCGTTTGTTGTACACAATACCGAACCCTGCAATCGTGGCCCCGTACCAGCGGTACGCCTCGTCGTAGAGTGGATATCCACCCACTGTCTTCGGCATGCGGGACATGACGGAATCGGGAAGCTGATACGAATCCAGAAGATTAACCCGGGCCAGTTCCATATAGGGATCACTGCCGCCGCCGAACAGCAGGTCTACATCGATACCTTCAGGTTTGTTTTTAAATTCGGATTTGATAAACCGCAGCACTTCCGAACTACCGCCCACGTCCATCCATTCGATTACCACATCCTGTCCGGTTTCCGCTCTGTAAAACGACTCGAACTTCTTTCCGAATTCGTATCGGATCCCTTCCCAATGCGGCGTAATAATAACGAGGCGCTCGGCAGCTGCTCCGATTGAAGGAGGAATAAGACAAATAAATGAGATAATAAGGATCCATTCTTCCCTCCAAATCTTTGCTTTTTTGCTTACCTCCATATTATTCCTCCCGGCCGGTAGCCATCGCGATTATGCCTGCGATCACAGCAAGCACAGTCAATGCCACTGCGAAGCCTACCGGCGGCGAAAACCCCAGGATTTCCCGATTCATACCCAGCAGTGCGGCAACACAGATAAGGGGCAGGAAGATGGTTGCGATGGTCGTAGCGCGGGTTGTCGATCCGTACATGCGGGCAGTCATCCCGGCGACCGCACCGTCGCGAAAATCTGACAGCCGTTCCCGATGAGTGTCCAGTGAATCTACCATGTACGCGGTTCGATGGTATAAATCTCTGATCCTGATAATCGTGTCCGGCTGTAGTTGCGGGTTCGGATGCGAATAGAGCTCGCGCAACATATCCGCCTGAATGGAAAGAGTGCGCTGCAGGGTCGACAGTTCTTCGCGCCTCCGATTTATGTGATACACCGTTTCCCGATCGAATGCACCGCCCAGCTCCATATCCGTGACTTCCGATTCGATGATAATCATCCCCTCTTCGAATTCGGTGGTAACGGCCTCCAGGACCATGGCCAAGCAGTATCCCGGTGACCGCATCATCAGATTGTCCTGCTCGATCTGATTCTTCACATTCTGCAGGAAAGGTATAGGGGTCGGGTGGACCGTGATAAGAAAATCCGGGGTAAGGAAGAGACAGAGTTTCATCAGATCCGTTCCATTGTCTTCCGGTACGTACAGCACAAGGAACAGACATTCCGGATACTCATTTATCTTGGGGCGCACGTCAGGACTGCGGCAGTCCGCGATGGTCAGTTGATGAAACTGGAATTTTTTAAAGTCTCCAAAGAATGCCACATCTTCGTCGGTCATCTGTTCGATATCGAACCAGAAAAGACCGTCGGAAGACTCCAGGGTTTCCTGGAGTTGGGACACTGCAATGTCGGTGTACCGGATCACCGTATTGGATTCGATCAGGAACAATTCTCGCATACATTCTCCCGGGAGGAGAGGACAGGCTTCGTTTACATGATGGCAACTTTTTTTCGTTGGCGTTCAGCCTATCTAATATAACGATACAAGGTGCACAACGCAACCTGATCACGGAGGGTCTGGACGAAAAATTAGTGAGGCAATTAATGCGGGGAGTCATGCTGACAGGAAAAGGATAGAAAAAACTTTTGCTCCGGAACGTTGGTGGGAAAATTTAAGGGATCAAACCGCTACGGGCGACCAATGAGAGGTTTTGGGCCGCATATTCCAATTTAACGGGAACCAAGGCATGATGGGCTTATCAACCAGCACAATGCACCGGAGCTCACATGGTTGACTGATGGTCGTTGATGCCAATACGGTAAAACGGTAGGGGTTCTGGCGCACTCTCGATAATTTGTTGGGACAGAGGGAGCGTATTGTGCTGCGATACGCACTCGTAAAGGGTCTGAAATGTTGCCCCTAGAGATGGTGGTTCCAGGAATGATCCTCCCGACTCTAACAAATATAACAACTTGCGCAGAAAGTTCTTGCGTGTTCTGAATTGTAGACTATATTGCGATTGGTTTTTCAGAATAACGTAATGTTTAAATGTCGGTAAGACTTAAAATGCCACCCTAGTGGTGGGGATGATATATCGTTTACAAAGATACCTTGAAATAGGTTTTTTATTAGGCATACAGGCGGTAACAACTGTGTGCTTTTTCTCTAAAGGGAAACTTTTCCCTTTTAGGTAAATCGGTATGCGTGCCCCCATCATTCTCGCAGACAATGCGACCATTCCATCTGAAATAAAAAACCGTTTGAACAGCATCGGTATTGATCCCAATGACATTAAGATTGCCGTTGAAGGCGATCTTAACGAGGAGGGATTGATAATGCCTGCCTGGTTGCTAATCGCGAGAGACTCCATTTTATCTATTCCTGCCGAGCAGAACCGCCCGGCAACAGGTCCCCTCCTTTTAGATGAAATAGACGATTTCCGGATTAAAACTTCCGTTGGGGGCGCCTCTCTCCAGGCCGTTCTGAATGGGCTTCCGGTAACACTGACTAGGTATACAAATCGACACCGTGAGCGCTTTTCGCGAGTGGCTACTCATTTGCGGCGTGTCAGAGAGGGTGAAGAATTCCAGCCGGAATTACTTGTTAGGCCTGATCCGCGGTTCTGCGCTATCTGCGGTCTTGTACTCCCTGCCGCTGGATCGGCATGCCCAAGGTGTGTGAATCAGGGCGCCATTTTCTGGCGGACGTTCAAATTACTCAGCAGTTACGCGCCCTGGGCGGTATGCCTGTTTGTTTTTATGCTGATCGGTATCGGCTTTGACCTGTTACCTCCGTATTTTACTCGCATCTTGGTGGACGATGTGCTTACAAGCCGTGAGCACGTGGACTGGCTGCCCTGGTTGGTGTTCGGATTGGCCGCTGCTTCCCTTTTCCAAAGTTTGGTCAACATCTGCGTTGCCCGCCTGTCCAGTTTTATTGGCACGAGAATTACGACAGATGTTCGACAGCAGCTGTTCGACAAACTGGAACAGATGTCGATAGATTATTACGACAAAATGGAGGTGGGACGGTTGATGAACCGATGCATCTCCGATGTGCAGGCTTTACATGGTTTTGTGGACCAGATGGCCCAGGGATTTCTGATAAACTTACTGATGATCGTATCCATCGGTGGCATGCTGTTTTATCTGGATAATCAACTGGCGTTTTACGTGTTGATCCCCGTGCCGTTTGTAGTCACCGGCACCCTGTATTTCTATAGGCGTATCTATCCAAAATATTACAAACTGTCCGACACACAGTCCAAGCTAGCATCAACCATAAACAGTGCGTTGTCCCGAATTCGTCTGGTAAAGGCATTTGCCCAGGAGGTCCGGGAAGCCGAACGATTTACCGTGACCAATACAGCTCTGCGAGACACCCGGCGCCAAGTGACTATGAGTGTGGGCACCTTTTCACCTATCATGGCATATGTCTTCGGACTGGGTGGTCTGATTATCTGGTTTGTTGGAGGACAGAGTGTTCTTTCGGATCGTATAACTCTTGGAACACTGATGGCTTTTCTGGGTTATCTAGGCATGTTTTACAGACCGTTGTCCAGCCTCTCTCAATTCTCGAACTGGCTCACATCCTTCATGGCGGCCAGTCAGCGCGTTTTCGAAATACTGGATTTGGATCCGGGTATCCACGACAAACCTGATGCTAAGCCGTTGAGACATATAGGCGGTGCGATCGTTTTCGATCAGGTAGTGTTTGGTTATGACCCGTATAATCCCGTGATTAACAATGTGTCGTTCAAAATCAATTCCGGTGAAATGATCGGCATAGTGGGGCGCAGCGGCAGCGGGAAGACGACTTTGATTAACCTGCTGTGCCGGTTCTACGACGTTCAGAGTGGGAGCATAAGGATTGACGCTCACGATGTCAGAGACATCCGCCGGCAGGATATCCGTAATCATATCGGGCTTGTGCTCCAGGATCCCTTTTTATTTCGTGCCAGTATCAGCGAAAACATAGCTTATGGACGCCCGGATTCGAAAATGGAGGACATTATCAACGCAGCAAAAGCAGCCAACGCACACGATTTTATCATGGAACAACCTGCTGGGTATGACACCATGCTGGGGGAACACGGCGCTGGTCTTTCCGGTGGTGAGCGTCAACGTATCAGCATTGCCCGTGCGTTGCTCGTCGATCCGGCGGTCCTTATCCTGGATGAGGCTACGTCAAGTGTGGACACGGAATCTGAGCAACAGATTCAAGAGGCGTTGTCTGTGCTTTGCCGTGACCGAACTACGATCGCGATCGCGCATCGGTTAAGTACGTTAAGGGATGCAGATCGCATTCTGGTGATAGATTCCGGCCGACTCGCGGAAGAAGGGACTCATCATGAATTGATGGCACAGGAAGGAATCTATCACCGGTTGGTAAAAATACAGACGCAACTGACTTCGTTGCAGATATGAGGATTGTAAAAACCTTTCTCCGTAAATCTGGTCATAACTCCGAAACAAAGGACCGCAAAGTGTCAACATCGTGTGCCGAACCCAAAACTAATGAACCCGTGCGTCTGGGCGAAGTACCAGGTGTCCGCATTCTTACACCTGAATCATGTGAATTCTTTAAAGGCGTTTACAGCCTACTGCATGTCCAGCTTGTAGAGGATGACCTCGGACCGGGATTGTACCGGGCAGTACGTGCGGTTCGAGCTTTCCCTGTCTCTTCTCCTGATGGATATATCGTATTGAAATATCCGGATGAATACGGTATTGAGAGAGAGGTGGGCCTTATTTTGGACCTGAACATTTTTCCATCCGGAGCCCGGGACCTGGTTTTGGAATCCCTCGCGGCAGAATATTTCGAATATGAAATTGAGCGGATTCACGATGTGAAATGGCGCTATCAACTATTGTTCTGTGACGTGGAAACCACCCAGGGGCGTAGGGAGTTTCAGATGCGGAGGCAGGCGGCACGGGTTCAGAATTTAGGCGATAACGGTAAGGTCTTGCTGGATGTGTCCGACATCCGTTACGTAATCCGGGATTTGGATCTCCTTCCTAAGCAGGACAGACGCAAATTCTTTAGATATATCTACTGGTAGCATCCGTGCTCTTCCCAACCTGAACACCCGCAATGAGGCTGTTAGCCCCCATAATGCCTTTAAGGAGAAGGTATTCCGCTGTTTTCTCTACGCGTTGTTTGCAAGCGCCGCTTTCCAATAAGCCGAATTTGAGGTCCAACCGTGTCCGCCCCAATTTCCTTCCACGATAGCGGCGCTGTTGCAGCTTTCCAAAGCAACGGCGTCTAATGTCGGTTTACTGCCCAGAAATACCTGTCTATTCGGTGTGTCACCGAGAGTTCACCCGGTTCGCCAGCACATGAGAATGGGAATGCTTCTCTTCTGCCCTTACCATGCGTTTTTTTCTATCATTTTGAACCCCAGCACAGCGCAAGCCGAGGCAACATTCAGCGAGTTTTTGTAACCGTACGTCGGAATTTCGACAATCCGGTCACAGCGTTCCATCACCTCGCGGCTCACGCCGAGTGCTTCATTACCCAAAACGATACCGAGTTCTTCCGGGTAGGCCACTTTGGAGTAATGCGTGGAAACGGAGGTGGTTTCCGCGGCCCAGACCGTGATGTTCTGCTGCTGCAGATAGGCGACCGCGTCGACTGCAGTTTCGAAATGTTTCCAGGGGACGTAATCTATGGAGCCCAGGGAGGTTTTTTCCAGCTTCTTATGGGGCGGATGCGCAGTGTAGCCGCATAAGAATAATCCTTTGACCCGGAGAATATCGCAGGTCCTGAATATCGATCCGACGTTGAACGCGCTTCTCAGGTTGTCCAAAATAAAATACAATGGTGACTTGGGCAGAGCTTTGTGAGCTTCCAGCGATATTTCCGCGTCGAAACTCCGCACCTCAAAACTGGTTTCCATGTCTCCACGTTTTGGCATGTATCTACCGCCGATCGGTTCCCGTTGTAATCACTTCTACTCCAGTGTCTTCATAATAATGTTTAAAAAGAAGATACCTTTCATTAGACGCTGCAAGACCTGCGAATATATCTCCCTGGAAACCTATAGACGCACCCGCGAGGGCCTGTGAGGTTGCATCGAACGGCATCAATTCGAACAGCGTTTGCGGGCATAGCCACGACAACGGTCACAGCAGCGAGCGCCAATCCGATTCGTAAAATGATGGCAATCTCGATGACGTCGTCAATGCGAGTTTTCAGGCATGGCTCGGCAACCCGTTCGACCACATTTCCATAATAAATTTTAGACTGTGATTTGTCTATGGAATTGTTGTATAGGTTGGTTCCCGGACCGCGACATATTAGGCCTCCTCCGCCACCATCCAACGGATGGCGCGACGTCGGATCATTCTGGTGAACGGAAGCCCGCCTGGTTTGGCAAGAAAACAAAGCATTTCGCCCGAGGTGGACGGTCTTATCAATGCGATGTGAACGCCGTTCTGCCAGGATAACGGCCAGGCAGGTGCGCCGACCACCACCAGGTCACAGTTAGACTGTCCGTGACCGTCCTGAATGAGCGCCTGCATGGTATCCAGGTATGATATGTGTGTTGGACCGTCCGTCCGATCCTCCGCAATTCCGAAAAGCTGCTGGATTCCGACCTGTATGGTTCGTCCTGTCCGTATGTGTTCCTTGAGTACCTCCAGGTCACCGTCGATACGGTTGCCGTCGGCATCGTGCTCATAGACCATATGCCACCGGTCGCAGACGAACCAGCGGTAGATGCCGTAGGGATAGGCCTGGCTCTCATCGAACGCCCGGTCTCCCCACAACCATTTCACATGAGAAAACGTGCCGGAAGTGTCGTATTTGAAGATGCTCATATTCGGCTGTTCCACGTCTTTGCCGTGGTGCACATAACCATGATGGTGACTCATCAATCCGGCAAACGCCTTCCCCTCTCCCGCATAAGTCTGCTGGAAATAGATCGTCTCTTCGTACCGGTCGGTAGTCATATATAACCGCAGATCCGCGCCGCGCCGTACCGCGTCGGCCAGTTTTTCCGCACTGCCGTGGGTTACCGATAGATCCGTCTGCTGCTCGAGAGCGAGCGTCCAATCGCTGGGCATCGAAAATTCCTTTCTGTGCAAAGAAAAAATAATCGCAGGGTCATCCCAAGGTAAATAGCACCTCCTGATGTGTAAAGGGTTCATAAACCATCGTTTTGTAACACCGCCAAACCCTATTTCAGAGACGTTGACACACCTGCCGATCCCATATATATTGCTATTCAACGCAATGCCTTTGCAGGAAACACACCCCATATAGAACCATATATGGAAAGGATCGTCGATGTCCATAAACAATGTCATATTTATCATTCTCGTTCTCGCTTCCTTCACCGGGTTTGCCTGGACCGTAAAGGGTATGGTTCGCAAGATGCTGCGCGGCCGTCCCACGGACCGTCAATGGGGTGGCTGGGGAGCGCGGATAGGAGATGTCGTCAATTATTTTTTTCTCCAGCGTTCCGTAATTCGTGAACCTCGAAGCTGGCACCACCTACTACTCTTCTGGGGATTCTGGGTCATCGTGGTCGGTACGATCGAGATTCTGGCTAACGGCATCGTTCCCGTGTTTTCGTTCCGTCTTTTCGGGGATGGGTTCAACGCCTGGTTCAAGGCGTTTTTCGATGTAGTCAATGCACTGGTGCTGATGATAATCCTGTATGCCTTCTTCCGGCGTATCGTCCTGAAGCCGAACCTGATCCCCATGAGTCTGGACGCTGGACTGATTCTGGGCATGATTGGGATGCTCTGCCTATCTCATTTCGTCAGTCATGGGTTTCACTTTCCGGTACAGTCGGGCGGTGATGCTGCTCTGACCGCCACCCTGGTCGGCCCTCCGGGTGATCCGTCCTACATGCCCGTCAGCGCCCTTTTCGGCTGGATGGCGGAAGTACTGTCGATTCAGACCGCGCATACGATTGCTACCGGGGCTTATTGGGTGCATGTGCTGACGATCCTTTTCTTCCTCAACTACATTCCCTATTCAAAACACCTCCATCTCCTCGGTTCCCTGCCCAACATTCTGCTGCGCCACCGCGGACAGCCCGGTATCCTGCCGAAGTTGGATCTGGAAGATATGGATCAGTGGGGCGCCGGCCGTTACGAGCAGTTCAGCTGGAAGTCGCTCCTGGACAGCTACGCCTGCACCGATTGCGCGCGCTGTACGAACAGCTGTCCCGCCTACGCCACCGGTAAGCCGCTCAGCCCCATGCACATCATCCATGATATGCGAGACGAGATGAAGGCTCGGGGACAGGGACTGATTCAGATACGTCAAGGCGTGAACACCAGCGGGGATGATGGGATAGAAGGCATCCCGCCGAATAAGGAGGAGCAGGCAATTCTCGATACACTGGCCGAAGCTCCGCCTATGGTGGGCGGCAGAATTTCCGATGAAGCACTCTGGGCGTGTACCACATGCGGCGCCTGCGAGGAAACCTGCCCGGTCTTTATCGAACATCCACTTGCTATCGTACAGATGCGTACGCATCTCACACTCACCGAAGGCCGAATACCGCACGCACTAGGCGGTATGTTCCGCGGCGTGGAAACCAACAACAACCCGTGGGGTATGAGCGCCGAAAATCGGATGGACTGGGCGAAGGATATGGATGTGCCGGTAATGGCGGAAAAGGGATCGGCCGAGTACCTCGTATGGGTAGGCTGTGCTGGAAGCTTCGATCCGGAAGGGCAGAAGACGACCCGCTCCTGGATCAAACTACTTAAAGAAAGCAGTGTGGACTTTGCGGTATTGGGGAACGAAGAGGGCTGCACGGGCGATGCCGCACGGCGCGCCGGCAACGAGTATCTTTTCCAGACCATGGCGGAGCAGAACGTCGAGACGTTCCGGCAATACGGCGTAAAAAAAATCTTGACCACTTGTCCCCACTGCATGCACAGCTTTAAGAACGAGTATCCCCAGTTCGAGGGTAACTACGAGGTCATCCATCACTCGCAGTTCATTCAGCAATTACTGAAAGAGGGTAAACTGAAGACTAAAGGTAACCTGGACGGTGCTGTGACGTTCCATGACCCCTGCTACCTTGGTCGATGGAATGATGAATACGAAGCACCCAGAGACGTCATAAAGCAGGCATCCGGCGGCAACGTCACCGAGATGGAACGGTCCCACAACAAGAGCTTCTGCTGTGGTGCGGGGGGCGGTCAGATGTGGATGGAAGAAACCGGAGACCGTGTCAACATCAACCGCGCCACCGAAGCGGTGGAAACCGGCGCCAGAACCATCGCAACAGCCTGCCCCTTCTGCAAGATCATGATGGGCGACGGCCTCAAGGCGTTAAATAAGGACGAAGAGGTGAGGGTGCTGGATATAGCACAGGTAATCCAGGTTGACGGATCGGATGGGAAACAGCTGGCGGATTGATTTAAAAAAACCGTGGTCGCGGATTAAAATCTAGGGTCTCCCTGAACCTTTGGGACCATACGCGCCCGGCGTTGTTCCGGGGCTGCGAGGGGGCGATGGCCGCCTTTCTCATAATCACTCGACACCTTCATTCAACAGCCCCCTCAAATAGTTCACCGCCTTCGGCACGGCCTCCTCTTCCGGTTCCACGGCCTGGCCTTCGTAGACTATGGACATCCAGCCATTGTAATTGACATCCCGCAGGATATTTATGATCCTGGGGTAGTCGAGCCAGACCTCTTCCCCGGTCTGGATCCGGTAAATTTTCGCCCGGACATGGACGGCGTACGGCGCGGATTTGGCGATGCTGCCGTAGAAGTCGTAGGCCGGATCCTCCTTGCCTCCGGCACCGGACGCGCCGGGGGAGCCCACGTACTGACCGGTGTCGAGGATGTGTGAAAAGTAAGGATGGCCCACTTCTTGTAGGATACGCAAGACATCGTCTGCTGTCCTGGTTACGCAACCGTGGTTATGGTTGTGAAGTCCCACGACGATCCCCTTGCTCCCGCCGTACTCCGCTACTTCCTTGATACAGTCTATCATTCGCGACCAGATAACGGATGGCGCCTCATCGTCCCGCTCCCAGGCCGCGAATATCCTGACCAGCGGAATCCGCATACGCTCCGCCACATCGATCCAGCTTTTTACCATGTCCACTTCACCGGCCAGCTCAGATTCCGGTTTCCCGAAGTTGTTGCTGATCCCTATGTAGGAGATGGCTAGACCGCGCTTCAGACAGCGCATACGGATATCCCGCAGATAGGCATTTTCCATGGAGGCGAAGGCGCGGGTGTGAAGATCGATTCCATCTAGGCCAAGTTCGTAGGCGGTGTCGATGAACGAATCGAGCGTCATCCGTCCTTCGTTCATCGCCTTGCTGTAACTGAGCGACATGCAACCGAGTTTAATCATGAGATCCTACTTTCTTTCTGGTAAGGGATTAGCGTTCCACGAGCAGGCTGCACAGCTCTTTCGCCCGTGGAGAGAATGTGTCGTATACAGCGCGGGGCAGCAACGGCTCTTGAATCGGCCTGCAGAACCACGGCGCGAAATATCCGGCGCTGATCATGGGACGGTTTTCATGGGAGTTGTTGGAGGTTCCGCCGTGCCAGCACCGCACATCCCGAATCAGGGCGGTCCCGGCGGGTGCGCAGACGATAGACCGTTTCATCCAATCCGGCTCCGATTCCAGTGGCGGGGGCGCCTGACGGGAACGGTGGGTACAGGGCACAAAGCGGATTGCGCCGTTAACCTCATGGAAATCGACCATCAGATAATTGATTACGATGAACGGCGTCGGCACATCGAATGCCGTCACCTGTTCTAAGGGGTCCTGGAAAAAATCACGAATATCCGCATGCAAATGCTGAATTTTCGCCCCTGGTGTAGAATAGTCCCCGCCGGCGCCGGAACAGGTGAATTCCGTGCTGCCCCAGATGTTCTCAAGGATAGGCAGCACGGTCGGAAGGTCCACCAGCATGTGCCATTCGGGATGCTGGATCTGCTGTCCGAACGAATACCGGGCAAAACCGCGGTTTGCTTTTTCGAGCGGAATAGAGGCCATCTGCTCGGCTATCACGCGCCGGGCCCCCTTCTGGGCTTGCGCCAGTTGCCGTTCGGTCAGGGCGTCGCTGACCGCCACAAACCCGTCCCGGTGAAAGATAGAAACCGCCCGGTCGATGTCGGTACATGGTACAATCTCGATATCAAGCATTGATTCTTGACCTTATTGTTCAACTTCGCCGGTGATTTTCGCCATGTCATCCTGTTCAAGAAAGTATATCATCACATATTCTTCCGCGGTACGGGCGGGCCCCTGGGCGCCACTGACTCTGCGGGTCATAGCCTCGAGGTGGCGTTTCACGAAAAACAGATACAGCCGGGTGACAAAATCCGTCAGGGAATGATGATCCAGATACGATGCATCCAGTGCGGCAGGGTCTGATAGGTGATCTACGATCGGATGGTTGCCGTGGCCAATCGTTGTTTTTAGCGAATCAATTTGTTCCTTGGACAGACCGAACAGGAATTCTTCAAGTGCCTGCTGTTCTTCTTGGGGGCATGTTCCCCTGCCGAAATAGTCGATAAATCGGTAATCGCATCCTTTTCCCAGCAAAGAGAATATCTCTGCAACGCCCATCATGGTTCCCAGCTGTACCGTGATCTTCCTCCGGGCTTCCCATGTAGCCTGCAGGACGGGACGAAAGGTTTCAAGGCCGCCGGCGAACCGGTCCTCCCAGAAGCAGGTAAGCGCCTCAGCGCCTTTCGTACGTACCGGCCCCTCTACCGATTTATCTCCCACGATCGAGATCAGCAGTATCTCGATCACCCTGGCATGAATGGTCTGGCTGATCCGTTCCATGATTGCGTCTTTCACCGCCGGCTGCGTTGCGGTCCCTTTAGCCAGGCGGTGCAGGAGACGAAAGAAATTGAGACGTGCCACGACATAGGTCTGGCCTACCATGACGCGCATGGGAAGAATAAGATCTGTTGTGAAGGGTGTCGCATCGGAAAGGGCTTCTATGAGGGTGGTGTGGTTGCGGGTCTGGTCTCCCAGCTTCTGGCTCTGTCGCGGGGATGGATAAGCCATCATGAGCGCCGCCAGACGCTCAAGGCGTTCGATGGAATCTTCGAGGGACTGCTCCAACTCAAGAACATCGGATCTGTCGGAGGCATGCAACGCGTCGACTATGGCAACGATAAGCGTTCGGTCGTGGTCGCTAAAAACCGGAGTGTCTGAGGTATGATCTCTCACGGTGCACCTTTCAGGCGGCATCTGAACCGTGTAAGGCTTCGATTACCTGGTCGATTAAAAAATCACCGTAATCGATTACAGCCTTATCCATGGAAAGAGCCGCTTCCCGTACCAGCGATGTTTTGAGCAGACCGAGGCGGTTGAGCGCGCGCTTTTCCATGTTGAGGTACAGTTCCATATGTTGAAGTTGAAACACCACGAACGGAAGGACTTGAGAAAAAACCGTAAATGCGTCCCGGATGTTACCGGACCTGTACAGGCGGAAGGCCCGATTGAGGATCGGAAAGGCTGTGACGCCTGGCATGACGCCGCAGATACCGGAGGGGATTAGCTCCAGCATGTACATGCCGCCCCACCCTTCCAGGACGCCTACCTGACCCTGGGTGGCCTCCCGGACAGCCCGTACTTTTGCCCCCATCAAAGGTTCTTCAAGTTTGAGGTATTGAAAATTCGGACAGGCTTCGTGCAACTGTCGGGCAAATTCGGCACCGACGGTGGCGCCGCCCGGATTGAAATCCTGAATGAGTAGCGGAACGGTGATCGATTCGGCGATCGGTATGATAAATCGGAGGAGATCCTGTTCGTTCAGCCCAAACAATCGGGGCACAGCGACGCTGATCAAGTCGGCCCCGCTGTCCTGCATCTGCCGGGCCATTAGTGTAGCGATCCGCTGAGAGGTGTGGTTGGCCTGCCCCACGACCGGAATCCGTCCGTCCGCATGGGCGGATGCGATCCGGACGACTTCAACGCGTTCGTCTTCGGAGAGTTTGAAGAACTCACCGCCGTATGCGGGCAAACAGACTGCTGCCGCTGTGTGATCGATACAAAAATCTACCACACGTCGCAGGCTTGCTGCGTCGATCGTTTCGTCTTCGTTGTAAGGCGTGGGAAGTACAGGTACCATGCCTTCTATGGGCTGCATCAAAATGCTCCAAAAGAAACCTTCGGGGTAGGCTT
Organism: uncultured Gemmatimonadota bacterium; assembly: GCA_964470965.1. Lineage (GTDB taxonomy): Bacteria > JAAXHH01 > JAAXHH01 > JAAXHH01 > JABIQT01 > CAYYIS01. Next base: position 42,541 of record CAYYIS010000006.1, on the reverse strand, counting down.
CTTATTCCAGATAGAACACCTTTTCCAGAGGAACCATGCTTTCGTCGGCATGTTTGCCGCCGATATCCTCGAAGTACGGAGCCATGAAGTCCTGCCAACGTTTGTTGACATCTGTCTCTGCCATTTTTTCGAGTGCCCGTTCGAAATCGGGTGTTTCCACATAGCCGAACAGGAGCCCTTCGTCGGTCATAAAGAGGGAGTAATTATGCCACCCCGCCTCCCGGAGCGCATCCAGCATCTCCGGCCAGACCGATTTATGATGCTCCTTATATTCTTCTATTTTGTCCTGCTTAACCTTCAACATAAATCCCACGCGCTGCATACATGTTCCCCCCAAATACGATTACTCGAATTCTCAACACCAATTGGCAATTCCGGATTTCAGGACCATTTCGCTGGATCTGTATTGTTTGAGCACAGTGTGTATCAAAATTGTTGACCCCCGGCAGGTGCCTCACGGGCTTTGGATTCCAGAATCTGCTACACGGATTTTATTTTATAGCTGTACCGCGCCATGTGTTCATGGTCCGAATCACGGGCCGCCTGACGTGCATAGTCCGTCACCGGAAGGTGGTAGTGCGTCTCGGCCCTCAACGTAATGAATCCTTCCGCATAGGCGACACCTCCGGCGGTACCGAAAGCACCATCGGAGGTTTCGATTCTCTTGCGGGCATAGTCGCCACCGTAACCCTGGCTCATCAAGGCATCCAGCGCCGCGAGTTTTTTTTCGACCACATCCGTGATGTCTATGAACACATCATTGTAATATCCGCCCCGGGCATCCCACACATTGCTCGGTAGGCTTGCTGCCCCACAGCCCCAGTAGAATACCTGCATAACCCGATGCGGTGGATTCCGGTCACCCGGATCGACCGAACCTGCGAATCCGAGTGCGAGCATCACGATCTGCCCGGTAACGGCATGGGGGTTCCATATGCCGCCGCCTTCTTCAGGGAAGTGGGTAAGGATGATATCCGGCTTAAGCTCTCGCAGCAACTGTGCAAGCCGCTGTACCGTGGGTTTGTCCGGTAGCAATACCGCGTCGTCCGCACCGAAGAAATATATGTCCTCCACGCCAAGGGCACGACAGGCGGTTCTGGCTTCCTGTGCTTTCACATCCGCCCTATCCTGCATCATCTGAACCAGGTCGTCCGACTCCGGAACCTTGTCCAGGTGGAACATCCCTTCACTGATAACCGTGTCATGTACCCGTGCGCCGTGGGTCAGGACCACGCAGCCGACCCAGTCTCCCCGGGCGGTATGATGGGCCATAGTGCCACCGGATTGATCAAATATGTCGGCAGGGTGCGCACCGATAGAAAGGACGCGGAGAGGGTCGGCCATAGAGGGAGCCTTCTTTTGGATTGACGTACCTTGATTTGCCGGATATTTTGAACATCCTGAATCCAGACGATCCGGCATTTTTGGGGGCGTGATAATTCAGAATATAGAACGCCGGTTCCTTCCGTCAACCCTTTTTAACTGTGTCATATTAAGGAATTTCTATGGACTATGTGAATCTAGGCCGTAATGGTATAAAAGTATCCCCTCTCTGTCTCGGCGCTATGATGTTTGGAACGCCGACCGACGAAGCGGACGCCATTGGGATCATTGATCGGGCCTTTGAAGCAGGGATCAATTTTATCGATACCGCCAATGTGTACAATGCCGGGGAGTCGGAACGGATCGTCGGGCGAGCTATAAAGGACAAACGGCATCAGATTGTTCTGGCCACCAAGGGGCGGGGACCCATGGGTGAGGGCCCGAACGATCAGGGCGCTGGCCGGATGCATATCATTGATGCAGTGGATGAGAGCCTGTCTCGAATGGACACGGATTATATCGATCTGTATTATATTCATGCACCGGATTACGATACGCCCGTGGAGGAGACGCTGGGCGCACTGGACGACTGCGTCCGCGCAGGAAAAGTCCGGTATATCGCATGTTCCAACTACTATGCATGGCAGCTGTGCGAGGCGCTGTGGGTCAGCCGGGAGAAACAATATGCGTCGTTTGCGGCGGTGCAGCCGCTGTACAATATCGTCAATAGGGACGCGGAGTTGGAGCTGTTTCCCCTCTGTCGCAAGTATGGAATCGGCGTCGTCTCGTACAGTCCGCTTGCCCGGGGTGTACTCACCGGAAAATATGCTCGGGGAGAAGCACCGCCGGTAGGTTCGAGAGCCGACCGCGGGGACCGGCGGATTCAGCAGACTGAATTGCGGGACGAAAGTTTTGACGTAGCCCGGTCGCTGAAACCGCTGGCTGACGCCCACGGTGTGCCGCTCTCCCGGTTCGCGCTTGCCTGGGCCATGGCGAACCCGGTTATCACCTCTGTTATTGTGGGACCGCGTACCCTGGAGCAACTCGACGACAATCTGGGCGCTCTGGATGTGCAGGTAACCGCTGAAGACGGAGTTGCCGTAGACGCTCTCGTTCCGCCGGGTGAACATACCGGCAATGGCTACAACGATCCGCAGTACCCGGTCAGGGGACGATAGGGCGCGGAATTGTCATCCCTTGAAGATCGAGCCGTCCGGAGAACGTCCGGCCATACGGCGGCGAAAAACCTCTCGAATTCGGTAACGACATCGGCGTAACAACTGGGTTATAGACGGCACAAACCCAGTTACCGGTAAATTATCGATTTCGTCGATGGGGACCGTTCGGTTGCGATCGGTGTGCCTGGCCAGTCGGGCCATTCCCATTACGATGATATGATACTGCTCTGGTCCGACGGAGATTTTCATCCGCTGGTATACATTCGGGAGGTCGTAAAAACCGCCATGTCTGCCATGCTGATGCTTGAGCCAAATCCAGAAGGCACCCTATTCTGATTGAGAAAGCGTTACAAAAACTATCCCACCGCTGGAAGGTGACCGCACCGCTTACTATAGATGATTTCCGCCGTCTTTGGATGGCTAATATTCTCTGGTGGCAGACGCTGTGGATGGAACAGATTATCATCGGCTGGGTGGTGCTCGAACTTACCAATTCAGCCGGGCAGGTGGCGCTGGTCGGATTCTATCGTATGGCGCCGTTTCTGCTGTTCGGTCCCTTCATCAGCACGGTGGCCGCCCGGATCAGCTACCGGCGGATCATTATTGCCTCACAGTTCATCAACGTCTCTCTCTTCGCCGTGTTATCCCTTCTTGTGGTGTCGGACCGCCTGGCGTTCTGGCATCTGGCCGTGGGTTCTGTCCTGATCGGTGTCGGCAGTGCGTACGACTGGTCGTCCCGGCGGGCAATGATTCCGGATCTGGTGGGCAAAGAACAGACCGTGGACGCCATGGTCCTGGAGAATATCCCTCAAAACATCTCTAGGGTAGCGGGTCCATTCCTCAGCGGTATGATTCTGGAATTTATGGGGGTAAAGGGAGGATTCCCGCTATTATTCGGTGTGTACGTGGTGCAACTTTGGATTCTGTTGCGTATGGCGAACGCGCCCGATGAATCCGATCGTCCGGAAGGAGGATCTTCCTGGGATGACCTTAAAGATGGCTACCGATACATCCGTAAACGTCAGCCCATTATGGGGGTTCTGTTGATCACACTTTTTATGAACGCGTTCACGTTTCCGTATCAAACACTCCTTCCTGTTTTTGCACGGGACATCCTTCATCGTGGCCCGATCGATCTTGGTATTCTGGGGGCCTGTATCGGAGTGGGATCGTTTATAGGGATCGTACCGGTTAACTGGCTCAAGCGTTTTCGGCGCAACGGATGGGTTTTCGCGGGCAGCTCGTTAATCGGATCGGCAGCGATTTTGGGGTTCGCGCTGTCTACCTCATACCCCCTGTCGATTCTGTTTCTGGTCATCGCCGGAATTGGGCAATCAGGCTTCAGCGTGATGCAGTCGTCCATCATACTGCAGACCGCCAGCGACGTCATGCGCGCCCGCATGATCGGTGCCCTGGCCCTGGCCATTGGAGGCGGACCGCTGGGCCGCCTCCAGATCGGTGGTCTGGCGACGGTTCTGGGTAGCCCGATTGCCTTGGCCCTGAGTGCGTGCGTGGCGGTCCTGGGAATCGCCGGAACGCTGATGAGGCTGCCGGGATTCCGGGACAAGGACGAGTCTGGATAGCCGTCTCCGGCAGTTGCCCAATGATAGGTGGCCATCTGATCTTAAAGATGCCCCATGGACCCTCGGCTGGTTGGTATCTGCTCCGGTGTCCTGTCGATTTCCCATATGCATGCCCGCAGGCGGTCGTGAGTACCAGGACCGCCAGGACTATATCCGGAGTCAGAAGACGTTTCACGATCGCGTCCGCGTCCGGTGCCAGGTAGACGGACATGACGTCTCGGGGAAAAACGGCGAGCTCTCACAGGGGTTTTCTGTCTGCCGAGGAATCTTGTTGTTTAAAGTGATAATTCGGTTTTGAATGTCTGTATCCAACGCGTCAGCGCTGATTGTTTAAATTGAAAGGGTTTAGGATGAAAATTTCGGAATTGGAAATAGCATCCGGTACATTGAATGACGTTACCCTGAACCTTGCCGTACAGGTGCTGCATGAGGTGGGTTATGTCATTCTGGAGAGGGTGTTGCCCGTGCAATGGGTCAAGGAGATCCGCATACCGTTGGAGGAAAAGTTATTGGGTCTGGTGGGGGGCAAACCACCAGAGGCCCACGGCGGGGGATCCCCGCCCATGGAGCCGCCGTTTCTGGATCCGCTGATTATAGAGCATCCCATGGCTATGCAGATCATCTATAAGGCCATGGGTAAAGAGGTGTACTCGTACCTGCCCTACGGATGCAATACCGCCTGGCCCGGCTCCCCGGTTCAGTGGATCCACAGGGATTCGGAGCACCTATTTCCTGAAGTGCCGTATGTCCTGCCGCCGGCCACCCTGGCGGTCAATATTCCGCTCGTGGATTTTACCATCGAAAACGGTTGTACCGAAGTGTGGCCCGGCTCTCACCTGATCGTCGATACGGACCCGGAGATAATAGACGATCCCTACACCCGCTGGTCCGAGGAAAAAGCCGCCCGTTTACCGTCCGTCCGTACCGAGATACCTGCAGGTTCCGTGGTAGTACGCGACATGCGTATGCTGCACCGGGGAATGCCCAATAATACGGACGTTATCCGTTCCATGATAGCGTTGGTGTATTTCCGGAAATTCCATCGCATGCCGGGAGAGATCCCGCAGGCGGATCTAGGTAAGGTATGGGACAGCATGTCAGACCGGGCACGGGAGATATATCGGTACAGTTATTCGCCAGAGGGGGACTGAAGGGAGCCTACACCACCCACAAGCTATGATCCACCGGCAACAGCGGTCGGCTGTCGTCCGTGACGAGTGAATTCTGTTCGATTACGCCAATACATTCTTCGTAGAAATCCGGTTCAATAGCCAGAACGCTGCCGGGGCGTGGGACCGGGGAAGATGGCTTGGCGGCTCCCCTTTTCCTCCTTAATGTGCTACCGAACCGTCCGCCTGGTAACTACCGGCGATCTCCACAGGATCATACGGCAGCCTTTCTAGAACATCTTCGTTGATCTCCACTCCGATGCCCGGGCGTTCCGGTACCAGGCGATAACCGTTTTCCACCTTGAACGGCTCATCGACGATCTCACTCAGTAGGCTGTTATGGGGGTTACATTCCGTATGGGCGTAATTGGGGATGGCCATGCCCAGGTGGGCGAATGCGGCGTTATTGACGGGGCTGCCCATCAGGTGGGGGAAGATACCGATAAACGCGGGCTCCGCGATGGCGGCCACCTTCTTGACCTGAGTAAATCCGCCGGCCAGCGACAGGTCCGGTCGGACTAGACTGACGAGTTTCCGGTCGATCAGATCTTTGAATTGGAAGATGTTGTAGAATCGCTCGCCGGTGGCGATTGGAAGATCCACATGACGGGCGATGTATTCGAGTGCTTCAATGCTTTCGGGCGCAAGCGGGTCTTCGTAATAGAGGATTTTGAATGGCTCCAGTTCTTTCGCCAGCATGATGGCCGTGTCCGGGTTCAGGTTACGGTGAATCTCCAATCCCAGATCGATCTCGTCGCCGATGGTCTCACGGACGGTCTGTACCATCCTGACCGCGTTAGACACTACCGCCGTAGCAGTTTTCTGCTCAAAACCGCTGAAGAATGGTGTCATGCGCAGGGAGGTAAATCCCTGCGCAACGCCATGGCCGGCGCTCTCGGCCAATGCCTCAAGTGTTCCGCCGGATACGTTGGTAAAGACCTTGACTTTGTCTCGGCATTTGCCTCCTAAAAGCTGGTAGACCGGCAGGTCGGCGGATTTTCCGAGGATATCCCACAGCGCCATATCGATGGCGCTAATAGCCGCGCTGATCACGGCACCCATGAAATGGGTATTCCGCGAGACCACCTGGAAGTGATGCTCCATACGCCGGGGATCTTTACCTAAGTAATAGCCGCTGATTTCCTGAATGGCGTGATACACCGTCTTGTGATGCGCCCAAAGACCTGCCTCGCCGTTTCCGATAAGTCCCTCGTCGGTGTAAACGCGAACCAGCAGATAACGATCGGCAAGAAACGGCGAGATGCGGGTTATTTTCATGGCAACCTCTCCAACGATAGTGTTTTTGATTAACCATACGTTCCATGCGGGAGAAAACCGAGCAGCCTCCGCAATCGCTCATCAGCGTCGCAGTAGGCATGCTCGGGCATAGTATAATTCATGAACGGGTAGTATTTGTGACCGATGATCCGGCGGGCATACGTAACTTGGGTAATGTACCGGGTGCGTGTGCCCCGGTTTGTGCCGCCGTGATGCCAGACTTGATTGTTGAACATGACCAGGCTGCCCGCTTTGCCAAAGTTGGGTTGCGCCATCACTTCCCATTCCGTGCCCGACAGATCCCTGCTTGGCGGCGCTTTTCCAAACAGATGGGAGCCGGGTATAACTTCCGTGCCGTCATGCTCGGCTTCGGTGACATCGGTCAGGTAGTAGTTGACGGTGAAGAATAGAACGGGCAGATGTACGTTATTCGGCGGTTCGCCATCGGTAACCACGTAATGGGGCGGATCGTCCTGGTGCCAGCCGGAGATACCGCCGCCGGGGGGGGTAAGGAAGGAGTTGTTGTGGATGACGTGACATTCGGGTGATATGATCGTCTCGGCGAAGGTGACAATCGGCTCCATACCAAACAATTTCAAGTTGGCGTGGCTCTGCTCGAACATCCGGTGCACAAGGTGTATTTCCCCAGTCGTCTTCTCCTCTTCATTCTCGATCGCCCGATCCAGATCGTGCCGCAGCTCTTCACACCAGTCGAGCGGCAGCACCTCTTCGAGAAACAGGTACCCCTGACGGTGGAACGTATTCACCCATTCCCGGATCTGAACTTCATCAGCGGTAATCTGCGCCGTATAGTCTTTTGCTGTCGCCATGATCTCTCCATACATTAAGGCGGTGTGTGATGTACGGAACACGTTGAGGATTTTCGACGCATATGTATGAGAGGATATCTATGCGTCTGTTGTAAAGAACACGATTTCATATGGCATTATTATCACACGCCCAGTACCCCTCGAAGACGTTCGTCCGCCCTGTTGAGTACTGCGGGAGGTACCGGTACCCGAGTGTATTCGCCGAAACGCCTATGCGCCCACCGCGCCGCGTACTGCGACTGGAACACATAACGGGTCCGGTCCGACATTACCGGCGCGCCACGGTGCCAGCACTGGTTGTTCTGGAGATAGATATCGCCGGGTTTGCAGAACATCGAGATGGGTCCATGGCCTTCGAACTCCGGTTTTTCCTGGTCGTTGGGGTTTCTTCCGGAGTAATGGCTGCCGGGCACGAACTGGGTCGGTCCGTCTTCGACGGTTTCGATCTCGCTCAGCGCCATCTGAATGGTGAACCACTGAACCGGCATTCTTATCCCGGGATTGTGACGCGGCACATCGTCCGGCAGAGGGAATTCCACTCGGTCGTCCACATGCCATACTGCGATGGCTTTACCTCTTGGATTCCGGATCACATTCTGACCACAGAATTTACAATCTTCTCCGACGACCGCTTCGGCAAGGCTGAGGATAGGTTCACGCACCAGCATATCCACGAACACCGGATCCAGCTCCAGGGTGTTGCGCAGCACAAATCCTTCAGAACCGCCGCTGCCGTTACTGGAAGTACTGGTGTATTCGGTGCCCTTAAGGACCGGATCCGAAAAACACCGGTCCGTCACCTCCCGCAGCACGGCAACTTCCTCAGGATTCAGAACACCGGGGATCAGAGCAAAGCCATCACGGTAGAATCGGTTGAGGATGTCTTCCATTTCTTGATCGTCCGGTTTTTCGCCGGGAAAGATTTTACCCGTGATCATTATGTCCTCCGAATCTGTGTTTTGTAAGATGTATATAAATCCTTCCCACTCGCTAACTGTATCATTAGATTCCCTCATTAAACTTCAATCACCTTAGAATTCAGGATGTTATCATGACCGACTACACGTTCAATCTTGCCATGTTCACGAGCGAGCTTCAGTTGCCTTACGAACAGGCGTTTCCTATAGCGAAAGAGATCGGTGCCGACCGTCTCTGGTATTCACCCTCGCCCAGTGATCCGCCTTTCGAGGCCATGACCGATGCGGAGATCGACCGAATCCGTTCCTGCGCGGATAAGAATCAAACGGAGATTTTCCTGATCTGCGGCGGTCGTAAATTCAAAAAAGTACACCTCTGCGATCTCGACCTGAAGCGTATGGCTGAGCATCCAGAATTCCTGGAAGCCCGCGAGGAATTGACCGCTGCCATGAGGATGGCCGTCCGTCTCAAGACCCCCGCGGTCGCCACATTCACGTTCGCGTGGCCTGGTGAATACACGGCCGGTAAACCGACCTGGCCCATGCGGTGGATGACTCGCGGCGGTATTATCTCCGATCTTGATATGGACAAACTGGTCCGAGCATTCACACTGCTGGCCGAAGACGCGGAGCAATACAATGTAGATCTTCCATTGTGCATGATGCCGTGGAATTATACGAACACCACGGAGCACATGCGGCAGGTGATCGAAGCGGTCGGCTCTCCCCGCCTGAAGACAATCTGGGGCCCGGCGGATACCATGAACTGCGGGGAAGCGGATTCCGCCACACGCGGGTTTCAAAATATCCGTCCATATCTCCATACGCTTCACATAAAAGACATGCGCATCCTGGACGGCCTGAAATGCGATTTTGAATACTGTCCCATCGGTGAAGGGGAGGTGGATTTTCCGACCGTACTGCGAAACCTGCGAGATTACCAGGTCAATGCTGTGATTTCCATCGCCACCCACTTCAAACCGGCCAATGGTTCTGCGGAAGAGGCGATGCGGATCAATTTTGCCAACATGAGAGAGTTGATCCATGGAATTTAAACCTCTATGATGCCTTCGCGTATGGCATCTACCAATCTTGCCGTTTTTACCGCCTCGTCCATACTGGCGCCCGGGGGAGTCACAGGGCGGTTTTCCTGGATACAGTCCAGGAAAAACCGGTCTTCTTCTTCCGTGCCGCCGGAAGCGCCCCATTCCTCCTCGGTGAGATCGTGCTTTTCTCCGTTGCAGAGGACCGTGCCGCGCTTCACCCCTTCCAGATAGGCTGAAACACCGATGCCGTGAATCTCATAACGTTCCAATCGGTCTCCGGTCGTGTAGTTGAAGGTGTAACTGGCTATGACATCGTTGTCAAAACGTACCAACGCGGCGTGAACGTTGCGGTAGGGGGAGTCCACCCGCCGGGCAAAGCTATGTACCTGCTTCACCTCTGCGCCGGCCATAAAACGTACTATGTCTATGGCGTGAATATCGTTTGTCATCAGGAAATTATCTATCACCGGAAAAGGATATTTGTTCCGTGCGATGATGCCTTCCAGGCTTTTGTGGAACTCGCCGACAAGTTGCACCACCGGTCCCCGCTCCCGGACCATCTCGAGTGCCCTGTTTATGATAGGATGAAAACGACGGTTCAGGCCGACCATGGCCTTCACGCCGGCACGGTCTACCGCATCGCGCAGAGCTTCCGTCTCCTCCGCATTCATTCCGGGTGGTTTTTCAAGAAAAGTATGGAGACCTCGTCCCACACAAATTTGGGCGATCGGTGCGTTCAATTGAGGCGGGGTTCCGAGAAAAACGGCGTCCAGCGTCTCTGTATCCAGCATGGCATCCAGGTCCGCATACCGGCTGGGCACCTGGAACGCATCGCCGACCCTGTCCCTCACCTCATCCACCGGCTCACAAAGTGCGACCAGATCCACATCTTCAAAAGCATGCAGCACTTCCACATGCTGACGGCCCTTCGGCCCCGCCCCTACCACGGCAACACGCAGCTGCGACATCATCAGGCTCCTTGCATTATAAATCGTTCTGACTTCGCTGAGGTGTCATTCCACCACCGTCAGACACATCGGGAAACCCAGGACTCCAAGATCTTTTATCCTGTACCATGAACATTATCTTTTATCGGATTGTCAATTTAATTTACATTCGGTGGAGATTTTAAGGTCGTTCGCATGATTGACACCTCTGATCACCTGCGATATATTTAGCTAAACTGATTACCCTGGCCCGGAGTTTTTTTATGATCCATAAATTCGGATTCGATTTCGCAGATCCCTATTTCGATTTCGATGGCCTCCGGTTTGCTTTCCGGGTCTGTACCTTCGAAAATGTCTATGGTATAGACCCGGAAAGCATATCAGTGAAAAAGGATGACTCGCGGTTGGCAATAGAAGCGAAAGGTCTTCAGTTTGCCGGTGGTCAGCAGCGTTGTTCAGGAAGTATTACAGCGAATATCCGGAAGGAAGGAGAGGACCTGGTCTTCCGGGTTAGGGCAGGCACCTCCCATGATATCAAAGGCATCACCATACTGATCCGGGATCTGGCGGCGCCGGTCGCATCGGACCAGGAAGCAATCGAGGCCTGGCCCACGCCGGGCCTCGACACTTCGGCCTTCCCGGTGATCAAGACCGTGGACGGAAGCAATGCAGCCATTGTGCCTGCAACCACTGATGTCCGCTTCCGCCGGTGGGCGGTGTACCGGGATTATTCGGGATGCCATGTGTTCAATCTGAGCGAAGATCAGGCGTACACGGATCGGTCCGGGGAGATGACGGGGTCACAGTGGCGTCTCATCCGAAATACCGGAGAAGGCAAAGCCAGCAAGGTCTGGTACCGTATGCTCGAGGAGGAACGGGGCCTTCGTCCCTGGGACGACCGGACGGATGTGCCGGACTGGTTCAGAAGTATCAGCCTTGTCCTGAATATGCACTGCGAGGGGTGGACAGGATACGTATTCAACACATTCGACCGGCAACTCGAAATCCTCAAATGGATCGCTGAGCGCATGGACGGAAGACATGTGCTGGTCTACCTTCCCGGCTGGGACGGCCGGTATTACTGGAACTATCCGTTATACCTGCCGTCTGAAGCCTGCGGCGGTGCTTCAGGTTTGAGGCGAATGGTGGAGGGCGCTCATGCGCTTGGTATGCATGTGATACCCATGTTTGGCGTCATCGCGTCCAACTACGCCAACACCCGGACACTGGGTTTCCAGGACGCGGCCTGCCGGACGCCTTTTGACCTGCAGGAAATCTGCGACTGGACGGAGTGGGACGAAGATCTTTCCAACGAGCCTGTTTGGCAGCCGCTGAACGTGGGGGAGCCGAAATTCCGGAAGCATCTCCTGGACCGGATTGCATGGACCACCGACACCTTCGACACGGACGGTGCCATGCTGGATATCAGTGGTTGGATGCCCCGGGATCCCCGGCATAACCTACTCGAAGGACTAACAGAGCTCATCGAATCTTTGCATTATCGATACGATGACTATCTGGTTTTCGGGGAAAACGGATGTGATCTCCACCTGAACCTCTTCCCGCTTTTCCAGCATGCCGCCCATCTGGCCCACGACCACCCGTTTCACCACTACTGCCGCACCGCATACCACCTATACTGTGGCGCGCCCGGCAAAGGTTCCAACGGCGTGTTTGAATCCGGCCACAGTCCCTTTGCTCCCCCGAAAGCCGACATTCCCGCCATCCCCACGTTGTCCGTTGTTCAGGACACATTGCCGAATCATGAAGACGAGGTGGAAGCCGCTCTCGATGCCGTGAAGGCCTGGGGGCAGCGCTGGCATTAGAGCATAAAACGACAGATTTTCACCGAGGAGCATTCATGCCGGTTAACCCGGAATACATTTCAAAAGTACAGCAACGGACTTATGCCACTACGGTGGCAGGGCAACAAGCGCAGCTGAAGACCGATCCCCTGCTTAAGCGGTTCGCCGAATCTCGTAGCGTGTTATCCGCTGACCCCTACCGCCCGGCGTACCACTATGTTAATCCCGAGGGCAACCTGAACGATCCGAACGGGCTGTGTTACTGGCAGGGGCGGTATCACCTGTTCTACCAGGCCTACCCTCCGGAAGATACACGGCAGCACTGGGGGCACGCGGTGAGCGACGACCTGGTGCGCTGGGAGGACCTGCCGCTGGCCATCTTTCCTGGGATCGAACGGTGCTGCTTCAGCGGTTCCACGCTTGCAGAGGACGACCGTGTCATCGCCATGTACCACGGTACCGAAGCAGGGAACATGGTTGCCGTGTCAGAAGATCCATTGTTGTTAAACTGGGAAAAAATCCCGGGCAATCCGGTAATTCCGGGCATAAAGCCGGATGAGAACGGCAGGCCTTACCGGGTGTATGATCCCTGCATTTGGAGAGAAGAAGAAGGGTATTACACGCTCTCCGGCAGCTACGTGGACGGTCCTATCTTCGGTACGTGCCGTATGGCACAGCACTTGTTTTTTTCGAAAGATTTACGACACTGGGATTATCTCGGTCCGTTCATCGAAGGCGATGTTTATACCGGGCCGGGAGAAGACGGCGCCGTGCCGTACTTCTGGCCCATCGGCGACAAGCATATTCTGGTGTTCGCCAGTCATCAGCGTGGTTCGCAGTATTTGATCGGTGACTATGACAGACTGAAACGAAAATTCTCACCGACCAGACACGGCCGGTTCAATTTTGGTGCCATCGATCCCGGCGCCGTGCATGCGCCTACCGCCATGCCGGACGGCGAAGACGGAATCTATGTTATCCACAATATAAACGAAGGCAAACCGTGCGAAGGCTGGAACCACATCATGTCGCTTCCCCGCAGGTTGACGTTGCTGGCGGATGGTACTCTGGAGATCGTGCCGGTAGCCTCGACCCAGTCCCTTCGGACAGAACACAGGCAGGTCGGGGAGACTGCCCTGCCGGCCAACCAGGAAGTTTTGATGGGGGGTATCGACGGCAACGTAATGGAACTGATTCTTGAGGTCGATCCGAAAAATGCCCGTGAGGTGAGTGTCAATGTGCTTCGGTCGTCCGGGGGCGAGGAGACCACGACGATTACGTTTTACCGCAACGGCCTCTTGCAGTTCAACGATTCGGGGCACAGATTCAAGCAGGATGCGCTTTCGATAGACATTTCCCGCGCTTCGCTGCTGCCTGACGTGTACGCCCGTCCGGAGGAAATCGCGCCATTTGCGCTTGGAGAAGAAGAAACGCTCAAGCTGCGTATATTCATAGACCGAAGCGTGATCGAAGTTTTTGCCAACGGACAGCAATGCCTTGCATTACGTGTTTATCCCGCTAGGGAAGACAGCACAGGGGTGTCCCTCGAGGCCCGGGGCGCTGCCGCTGTTTTGCGCGGGCTGGACGCCTGGGGCATGGAAACTATCTGGGGGTAGGCTTTTGGGCCCGGGCCTGATTCCCCAGTACCGTTTGGGCCATGTAAAGAGTGGGATTTTACCTTTCCTCACAGGCCGCGCAGGAACGTGTCCGATATCACCGTGGAGACGGGATATCACAACCATTCCTCATCCCTTTAATCCCATAGGCCCGAGGTCTTTCCTCCTCGCTTTATTATCCGATCCAGGGAAAGCAGGTTGAGCATCAGGTGCCTGGGGTGGTGGTAGTTTTCTTTGCGCGTGACGTGCGGTGTGAACGTCATTTTCCGGTCTCCGCTGTTCTGATAGTGTGGGAGACCGCGGCCGTGCAGCGCATAGGCTTCCTGGAGATGCCGGTACATGCGGTCGAACCAGTGTACCGGCCATTCACTGTCCGTATGCTCAATGAGGATCATGGTGCCGATCAGCACCTCTTCCTGTGCCCAGAGAACTTTGTCGAACACGTAAGGGCCGTGCACGCTCATGGCCCGGAAGACACCGCCGTAGACATCGTCCCAGGCAGCTTCCACATGTCGTTGGAACCGATGCGCCGTCACATCGAATAAAGCCCGGTCCCCGAGTCGTATGGCCTCCAGGAGCATCATCCACATGGTTTCGATGGCATGTCCCAGGTAGATGAAATCCTCGTTGACGTCATCCGGCCGACTGTAGTCGTGCGCCACGGCTTCGTTCAGCAGCCGGTAATCGGGGTTCCAGAATCGATTTACAATGGCATCCCGCACCCGTTCGGCCAGCGTGTCGAGATCCGGGTCGGCATGCTGCGAGAGGATCTGGGTGAGGATCAGGATCAGGACCATGTGGCTGCCGAGTGTCCTCATGCCGGGGTAGGAAGCCGGCACATAGCCTTCGTCTATGTGCCGGCCGGGATCGTCGAGGATCGCCAGCATATCCCACAGAATTTGTATAGATTGTTCCAGAGAGGCCAGGTCGCCGGTAGCCCTGTAGTATTCCTGCAATCCCTCCGCTATGAACAACCCGGTGTAACCCCGGTCGTCCACTTTGCCGGCGGGGGCGCCGTCCCTGGTTAAATTCGTGTACCACCCGTCTTTTCCGTCATGCCCGTGCTCCAGGATGAATGCCTGTGTTTTCCGGGCGATTTCCAGATACCGATCTCCGCCGAAGTGGTTGTACAGATACGAATATACCCAGAGGCCGCGCCCCTGGTACCACATGTGTTTATCTGAGCGCACCAGAGTCCCATCATGGTCCAGCGTGCACGTGAATCCGCCCAGATCGTGGTCTATGCCGTACCGATCCATGAACGGCAGGTAGCGTTCGAACAGGTCTTCACGATAACGATCCCTTAGGGCGTGCAATGTCATTCCGGCAAGGTTCGTTCTACGAAATCCGGGATTCATCGGAGATGCTCCAGTAAGAAGTCAGCGCCTTTTCGATAGAGGTCCGCAGCGCAGCTATGACCCGGATCGTCTGTGCAGTAGAAGGCTAGGCTGCCCGTATTCCTTCCATTCCGACGCCTGGC
Source organism: uncultured Gemmatimonadota bacterium (assembly GCA_964470965.1). Lineage (GTDB taxonomy): Bacteria > JAAXHH01 > JAAXHH01 > JAAXHH01 > JABIQT01 > CAYYIS01. The sequence continues at coordinate 27,369 of CAYYIS010000006.1, read as the reverse complement.
GTCACAAAGATCCAAATACAATCGGCAGCAGGACTCGGTGTTGACGCGCTCGTCGTGGTTGCCGATGGCCATCAACACGGGGCGGGTGGCCAGGGCGTCGGATTGGCAGGAGAGGCGTAACGCCGCCACGTCATCCCGGTTCCGGTCCTGTTCGAATTCACTCAAGTCGCGCCAGTCCGTTACCGGCGCAAAACCAGCCCCCGCGGCGATCCGGTCATCGGATGCCATCAGTCGCAGCGCCATGTATCCACCCCGCGATGTGCCGGAGACTGCGATCCGGCCGGGCCACGCAAGCTCTTGCCTGATGAAGTGGTCGATCACCGCCCTGCCCCGTACGACAAATCGCTGAAACGGGTCCTGCCCGGCTACGAAGGCATTGCGCATGCCGGCAATGCCCTCACCGTATTCGTTGATCTGCGTGTCGTGGTTGGGCAGGTCAAAACTGAGGACGGTATGGCCTTGGGACAGAAAGACGTCCGAAACGAGGCGATATGGATCGGTGGTTGTGGCGGCGGTCCTGTCGCTGGCGAATGTCAATAGCAGAACCCGATCGGATTTCAGTTTCCGGGTTTCCGGGGTGGACAACAGGACGGTAACAGTTTCATCACCAAATGGTATTTGTAATTCTGACCGGTAACAAGACATAATACCTGGTAACATACACTGACAGCAGAAAAGCCGTAGGACTAACTGATTGCAAAATTAGAAGTGGTACGAAGCGGAGAATCTGTGGGTGTCACCCAGCACACCATAGGGGACGAACGCGTAGTCAATAGAGATTTTCTGTAGTTTTACACCTATGCCACCCGTGAGGCCACGATCCAGCTCGTTGGCGGAGTTGTATCCGCCCCGGATCGACATGGTGTTCAGAAGAACGAACTCGCCGCCGGCGTTCACCCGAACCTTGTTGTCGATCGGTTTGCCCACATCGACCGCAACAGTAACGATGTTCCGATAGGTATACGCACCGCCCACTTTATATGTTAACGGAAGCCGGTCACTCTCATTAACGAATTTGAGACCGGGCCCCATGTTCTGAAGCGTTGCACCAAAGGTCAATCCCCGAATGGGGGTAAAAACTTTACCTCCCAGATCGAACGCGGTGGTGCCGGCGCTGATTTCGGCGATTTCGGAACGGATACGCTTGATGGTGCCGCCAAGGGACACGTAGTCGGTTACCTGGTGCCCATAGGAAAACACGAACGACAGATCCCGTGCGGTGAAGGTGTTACCGGAAGCCCCCACTGGATCGCTGAATGTCGTGACCGCTATGTCGTCCATCCAGAGAAAGCTCAAGCCGACGGCAAAGGCGGACACGCCACTGTCCGCATAAGCGAGGCCGAGGAATTCGTAGTTGATACCCTGGAACCATTTGTTGTGCATCAATGATACCTGGGTACCATTAAAACCGGTCAGTCCGGCCGGGTTCCAGTACATACTGTTGGCGTCGCTGGACAACGCTGTATAAGCGCCTCCCATGCTGATCGGACGGGCGCCGATTCCGATTTTGAGGAATTGGGCACTGGCGCTACCCGCTTGATCCGCCGGCTGAGCCGAAGCCGTGAAGGCCAAATTCGTCAGCACCAACAGCCACAGGGCGTGTTTAAACGGTCGTCTCATGGTCCATCGGTTTCTGTTGATTCTTCCAATGTAAACGGTTTCCGATTTTTTCGGCGTTGCAGCAGCTTCAGTTGTACCTTCGCATCGTGCATCTGCGGGGCCTGCTTCAGTGCGCCGGAAAACCACTCTTTCGCGTGATCATAGTGCCCGAGATCGGCGGCGATGGTTCCGAGATTATACAGGGTAACCGCATTGTCACGGTCCTGTTGATGTACCAGCCGGAAGGTATCATATGCCGCCTGTTTGTTGTCGGACCGGTCGTAGATCATGCCGAGCTGGAACAACAGCAGTGGTTGATTCGGACGATCCGTTATGATTTCGCGGAAATCGGCGATACCTTCCTTGTACCTGCGGAACGAAAGGTAGTAGTCTCCGAGCGCACGTACCAGATACGGTTCCTCCGGGGCCAGTGTCACCGCCGAGCGGAGCGCTTCCGCGTACAGGTGATGCACCTCTTCCCGGCCGAAGCTTAGGTCCGGCGCAATAAGTCTTTCCAGCGTATTGCGCGATTCCGGTTCATGCACATGTATCCATAGCGTACGATCCGACATAAGCCGGTATGTCGCTTCCGGATACCTGCGTTCCAGGAGAATTCCTCTGGTCAGCCCGTTGAGAAGGTCCAAAAGCTGAGATGCAGCGGCGCCATTGCCTGATTCAGACGTTACCTGGATCTTGAAAGGCCGCGTAGCGGAACCTGCCAGGGCCTGTCTGCCGGGAGACAGGGTAGTCAGCGTCATCAAGGATGTGAGACCCAGAAAACGGCGCCGGGATACATGTTTGGACGAGTTCTTCATCACACCAATAACCCAAATTTTCGTACGCGAATATGGTAGTTCTTGTAGCCTATCGTATTGTCTGAATGTAGCGATCGTATATTCCAACACAGGTACAATAATATAGGTATAATATCACATTATCTCTTGTTGCGCAATAGCTTCGGTTAGGTATTCAGAGGTTTTCGCCCATATTCCTCACGGATTCCCAATAGTTTCATGTTGCTTATTTAATGTGAATACTATAATTTAGATATCACTATAATTTAGATTTCTTTAAGATTAATAGGGATTCATGATATGAAGTTTTACAATCCGGATGAAATTCGGGCCATACCTCTTTTGGAAATTGCCCGCCGTCTCGGACTGACCATCGAGCACGGTCATATCGATTGCCTGGTCCATTGGGGCACGACCGGTGCAAAGCACCGCACATGCTCATTGCAGGAGGACGACAATTATTTTCGTTGTCCGTGCGGCAACTCGGGTTGGACCACCGACTTGGTGATGCAGGTTCGAACCTGCGATATAGTGGAAGCTACCTCCTGGATCGGCGCGACGTTCGGCCTGACACCCGTGCCTGTTCCAAAAAAAACGGATTACATGAGCCGCAGCCGCGGCATCCGGCCCGTCGGGTCGTAAACAAGGATTGGGATTTTCTGACTTCTTCGTGTGATCTATGTCACATGGCAAACCTTATGAAATTAATATAATTAATAAACTGAATGAGGTTGAATTAAGTCTTAAGAATTGGAATCTGGTAAGGATGCGGTTGCGTTATGAGGATAGGGGATACGTCATGGTCGCCGGAAGACCGGCTGATGTTTCAGTGTGTACGCGGGGTGCTGCTTCGGAAGTCCGACGAGCCGGTGCCGGATGAGGCCGGGTTGGACTGGGACCGACTGGTCGATCGGGTGGTTGACGGGGGTGTCGCGCCGCTGGTCTACGAACGCCTTCGGTCCGATGACCGTGTTCCCCCATCGATATTGGAGCGATTGAGAAGCCTGTATTTCCGCTCTGGGGCCGAAAACATCCGGTACCTGGCGCATGCCGGCAAACTGTTCGACGGATGTAACCGGGCCGGTATCGATGTCATAGCACTACGCGGGATCGCTTTCGTGGAATCCCTGTTTCCGGATATCGCTCTGCGTCCGGTCAGTGACATCGATATCCTGGTACGACCTGCCGACCAGGACGCTGTGGCATCGGTGCTGGATCGGCTGGGTTACTGGTCCATATCCGGTCATCCCCACCAGTGGACCAACGCATCGGTGGTGATCGACATGCATACGGACCTGGTCGGTGCGGACAGGATCGCTTCCCGGAGCAGAGCCGTACGAATCGACATGGACGCGGTGTGGGAGTCGGCGGTAACTACGACTATTGCCGGAGTCCAGACTCGAACCCTGTCCTGGGTGGACACGCTGCTGTCTTGTTCGCTGCACTCTCTGAAACACTCCTGTGACCGTCTGATATGGTTCGCAGACATGGCAGTTTTGCTGGCATCGAGAGGCTCGGTCCCCTGGGAGACGCTCGTCGCCCGCACCCGCCGGTTCCGTCTGACGAAACCGGTATACTATGCGCTTAATTATCTGATGGGAACCCTCAAGACTGAAATTCCCCAGGATGTGATCGAGGCCTTACATCCAACCCACGTGGGCTGGATGGAACAAAGATGTATGAAACGGATCCTGAACGGCGAGCAGGTGGGGCGGTTCGGGGAGATCTTTACCCTGTTTATGATGGATCATACCCGGGACCGCCTGGCGTTTGTCTATGAAACGTGCTTCCCCAATCGTGATGTGATCGCTCAAGCGTACGGGGAAAATAGGGAGGATGCCTTGCTTTCCTTCCTGCGCAGACTCTGGCATGTGGCTGAAGCGGCGTTGAATGTCGTCCGGCGCGGGTTGTTGGGTTCGAGATTGCCACACCGTAGTACAAAAATAGGTGTGTAGGGTAGAATGTGAGAAAGGACCTGGCTGAAATGGTTAAATTAAAACCTATGCCATTCTTAATAGTAGGAATCGCGGCATTCTTTGTTCTACCGGCACTGTCCATTGCCCAACCGACCAACTACGTGGACCCATCGGGATATCCTGCAGCCTGGCCCTCGCAGCTGACCACCCAGGCCTATACGGCGAAGGGGAATTCCCAGTTTGATCTGACAGGGAACAGTGATGATTCCCGCGGCGCCGCCCTCTCCGGCTCCGTAGATTTTTCTTCTGGATCATCGAACGATCAACCTTCCATATTTTTCTATAGCGATGGCTCTATTCTGTATTTTCGCCTGCGGGTGGATGGTCCCCCGGTCCGGCTTACTGGGAATGGGGAGCCGTTCACTTCAGAGACTTGGAATTTGCTGTTGGATACAGACGGTGACGGCTATAAGGAATTTGTAATCATGCTGGAGGGTGGAGACAGTAACAGCGAACCGGATGATATCGTAGTTATTTACGATGATGCGAATACACAACAGTGGGTCATAAATCAGGACGGTATCTGGCGCCAGGATGCGGCTGTCGGAAACGATAGCCAGAGTGACGGTGAAACCGGTGACAGTGATGATTGGGATACGGATTCCGATCAGTACGTGTGGGATTGGGGACGCACAAGAGTGACTCAGATCAGCCAGTCCGGTCAGGCGGGAAAAAACGACAGCGAATACTTCATGGATATCCAGGTGCCGATCGCCGCATTAGACGCCAGTGGCATCAGCGGGCCCACCATGACCGCCAACTCTCCGTTCACGGCCATGGCGACCTCCAGCAACAGCAATACGGATCCTACCCAGAAAGATGTTATTTATGCGGGAGACCTGACCGTTTCGAACGTCGCCCTGCCCGGTGGTGATATTGCAAACGGAAACGGACAGATCTTGCAGGCGCCGGTCATTCCGTCCATCGTCAACACGGTGGCGGCTCCCAAAGATACGATTACCGTGACGGTGGTCGATGTGATCGATGTGAGTTCCGGGGTTGCGGTGGACACCATAGACAGTGTCAGAGTGGAATATTACTTGGATGTCAATGAAAACGAATTGGCGGACGATGCGGGCCAGAGCTGGCAACGTGTCGGTCTTGCCTCCAGGGTAAGTGGTGCACTCGGCAAATGGCGGAGTGTCTGGGATTACACCGGACTGGAAGGACAATATTTTATCCTTCGTGCGGTCGCCACGGACCTTGACGGCAACACGACCCAGTCCACCGATCAATCTTCGTTGAGCCCCTCGAGCGTTACGTCGACCGTGTACACCCTTTCCGAGAGCCAGCAGCAGTCAGGTGTTTCGGATGTTACGGTTACGGTCGCCAACCCATTGAAGGGCGCTACCTCTCAGTATAATGTGACGTTTACGACCACAGAGGAGCTAAGAAGAAAGCGAGACGATATCAGGATCACCTTTCCAGCCGGCACCATTCCTGCCACTATTGACAAAGATGATGTCAAAGTAAACAACGAAAAAACTAACAAATTATATATCAGCGGGCAGACCTTCACGATTCGAGTATATTATGATGTCGATCCCGGATCCGTAACGGTGACATTCCGTGATTCTCCGGGTGTGGTCAATCCACAAACCGCCGGCTTTTATACGCTCGATTTATCCACATCGAAAGAGGCGGTGATAGTTGCCTCTAACCCCTACGAGATCACCTCTTCCGCGCCACTCACGTCCGCCACGTTGACGCCCACCTCGTCTATAGCCGGTAACGCGTCCGGTTACCGTCTTCAGTTCGCGCTCGGCTCGGCCGGGGCCCTTACCGCCTCCTCCGGCACTTTTACGATCGTTTTCCCTAACGACACGGCCGTACCTGAAGGATTGATTTACGGCACGACCGTACAGGGGGTCCCCGCCGCCGCCATTGGTACTGCGGCCACGCGTACGATACAGGTGGAGACGCCGGTAAGCCTGACAAATCTGGAAACCGTGATAATCACTTTCGCCGCCTCGTCCGGTCTCGTCAACCCCACAACGGCGGCTACGTACACCTTGACGGTCGCCACGAGCGCAGAAACCTCACCGGTAACCTCCAATTCATACACGGTTTTTACCGGTACGTCGCTTACCCCGGCATCGGTGGGTATCGCACCCAACACCGTGAACACCGTGTCAGAATACACGGTCAGCGCGCAGTTGGGCTCCAGCGGAGCGCTCACCGGCGGCACCGACCACATCTTTCTGGACTTCCCGGAAAACACGGTCGTCCCCTCGGCCATAGCCACGAACGATATCCTTGTGGACAATGGAACCTTTGCGGCGCCCCCGACGTCCGTCACCACCACCACTGCTTCCGGACAGATTACGATTGTACCGAGCCAGGATATTCCGTCCGGCGCTTCCGTCACGGTAATCATAAAACCCGAAGCCGGCGTGGTAAATCCTATATTGGCGAAGAACCACTTCCTCCAAATGGCCACGTCACAGGAAGATACGGTGGGATCCAATTCATACCTGACACTTGCGGCCACGAGCACCGTCACGCCGGCAACTGTGGTTTTATCCGACAAGGGCAAGAATGACAATTCCAGATATACCCTGACCTTTGACGTGGGCGCCCAGGGGCGTCTGTTGGGCGGTACGAGCACGATCACCGTCGCTTTTCCCGGGGACACGGACGTGCCCAGTTCCATCTCCTCCTCGAACGTCACCGTGAACGGCACCGCTTCCGCAGACGTCACCACGGATGAGGACACGCGGCTGGTGACGGTCAAGGTGCCGTCCGGCGTGTCGATCGGAAACAACGGCGCGGTAACGCTCGTGATCGGCAGTTCGTCTGAGGTAATAGCCAATCCGAACGCGAATATTACGGTGGCGGTGCAGGTCAGTACGAGTGTAGAAGAAAACCAGATTTCCTCGCTGAATTATGAGATTGGCAGTGGAGGATCGGATATGACGTTCGACAGTATCGAGCTCGGCGTCTCGGCGGCCAACACGGTCTCGTCGTATACCATTATTTTTGAAACGGGTAGCAAAAACATAGATGCAAAAAAGGATCATATCATCCTTACTTTTCCGGCGAATACCACAATTCCCGCTTCTATAGCGACATCTAATGTACGGATTGTTCCGGACGCAGACGGTGACTCTGACGATGATGATGACGAGGAAGATGCGTATTCTGTCACGACCAGTCCGGCCGCCTATCAGATCAACGTTGTACCCGAAGATAAATTAGACAAACAAAAACATCAAAGAATTAGGATTTTGACGGGGGCGGGTGTCATCAATCCCAGCGTTCCTAAAACGACGTACACCATGGCGCTCAGACAAACCGATGAAGCTTACGACGTTACGTCTCCTCAGTATACCGTCACTGCCGCTGCCACCTCGGTTTCCGTAGGCACGATTACCGTATCGCCGACCAGGACCGGCGAAGCAGCAGGTTATAGGATTCCAATAACACTGGGCGCGTCCGGCGAATTGCTGCTCGGAAGCAGCACCATAACCATTACATTTCCCACAGGCACGACCATCCCTGCAACCATCCCGGCCAACACGATGAGGGTCAACGATACTGCGCCCACGACGGTGTCGACCAATCCAAGCGCGCGTACCGTGACGATCACCACGCCGGTTTCCGTTGCAAGCGGAGGAGCGGTCACCGTCATATCTGCGGTGGCGTCCGGGATCACGAATCCGGCATCGGGCAGCCATACGTTGCAGGTACAGACTTCCACCGAAACTTCGAACAGTACGTCGGCATCGTATACCATAACGGCCGATACCGCGCTTGCCGTAACTTCCGCTCTTCCGAATCCATCAGCCATCAATGCCAATGCGGGCTATGTGATCGTGTTTAAAGTCGGGAGCGGCAGTGCCCTTTCCATCGGCGACCAGATTACGGTCGATTTCGATGACCTCACCGGCGTACCGGCACTTATGGCGGCGGCCGATGTCCGTGTGAACGAAGTAGCCGCGACAGTCGCACCGTTTACAGACGTTGTATCGAAGCAGGTGACGGTCACCACACCAGTGGCGGTAGCGGGCAACGGGGAGGTGTCCCTTGCTTTCACGAATGCTGCGGGGCTCAGGAACCCGCCTACGGCCGGATCCTATGAACTGACGGTCGGGACCAATGTTCAGCCGACCGCGCAGACATCACCGTCCTATACGATCACTCCGATGACCACCTCGGTGAGTGCCGCCAGCGTGACCCCCAGTCTGGGAACGGTGTCCCAGCTGGCCTCCTATACGATTGCGTTTAATACGGGTGCGCAAGGCGCATTAGAGGCAGGGGCGGGCACCATCACCATCACGTTTAACGATAGCACCACGCTGGGTACGATTGTTTCGGGCAACGTCACGGTGAATGGTGTGGAGCCTCAGGCCGTTGGGCCGTCAGGCCAGAATCTTACGATCACCGTACCTCCGGGCGTGAACATCGGAAACAGCGGTGATGTGACGGTTGTGATAGGCTCCGCTACCGCTGTCATTACGAATCCTTCCACCGCAGGCGATTATACGGTGACGGCGAAGACCAGTGTGGAGTCCGCCGCAGTCACGTCTCTCAGTTACCCGATTGGTTCCGCCACCACGACCGTGTCTCCGGCGACTGTCACGGTCACGCCATCGGATGTAGCCGCCGTAGCCGCCTACACGGTACAGTTCAACGTAGGGTCATCCGGCGCCTTATCCTCCGGCTCCGGTACCATCACACTGAAATTCCCCGATAATACTTCCGTACCGTTCAGTATTGCGGCATCGGACATCACCGTCAACAGTACCACCGTAGTCGCTTCGCCGGTTGTGTCGCCAACCGGGCGCACCGTGACGATCACCACGCCCGTAAACGTGGCCAACGACGGTGCCGTGACGGTCGTTATCGCATCCGACGCAGGGTTGCGGAACCCGACCAGCGCCGGCGGCTACACGCTGCAGGTTCATACCAGCGCTGAAGTGACCAAAGTGAACTCACTGGCCTATACGATCGGCCCTTCTGCAACCACGGTGACTGCGGCCAATGTGACCCCCACGGCCAACGGAGTGAACACGGCGGCGCAATACGTCATCGGTTTTCGCGTGGGAGCCTCGGGCTCCCTGGCGGCGGGCGCCAGCACCATCACACTGACCATGCCTACGGGAACGACCGTGCCCGCTTCGATCGCCCCGAGTAAAGTCACGATCAACGGTTCGGCGGCATCGGCGGTCTCGGTGAGCGGTCAGCAGATCACCATCACGGTCCCCGTGGCGGTCACGATTTCCAACAGCGATTCTGTCACGATCGTCATATCGGAGCAAGCGCAGGTACAGAATCCTCAGATCCTGGGTCAGTACGCGCTCCAGGTGCAGACGTCGGCGGAGCCTTCGGCTGTGGCCTCCAATCCCTACACCATCGCAGCCTCCGCCACTTCGGTTACGGCAGCCTCCGTCACCCCGAATCCGGCGACAACAGGCGTGACGGCAGCTTATACGATCCAATTCAACACAGGAGCCTCGGGCGCCCTTCAGCCCGGGACGAGTTCCATTACGGTCACATTCAACAGCAGTACGACCGTCAACACGCAGGCCATCTCCGGCGCCACGGTCAATGGCGTCGGAGCTACCGCCGCCGGTGACGCCGCGACCCGCACCGTGTTTCTGACGGTTCCCGCGTCCGTGACGATCGGCAACAGTGACCTGGTAACGGTAGTAATACCCTCCGGCATCGTAAAAAATCCGGGATCGGCCGGCACCAATACGCTTGAGGTGAAGACGAGCGTGGAGGGCACGAACGTGACTTCGAACGGGTATGCGGTCACCGCCGCGACGACGACCGTCACCGCGGCGACGGTTACACCGGACCCGGCAAACGCCAACGTGACGGCGCAGTACACCATAGCCTTCAATACAGGGGCCGACGGTCCTCTGACCGCGGGGTCCGGCACGGTCACGATCACCTTTCCAAATAATACGATCTTGCCCGCCTCCATCACGCCGGCCGACATTACGGTCAACACGACTGCCGTGAGTGCATCCGTCACGGTCGATCAGACGCTGCGGACCGTGACGTTCACAACACCGGTGAACGTCAGCGCCAGCAGCGCCGTTTCCGTTGTGTTTCTGAGCGCTGTCGGATTGACCAACCCGTCCACCGGTACATTCACGGTCCAGGTGCGGACCAGTGTCGAGGCCACCAACATCGCCTCGAACGGATATACGATTACTGCCGCGACGACGAATGCCGCTGCCCCGACGGTGTCCGTAACGCCCGATGTGGTCGAGACGATAGGGGCCTATACGATCTCTTTTACAGTAGGAAGCTCCGGGCGGCTCCTGTCCGGTGTCAGCACGATTACGGTCACGTTTCCGTCCGGGACCACGGTGCCCGCATCGATCACTGCATCGACGGTTTCCGTCAACGGTGTTGCGGCCAGCGTTGTCACCGTATCGGGGCAGGCGGTTACGATTACGGTTCCGGGCAGTATCACCATCAACAACAGCACCTCCGTGGTGGTGGTCGTGAACACCGGGGCGGGTGTGTTCAATCCGTCTACGATCGCTTCTTACACCCTCACGGTACACACCAGCACCGAGACCGGTGCGCAGACGTCCGGCAGCTATGTGATCAATGCGTCATCGACCAGCACTTCGCCTGCAATGGCTGTGCCCTCTCCCGGTCAGCAGAGCAGCACGGCGCAGTATCTCGTGTCTTTTACGACTGGCGGTTTGGGAGCCCTGCAGCCCGGGGTCAGCACCGTCACCGCAACCTTTCCGGTAGGCACCACGGTACCCTCTTCTATTGCCACTTCCAATGTCACCGTAAACGGAGTCAATACTTCCGCCGTCGTGACCACGCCGGCAAGCAGGATCGTAACCGTCACGGTACCGGCAAGTGTTTCGATCGGGAACAATGATGCGGTGAGCGTGGTCATCGGATCCGGTTCCAATGTTCTCACCAGTCCCACGGCCGGTCTTTACACGCTGACTGTTCGCACCTCCGTGGAACAGGCGGACGTCACATCCAATACGTACCAGATTACGAGTGCTTCGACCCAGGTCGATTCCGCCTTCGTGGGTCCGGTAGCCGGCGGTGCCTCGCCGGGAGGCGGTCCGAGTCCGCAGGGGGTGAACACGATCGGGGCGTACAACGTAAAATTCAAGCTGGGCGGACAGGGCGCATTGACGGCCGGTACCAGTAAGATTACACTGACGTTCCCGGCCTATACCACGGTGCCTACATCCATTGTGCCGAGTCTGATAACCGTCAACGGAACGACGGTGACCGCTTCACCGGAGTGTAACGCGCTCCTGCGCACCATTACCATCACCGTCCCGAGCGGAACTACCGATATTGCCGCGACCGATACGGTCCAGGTTAACATCAGCGCGGATGCATTGATCCGGAATCCATTGCTGGCGGGCACGCACCGGCTCGACGTTCGCACCAGCGTGGAGGCCACCAATGTGCCCTCGAAACAATATACCATTACGGCGGCCGCTACGACGGTATCCGCCGCTACCGTCATTCCTACGCCGAATACGTTCGGACAGAATGCACGGTACCGGATCGATGTCAGCACCGGCTCTCAGGGCGCGCTGGTCGGCGGTACCAGCACCTTGCTGCTCACATTCCCCAGCGGTACGACCGTGCCCTCCTCCATCGATGCGTCGGATGTCACGATCAACGGAGTTGCCACGCCGACCGTGGTTACGGATTCGGGCAGCCGGCAGGTCACCGTGACGGTACCGGCCTCGGTGTCGATCGGAAATAACGGTGTGATCACACTGATTTTCAGTGCCAGCGCCGGCCTGGTCAATCCTTCTCCCGGTACGATTACGCTCCAGGTGCGCTCCTCGGCGGAAACCACGGATGTGGCTTCCAACGGTTATACGATCGAGAGTCTGTCCTCGATTCAGACTAAGTCGACGCTCAGTCTTTTCCCGGTATGGTCGCCGTCGGATACCAGGATGGTGTACATAGCCGAAGGACCCGAAGATGGGTCCGGGGCCGGCACAGGAAACTGGAACTTGTTCACCATATCAAAAGACGGCGCCAGCAAAGTCCAGGTAACTTCGGCCTTCAGCGGCGGTACGATCGAGGACGGCGATCCGCTTCACTTCTCTTGGCCCACGTGGAATTCTGATGGGGACAGCGTGGTGTACGTGGGGTATGAACGGGTTATCATTCCACCGGATACAAATCTGACCTTACAGATCTTTCAGATTCACAAAGACGGTGGCGCAATCAAAAAACTCAGCCCCAGTGGTGCGGTGGAAGACTCCACGCAACAGTTCGGCGGGTGGCTCGATCCGGACTGGAAGCTGACTACATTCTCCTTCGAGAATGCACAGTTTCCAAATGGCGTAGACCGTATCGCAGCATCCCTCGACGGCAATATATGGGTGTTCGAACCGTATAGCACGCTCGATGGTCCGGAAAGTACGTTCAAGAATCTCGTTCAGGTGACGGACCTGCCGGTGTCGACGACCAAGACAGATGGACTGTTCCAGCCCAAGTGGTCGCCGGACGGAGCGAAGCTGGCGGTGGTATACAAGGATTCGTCCAGTGCTACGCTGTCGGATATCTATGTAATCGACAATATGGAATCCATATTGCAGAAGACGCTCGAGAGTTCGAACTTCAGCACTGGAAGTTTCGATTATGACACGGTTCTGGGCTCCAGTGCCGTGAACGAATTGAGCGACATGACCAAAATCACGCCGTCCGGAAATACGTTCCCGTCCTGGACCCCCTCCTGGTCAGCGGACGGTACAGAGATCGCATACAGTCAAGACCAGGCGAATGCCTTGAACCTGGATACGTTTTCCTCCAATCCCTCGAGCGCTGTGGGACAGACCAACTTTTACGTGAAGCTTCGAAGCGCTGATGGTACCGGGACCGACAGTACACTGATCGGCATCGCAGATGCCAACAACGCGTTTCCGGAGATGAGCAATAACGGACAGCGTTTCGTTTATTTCCAGGCGGCCACCACCGGCGAATTTTCTCAGACCCAGAAGGTCCTGTATCTGCAGACCACCGGTGATTTCGAGCCGCCGGGCAGCTCTAAGGTTCTGGCAAAGAAGGCGGAAGACACCTGGAAGCTTACGGATTATGGATACAGTTCGCTGGAGTTTCCCGTCACTGCGGTATCTCGGCCCGCCAGATTTTACATCCTCGAACCGGAGGATATCAGAAGTGAAGAGCTTGTCGGCACCCGCTATACGGGGGTGGCGCGTACTTTCGGTCCAGCCGAAGCACCGTTCCTCGAACCGGCTTCGGTAACCGTACATTACACTTCTGGAGAGATTGCTGAAGCCGGATTAATCGAAAAAACAGGACAGGAAGAGCGATTACGTCTTTATTTTTGGAATGAAGAAACACAGGTCTGGGATCCGGTCGAGAACAGCACGGTGGATACGGAAAACAACCTGGTCTCGGCGCCGGTCACCAAATTAGGTACGTTCGGTGTTTTCTATCAGAATCCCGGTGCCGGCCAGCTACTAAGCCAGATGATGGTCTACCCCAACCCGTTTCGCCCCAATTCGGGCAACACAAACGATGGTGACTACACGACCGGTATAATCTTCGACCTGTTACCTACTGGTCTGAGCCGACTGGATCTCTACAACGTGGCAGGTGAGCAGGTGGCGTCCCTGGACGGGAATGGATTCGAGGTCATCAGCCCGACACAGTTGCGGTGGCTCGTGACCAGTAACAGTGGACGCCGCGTGGCCAGCGGTATCTATATCTATGTAATGGAGGCGGTGAACGCCCAGGGCGAGACGGAACGCAAGATGGGAAAAATAGGGGTCATCAGATAGGAACAGTGATATAAATTTTAGTTTATTGGGATTGAGGTCGCCATCGAGAGCCGGCCGTATTTCGCTGTACAGGTGACGCCGAAGCGCCCAGCAAGGGTATTTCAAGGATCCAACGGTCAGAGTATACCGTCATCCGGCTTTGAGACAAGTTTTTGTACTTCAATTGTATTGAGAGATTTAACGATAGAAAGGACAGGATGCTCCTGCAGATTGATCTCTTTCGTGCTCGATAGTCTCTGGCGATTGTGATCGGTCTGCACCTCGATGACCGGGCGTAATGGATTTCTTCGGTGCGTCGATATGACTCGGCCGATCTGTCCTGTGTTTAGCAGTACATACGTTTCCACGGGATAGACCGAAATTGCTTCCACAAAGGCTTTTACCATTTGAGGTGAGAACAGCTCGCTATGGGTTTCTATCACCTGCTTAACCGCATTGCCAGGGCCGACAGCATCGTGTTGGCGCCGTGGATGAATGATGGCTTCAAACACGTCGAGCAAGCCTATCAGTTGGGCCGTAGGGTCAATATTATCGAGCGCTAGCTTGTTGGGGTAGCCTTGGCCTTTCGCCCGTTCATGCTCTTGCCGGACCGCATCTGCCAGCCACGTGTATCCTATTCCCAACCTAGCGAGGATTATCTCTGCGCCGTAATTCGGGTGCTGTTGGAGTTCCTTTTGTTCTTTGGCCGTCAAACTCCGTTCATTCTGGAGGATTTCCGGATCTAACCGGGTCATCCCGATATCATGAACGAGGGCCGCAACGACCATACGCAACTGCTGTTTCTGGTCGAACTTCTTTCCCTCCCCCACCAGTGCCGCCAGAATAGCCACATTTACTGGATGAGCGCCTAAAAACGACTCGGTATAGGAAGGCCGAAGGGCAAGACGCAACAGCCCGTCCCCTTGATTCAACTGGGAGACTATACGTTGCGCCTGGTCGGCCAAAGTGCTGACGTCTAGCAATGATGTGTCCGACATCAACTGTTCTATGAACTGACAAGCTTCTTGGTAGACTAACTGAATTTCTTCGGAAACATCTTCTATCGGCACTTTCGGATTGACATCATCCTGAGTAAGATCAGGCTCAATGGAGGAATTGTCCGTTTCGATTTCAGGGATTATTAATTCATTTACATCGGATTCAAGCCCATCGTTTGGCTGGCGTCTCGGAGCCATTTTCTTCGCCCATGCCCTGAGAGGGGTGTCCGCATCCGTTGAAGCGGGTAAATCTTTTTTGTTATCATTCGGCGACGACGTATCGTGCTTCTTTTTAACGTCCTTGGCCGGGCCGATGATTTTATTCATGCGCACCAAAGTGCTACCTCCTGGTCCAGGTGTTAATCGCTCCCTGGACGATTTCCACATCTATCGCAGACGTTTTTCGTGTAGACCCTAAGAGCAGACACACATTTCAAATGTTGGGGCAATTCCGATATTTGCCAATTTTGGTTTCGTATACGCGGGTCTATCGTTTCCGGGATGAGGATCCTGTCTCCGCGATCTTCTACCGGCAGACGATGTGGAATGTTTACGCTCGTCTTTTCAGGATTCAGTCCTATGATAATAATGCCGCGCGGTGATTCGCTGTTCATAACCGAGGAATCTCATCGAAAAGCGGGATGGGATTCGGCTGAATGGCTGCAAATTAATGTGCTTCATCGACGACGAGTACCTTGTAACGACCTTTCTGGAAGCTCTTGAACCGCACCCCGTCGTTCGGTATATGCCGCAGCTTGTATTTAGCGGTGGCGATTACATAACGGATAAACTGATGAAGGACTTTTCTAAAACGTCCATACGTTTCCAATGGCGATTGGTCACAAGTCCGACACCGAACTGTTCTACCAAAACCCTGGTTAAGAGTGTTTTTACCACAACCGTCTTACTCGCACGTATTGCCGTCCCCTACTTGTCTACTTGACGGCGCACAGCCTCTAATACCAGAGATTTCTGATATTAAGAAGGGAAAAAGGAAATTCGGGTTCGGTGTATTTTCAAACGGCTTGCACTTTATATTCCAGTCAGTCGCTTGTGTCAAGCTTTCAACTCCGGTTTCATTCACTAAAGGCGTGACAACCGGCAGTTTGCTGTTGCAAAACCTTATGGGGTACATAATGAAATGACACAGCCATACTAGATCGTACAGAGACAATCCAGACCAAAAATATAATGATATCCATTAAAACTGTCAAGCTTTTCTCTTGGGTCCTGTCGTGTCTTTCATGCTTTAATTTCAGGTATTTACCCGCCTGTGACCTTAAACTAAATTTGTCCACAGACACCACATGTAGTGTTATTGACCATACGTCACATACCAGATATGAGGAAGATGTTGAAAAACTGGTGATACCTATATTATAACTAATTGACAATTTCCGGGATGCGATATTTATTATGGCTGATTATAAAGGGTCTGATATTAGCTATACCCAACAGTACCAAATATACCCAACAGTACCAAAAACAGGGTTTGATTGCATTTAGTTTGATTGCATTTAGAAAGTTACTAAATATTCAAATAGTAGAGATGCAGAAAAAAAATCTCAACAGCAAAGAACATATCTGGACTCTTCTGTTGAATCCAGTGTCTTCACAGGCCTTGAGGAAATGCATGAGAGATTTCACGCCGTATACGAAATTTTCTATTCTGGTCAAAGTGTTTTTCATTCTTCTGTTTTCAACAGGCTGCGGCACTTCGCTCAGCAGCCAACGCGCCGAGACCGGACTGCCTGAAGACCTGGCCAGTGGCCAGATGGCGATCCCCATGGCAATGGATCCCACAGAGGTGGCCGTGACCAGGTTGCAAGACGCGGACACTCTCCACACAATCAGCAGGCACGAATACACTATTGGTGCGGATGACGAGCTAGAGGTTTCAATATTTGCCAGGAAATTTTCGGTAGATACGGATTTGGAGGAAGTTACAGTTCGGGATGATGGCAGGATCTATCTGTCTCTGCTTGGGGAAATGGCCGCGGCAGGTCTCAAAGTCAGTGAACTTCGTGAAGAGATCGCTCGCAGAGCTCAGGTGTTCGTCAAGGATCCTTTCGTTCAGGTCACTGTGACCGCACACAACAGCCAGCGAGCTACCATTTTTGGAGAATTAGGCGGCGGCGGCGGCGGCGGCGGCGCCGGCGGTAGGGCCATCCAAGTACCTTTACAAGGACCGACCCGGCTGGTAGATCTCCTGACAGCCGATGTGATGACAAATGGACAGGCTGTAGAAAATACGATTTCGAGTCCAAGTCCTGTGGCGGACTTGTCTAATATCATCGTTACGAGGAGAACAGGCGAACGGTACCGTGTTAACTTAAATGCCTATCTTTTCGGGGTTGATCACGACGCCAATTTGGAGATTGTTGATGGTGATTTAATTTTCGTCCCGTCCTTGGAAAATAACCGGGTTTTTGTCCTGGGAGAGGTCGTGGCCCAAGGGGTTGTTCCTATCGGTCTCGGATTAACAGCAGCAGAAGCGGTCGCTCGATCCGGAGGATTCACCAATATCGCTCGTCGCAACAGTGTAAAACTGGTTCGCGGCGGTCTTGGAAATCCGGAGCTTATCGACGTACCTGTCTGGAACGTAGCCAAAAGAGGCCACCGGGAAGAGGATGTTTATCTTCGCAATGGAGACATTCTTTTCATCCCGAGGAGTCCGATCGGTGGCTTGAATATCCTGTTAACTCAAATCCTGCCGCCATTACAGTCATATCTATTGATCCAGGCACTCTTCAATTAATGGCACTCTCAGTACGGAACGAAAAAGGATAGGTGTAAAAAGGATAGGTGTATGGTACAGTACGATATGAACTTGCGCGATTACCAACGCGTGATTCGCAAGCGCTACAGGATCATCGTGACCACCACTTTGATGCTGGGGGTCTTCAGCTACTGGTTCGCCAGTACGACGGTGCCGTTGTTTTCTGCTACCGCCAGCATAAAGATAGACGATCAGGGCGGCAACCTGGCCAACGCCCTCCTAACCAGCTACTCATACAATATCTGGGACAATCTGGCGACCCAGATGGAGATAATGAAGAGCTTCGACTCTATCGAGCGGGTGGCCAAGACTCTGGGTGAAATACCGAGTACGGTACCCTCCGACGAGGTGCGGCGCAGCGGTCGCTACATCGCAGTCATCCGAAGTATCCAGGCAACCATCAGCACGATTCAGAACGGAAATACCAACATCATAGACATCACGGCGACGTCCGCGATTCCAGGGCAGGCTCGCGATGTGGCCAACACTGTGGCAATGGTGTTCAGGGAGACGCACAGGGAAGCCCAGCAACGACAGGTGAACGAGACTACCGACTTCATCGAAGAGCAGCTGGCAGCATGCCAGGACCGCCTAAAAGCGGCCGAAGATTCTCTGAAAGCGTTCCAACTGTCCATGCGGGTACCCTCCATCGCAACGGACGCCCAGGACGCCATCAACCGGTACAACCAGCTGGAAGAGGAATACAACCGCTTCACTGAAGACATTAACAACATGGATCTGGAGATCTCCCAGCTTTCACAGCGGCGGGATCAGGCCCGTAATCTGACGCTTGAAGAGCAGGATAACCCCGGAACGGCCAACGTCTTCATCGACTGGGTTTCGTCTATCGATCAGCAGAGCCAGACATTAACGTTGCTGAACAACAACCTGGTGACTCTGGAATTCGAGAAGATGGACAAGCTACTCTACTACAACGCCAGGCATCCGGATGTTCAGGACGTGGAGGTGAAGATACAGTCCATCGTCAGCCAGTTAATCCGGGAATACACCGCCCGTGTGGACGTGCTCAGGGAACGTCAGCGTGAGCTGACGACGCTCCTGGCGGCACAGCGCGGCAAACTAGAAGGCCTGCCGGACGCCCAGCGTAAGTTTGACCGGCTGGAGCGGGATGTGAGGTTGCAGGAAGACATCCTGGGATTGCTGCTTCAGCGCCAGCAGGAACAGCAGATCCGCAAGGAAGACATTTCGGACGATGTCACGGTCGTGAAGTTCGCCACCATGCCGGGCAGTGCCCAAAACGCCAATAGCAGCCAAGTGGTGGTCGTTGGACTGGTTGTCGGTCTGCTGATGGGACTGGTCCTGGCGTTCGTGATAGAGACGCTGGATACCTCCATAGGTACCATCGAAGACGTGGAAGAGTACGTGGAATTGCCGGTCCTGGGTATCATACCGCATATTGACATTCAGGAAATGATCGTCGACAAATATCCTCATCTGGAGAACAATCCGCAACTTACATACTACTCCCGTCTAATTTCACTTTTTGCGCCTAAAACACCCGTGTCGGAATCCTACCGGAGTCTACGTACAAACCTGAGCATTACGGGGGTTGCTCAGGACAAGCCCATCAAAACGATAGTGTTTACCAGCTCCTCGCTCCAGGAAGGTAAGAGTACCACGCTGGCTAACCTGGCGATCGTCACCGCCCAGATGGGCAAACGCACACTGCTGGTAGGCTGTAACCTGCGCCGTCCGTCCCTGTACAATACGTTTGGTATCAAGCGTTCGCCCGGCATCACGGACGTCATCGTGGGCAGCATACCTTGGGAAGACTGCGTGCAGAACGTTACCGATATCATGGTAGGGGACTTCGGCGTGCCGGAAGTATTGACCGCTTCAGGGCTGGACAACCTTTACATAATGGAATCCGGCCAGACACCACCGAACCCGTCCGAAATGCTTTCTTCGCCCCAGATGGAGCAGTTCCTGAAGGAAGCGGCGGAAGAATTCGACCTGGTGTACATCGATATGCCGCCTACGCTGCCGGTCACCGACTCATCGATACTGGCACCGAAAGTGGACGCCGTGGTGCTCATCTACCAGGTGGGCCGAGTGCCCCGCAATGCACTTAAGCGCTCCAAGACCCAGCTGCAGCAGGTGGGCGCTAATGTGGTCGGCGTGGTCCTCAACGATGTCCGGGCGGAGATTACCGGATTCCATCCCGCTACCGAATACTTCATCCATTACTACGGTGAAGACGTTGGCGCGCAGCAGGAGGGTAATACCTCCGGCCTAATCGACACCGCCTTGGAATCGGGCGATACAGGGAGCAATGTCAAGCGCTTGAGCACTATTTTGGGGATTTTCGGATTGGCCGTTATCCTTCTTTGGGCTCTAATGTCCTCGCTGTTCTCCACGCCGGAAACCGTTCCCCAGTCAGAACAGACCGAAACGCCTGTGGCGCCCCCCTCATTGGGTTCCGGACCCCTTCTGTTTGCCAGTGACGAACAGCAGCAGGCGGAAGAGCTCGCCGTGGACGATGTGGTCGCCGGCGCCCAATCGCTGGAATCCGGCATCCTGTTGCCGGCAGTGATATCCGTACCGACCATAGGCGTCCGGGACGGACCTGGCTCTGCCCATGGAGAAATCGGCATTGCAATTGAAGGCGAACGAGTACCTATCGTAGGCAGGGAACAGCGCTGGTACCGCATCGTGCTGGGAGACGGACGCGTAGGCTGGATCCCTATGGAGGCCGTGGAGGTAGACACCACAAACTATTGAGACATGCCACGGGCCGAGACGAGGCGATACTCAGTATTGTTTTTTACTGGTTTGTGGTTTTTCTGTCTGTACGAGGTAATTGATGGCGGCCTTGGAGTCAAGTGCATCAACTCGAAGTTATTTATTCTGGCTATTCGTTTCATGCGCCCTCTTTGCTTTGGCTGGACAGGTGTCGGCTTCAGTGCCGTGGACAACCTTAACACTGGCACTGGGATTTGTGGTTTTAATCGTTGCGTTTTGGAGCACTGAAGCAGCGATCTATATCCTGATCTTCTCCATGCTTCTATCGCCGGAATTCGGGGCAACCGAAGGCGGTATCTCGGAAAGAAGAAGCGTTACGATCCGGGCGGAAGATGTTTTAATTCTGTTGATCGGGTTTTCATGGTTCGCCAGAACCGCCATTCAGAAAGAACTGGGGTTGTTTCCCCATACCTCGTTGAACCGACCGATAATAGCCTACATTTGTGCCTGTATTTTCTCCACGGCCCTGGGAATCATGGTCGGCCGGGTCGAAAGCCTCTCGGGTATCTTCTATGTGCTGAAGTACATCGAATTTTTTATCATTTTTTTCATGATCGTCAATCATGTGTACAGTGAAAAGCAGGCCCGATCAATCGTGATGGTGGCACTGATTACGTGCGCCGCGGTAAGTGTTTATGGTATTCTGCAAATTCCTGGCGGTGGGCGAGTGAGCGCACCGTTCGAGGGGCAGTCGGGTGAACCCAATACGTTCGGCGGATATCTTGTGCTGATGATGTCGGTCGTCCTCGGTCTTTATCTCAACAGTACAGACCGTCGCACCAGGCGGTGGCTGTTAATTCTGGCTGGCCTGATGGTAATTCCCCTACTGTTCACTCTGTCACGTGGCTCCTGGGCTGCCGTAGGCGGTATGTATATAACGCTGATCATCTTCAGTGAACGCCGGACCTTAATGATCGGTGTCGTGGTCTTGATCGCCATAATAGCTCCCCAGATCATGCCTCAGCAGGTGACGATGCGAGCTATCAACACATTCAAGGAGGTACCGGGGTATAGCGCAACGGAAATACTGGGGGGGATTCCGCTGGATCCGTCCGCATCAGCCAGGGTAACAACCAACAAAATGGCATTTGAATCTTGGCTGGAAAACCCGATCTGGGGTTATGGCATCACCGGCTCCGGACTGTTTCTGGACAGCCAATTTTTTCGTACACTCGTAGAATTGGGGGCAATCGGCCTGGCGGCATTCGTATGGCTCCTATGGATGGCTCTGAAGATAGGAAAGTATGGAATTGTCCATGGCCGCAGTGAATTTACCAAGGGTCTATCGACCGGATATGTAGCCGGGACCGTAGGTTTGCTGGTGCATGGTATCTTTTCTACGACATTTATCATCGTTCGGATTATGGAACCGTTCTGGCTTTTGACGGCTGTGGTTCTGTTATTGCCTACATTGGAAAATGCGGAGGCGGAAGTTGAAAAAGAGATGCCAGCGGGAAGAGATGTATTCCTACCTGGGTTAAGCCTAGCGACGAATGAGAGGATCATCAAGAAACGCCGCATTGACCTGTTACGGGATCTTGTACGGTCACAGCTCAAAGATAGAGACGGGTAGAAAACGTTCCGGGTTGATGCTGGTGATTGGAGTGTATCGAGCGGGCGCCTTCTTCTGGAAAAGGCCTTGAGGAAATGGTCTGGGGATATTCGGTTGTCCTGTCTGCCAGTGAAGTGCACTGGCCACTACCCAGTACATCATCGGTTACCGGGGTACGAAAGTACGCAGCGATAAAATTCTGACTTGTGCCGTGATATGGAGTAGACGAATTGAGGCAGAATTAATCAATCCGGCTGGGGGTTGATGGCTACCATCTTTTCCAAGGCCCGGCCCCGGTTGTAAAAACTAGTTTACCGTTTCAGAGGGATTCGGCCGGTTTCTCTAACACGTGAAAAATAGAGTATTACCAGGAAGTAGTAACGCCTTCGAAAAGCAATACAACTATCCTGTCTCCTGATGATAGATCCTATTTAAACAATGCCTCTGATATCTTTCCAGATATTTCGAGCGTCTTCACCCGTAAAGAGTGATAAGAAGATATATGACGATGGGAATAAAACCAGGATAACGCCCAGAAAGATGGTGTGGTCCGATGTTCCAGTCTGATCCAGAAGGGCATTGGTTCCCAACACGATGAGTAGCGCCGTCATGGATGTGAAGGCACTGTGTTTTAGACAATCGAAATAATCACACCACTTAAATGAAAAGGTCTTGTTTGATTTATGCAGAGTCATGATGAAGGCCACGGTTTGTGATAGGTTTATGGATATGCAACCGCCGACAAGTCCCCAGAAATGTACGAAAGGATAGAGTAGGACTATAACAATGAACAACTGAATTAAAGCGATAGGAACCAGCACGTTCGGCAGGCCTCTTGCAAAGAATAAACTGCCGAAACCGGCACCGATAGATCGAAGACCACCAAAATACGCCAGTAATTGGATCGGTAGGACGGCGTCCGTCCATTTCGGATAAAAGAGAGGTACGAAATGTGGTACAATAATGGCAGTACAAACGGTAACCGGTATGGTGACAAAAGACGTGTATCGAAATGTTTTTAAAAATGCGGATTTCAGCTCATCCATACGATGGGCGATTTTCATGTAGGATGGAAACAGCACCTTACCCAACACATTGCTGATATTTGTGGCCGGTAAATTGGCGATTCTATAGGAGAATGAATAAATCCCCAGGGAAAGAGTTCCCATCATTCTGCCGATGAATAAATCGTCGATATTTCTGATGACAAAGTAAATTGTACTTAATCCCATGACATTCTTACTGAAGCTGAACATCTCTTTGGCAAGAGCGATGTTAACTGTAAACGCCATTTTAACAGGCCTAAGAAGGAAGGCGATGATCAGTTGGATCAAGTCAGCCGTAAGCGTTCCTATCACAAACGACCAGTAGCCGTAATCCAGAAGGGCGAAGAAAACGACTACCAGTCCATATGAGGTAAGATGGGCCAAGTCGGGTATCGTCCGCCGTTTGAACTTCATCTCCTTCTCCATAAGAGAAATGGGAATCGCTCCGGCTGAATTTATGATCAAACTAAAAGGAAATATCATAAGCAGGGCTTCCAATCTAGGCTCCCTGAAAAATTCTGCGGCCAATGGCGCACTTAACACCACAAGGCCGGAAAGTACGACACTCCATATGGTGCTGATCCACAGCGCCGTCATTGCGGCCTCTTCGATGTCTGTTTTATGATAGATCAATGCTGAATTGAGCCCCATCTCCCGGAACAAACCGGCGGAGCCAATGATCAATGTTCCGTAACCAATCACGCCAAAGTCGTCAGGGGTCAGTAATGTGGCCAGGACTAATGTGGTCAGCAGGCTGACAGTCTTGGAGACAACGCTTGATCCGAAGATAAATGCCGAACCCTTAACGACTTGGTTCTTTATGGAAGATGGCTCAGGCATATCAATTCCATGTTACGGTGGGCAGATGGCGTAAGGTCTGATCAATATATTGAAATATAAAATTTGTGCAAATCTCAAAGGGACCTGTGAGACTTTTATATTTTGTGAACCATTACCCGGTCGCGAACCAACCAGTCTATGAGGATGAGGCAAGGACCCTGATTCGGATGGGGCATGAGGTCTGGCTGATTCCGGTGTGGGGGCCGCTTGTCGAGCTTACGAAAACACCCGATGATTTACGTGACCGTCTTCTCGAAATGCCGGCTGTCTACACCTTGGACTCTCTGCTGGGTGCCTTGGCATGGATTTTCCAGAAGCCCATACGTACCATACGATATATAAGACAGGCCAGAATTCATGTTGGTTTTTCGCAAACCCTGCGTGTTCTCGCCCTGGTATGGAAGGTCCGGCTTTTACAGTTAGATCGAATCCATGCCCATTTCGCATCCAACGCAGCGTTACAGGGTCTGTTATGTGCCGACTTGCTCGGGCTTCCGTTCAGCTGTACCGGCCATGGCACGGAAACATTGATCGAACGGGAACCATATCTGCCTTTGCTTATACAACGGGCCCGTCCGTTTATTACCATTTCAAATTATAATCGGCAACGGGTTACTACAGAGATTGAGGTTGCCAAATCGGTGGATATCAAGGTGGTACGATGCGGTATCGACCTGTCACTCTTTGATGATGTTCCTGATCGGAGCGACGTGCCCGATACGCCGGTTATTTTGTCCGTGACTTGGTTGAAGCAGGTAAAAGGCGTACCCTATCTCATTGAGGCCTGTGACGTGCTAAGAAAACGCGGAAATCGTTTTACCTGTGTTATAATCGGAGGCGGTGAACTAAGAGCGGAGGCAGAATACCAGATTGCCGACCAGGGCCTTGGGGAATTCATCAAACTTACCGGACCGTTAAATCGGCAGGATGTCCTGGCCTGGTACCGGAAGGCGGATGTGTTTGCGCTGCCGAGCCTGTCTGAAGGTATTCCCCTGGCGTTGATGGAGGCAATGGCTATGAAGTTGCCGGTGGTGGCGACCCGTATCACCGGTATACCGGAACTGGTGACCGACGGAACAGACGGCCTGTTGGTCGAGCCGGGAGATGGGGCGGCAATCGCCGATGCGCTCCAAATCATGCTGACGACCCCGGAACTGCGCCGGAAACTGAGTGGCCTGGCACGCAGGAAGATAGAGCGGGAATTCGATCTTAAGGTGAATGCCGGTCGGCTGCTTGAGGCGTTAGAGGACGTGGATTGTCGATGATGTCCTGTGCGCTAGCTGCGGAAATATATCGATGGGGGCGATAAGTGGTGATGGGACCGACCAAAAACTTCGATGAATCACACAAGTTCAGCAGCAGTTTAGCGCTGATAAGTGCTCTATTCTTTATATTTTTCAGAATGGTATTCTTCACCGGTATCGAAGGAAGTGATGATCTGCAGTACGCCAACATAGCACACGCCATGAGCACCGGAGACTATTCACTGGCATTTCCGACAAAGGAACAAACCCCGAGCTATGGTCCCCATTTCTCGATGCGTTACGGTATTCTGTTTCCGCTCGCCCTCACCTTCTCATTATTGGGTGTTTCTGAATTCACCGCTACGCTGCCCTCCTTGATCTATTCGCTCGGCATGGTATTACTGGCCTACTATACGGGCCGCCGCTTTTTCAACACGCAGGTCGGTTTGATAGCCGCCTGTCTGATCGCGTTTTTACCACTTGAAGTACTGCTGTCCACGTCTGTAAGCGTCGACAGTGCGGTTGCGTTCTGGCTTTCTCTGTCCATTATCCTGATCCTCAGAGATCATGGATCGGATAGCCCTCCGTCCTGGCGCCCTTACCTGCTGGCAGGAGTCTGCTGGGGCATAGGATTCGTCACCAAGGTAATATCCGTACTGTTGTTTCCGGCTATCCTGGTTTTGGCGCTTTTCGATCATCCTAAGCGCCGGTTGTTTTACACCTATATTTGCATCGGTTTCGTACTGGTGGAAGGTACTGAGCTTCTGATCTATCTTCTGGGAACCGGTGACCCTCTGACCAGGTATCATGTGGTTCGCAGCGTCACCACCAATTTCATGATGGAGACTCTGCAGGAAAAAAACCTGTGGTACCGCCTGTTCGTAGAATATCCCCTTCAGCTCTTCCACCCCGGTAAAAGTCACTATTTCAGCCTGTTCCCTCTTCTGACCGCTGTATTTCTGATCGCACAACGATCCGTACTGAGGGCGAACCCCGCGACCCGGAACATGGCGATCTGGTGGGGGATCGGCCTTATGGCGGTTAATTTCGCGCCGAGCCAGTTGTGGCCTTACCTGCCGGCTCTTGAGCCTTATTCCAGGCATATTGCTTTTATATCGATTCCTCTCGTCGTGCTTCTTGGGTGTTTGCTGAATCGTTATTCCTATCGGTTCCTTTTCGTATGCCTGACCTTTCTCGTTGTTGTCGCATTGTTCCATATGACACTGATCTATGCGAATCATGTAAAAGGGCCGGGAGTGGCCTACAACGACCGGGAGGTTTCCCGTTTTCTTAAGACACAAACAGAGCGGCCCATTTTTACGGATCAGCGAACAGAAATGGTCCTGGAGTTTTTCTTCGCCTACGATCGAAACGATCGGATTAACCGGTTTCCGCCTTTACAGGATGCAATGGAACAGTGCTATGTAGTGGCGAACTGGAAAAGACTTGAATTCCTTGAGCGCTCGTATGCGGAACCTGTTCCGACCTATGTCACCACGCCTCCCGGGCACTGGCGAAAGATTCATGAGGGCCACATGCCGACGAGTGTTTTCGAACAAGTGCGGATCTCCCTCGGCAAATTGACGGGTATGTCGGTCGCACCAATCCCTCAGGCAGGATTCGTGGTTTATGAAGTACCTTGAGAGGTCCCGGTAATCGTAGCAATTGGTAGTCGATATTATGTCAGAAAAAGCATTGATCATCGCCTATTTGTTCCCCCCGATCGGCGGCGCGGGCGTGCAGCGTATCGTGAAATTCGCCAAGTATCTGCCGGGTTGCGGATGGGAGCCGGTCGTGCTCACGGTCGATAAGGGGTTGCATATATCCTATGACCAGTCCCTGGCTTTGGATCTGCCGGAAACCATTCCGGTGTACAGAAGCAGGATGTTCGATCCGGAAGACATCCGCGGTTGGTGGCGATCACGAAATGAAAAAACACCGTCCCATCCGATTAGTGAACCATATGAATCCCATCCTGAGATACCGAGCGGTCCGTCGTCTCCACCGTGTGTTTCCAGTCGTTTGAAAGGTG
>CAYYIS010000005.1:0-166102 GCA_964470965.1 uncultured Gemmatimonadota bacterium | reverse complement strand
ATCGAAATTCGTCTTGCCCGGGGTGTGCACTCCAAGGACACCGTCGATGCCCTCTACGCGTTTACGGACTGTGAGACCTCCATCTCAACGAACCTGCTGGTGATACTTGAGGGGCATCCCAGGATCCTGTCCGTCACCGAGGTTATTCGGCACAACACCGAATGCCTGCTTTCCATACTGGAGGCGGAACTAGAGCTCGAGGCGGGACATTTGCGTAAGCGTTTGCACGCAAAGACACTGGAACAGGTGTTTATAGAAAACCGCATCTACAAAGAGATTGAAGAGATTAATGACATAAAAAATATCACGAGTGCGGTACGGGAGGGTTTTGCGCCGTACGAATCAAAGATCAATGCCGATGTTTCCGATGAGGATATCGACACGCTTCTCAAAATTCCAATCCGCCGAATTTCCAGATACGATATCAACCGCGCCGAAAAAGAAATGCGGGATATCCGGCGCCGTCTACGGGAGATAAGAAAGCACTTGAGCGACTTGACGCCTTATGCGATCGAGTTTCTGGGGGGGCTCATAGAAAAATATCGAGACGCCTGCCCGCGTCGGACCGAAATCCAATCGTTCCAGCAGGTGGCCATCAGGGATGCCGCCCAGAGGAACCTCTCGTTCCGATACGACAAAAGCAGCGGCTACATGGGATACGGCATCAGTGGGGGTAACGTCCTTTTCAGCGTCTCGCCGTATGACCGGGTCCTGGTAATACGAAAGAACGGAACCTATGGTCTCCACGATTCTCTGGAGCGGATCTTTGTGGACAAAGGCATCCTCTTCTGTGGTTTTGTGGATCCTGATCGTGTGTTCACAGCGGTTTATCGGGATTCCAAGGGCTATCCCTGTATCAAGCGCTGCAAGCTCGACAAATTCATTCTTAACCGCGGATACAATCTAATCCCGGAAGGATGCCGGATCATGGGATTGACAACGGAGTCCAATCCTGGAGTCCTAGCCGTCTACAAGCCTAAACCCAGGGTGCGTGTTTTGGAAGAGACGTTCAACGCGGCGGAGTATCCGGTCCGCGGCAACAAGGCCAAGGGAATCCGCCTTGCGCAGAGGGAGATCAAGAGTATCAGATTTACGACTACGAATATGATGGAAGCAGAGACCGAGTTTTCTTGAAACTACGCTTTGGGGTCTCCAAGATGGCGCTTTGATCCCTCCGCGCGTCCGACTCGATCCGGGGCGTGTTGTCGATCTAAATCGAGAACCAGCGATTGAATTTCACCAGGAAGAAGTTGGAAGGGTAGACTTCGAAAAGCGCCTTGAGATCGTTCCCTGCGGAAAAATTGCCCTGGCTTCCGAAGCCGGTCCGTTCCTGCGCCCACACCAGAAACAGCGTCGATCCCGGCGTATACTCCCACCGCATCACGAAATTGGACCGAAACTGGCGAAATTTAAAATTGGGATTATTGATACTGTAATCCGTCGTTCCGTCCCGATTTTCGTCAAAATCGAATTTATCCTCCGTCGCGTCATAGATGATTTCATTCGCGGAAAATGTATGGAACCGATCCTGGACTCGATCCGCCCGCGGATTGGTGACGCGTTTTAATTTGGAATACAGACCGGCGGAGATGAAGGGCTGTCCGTAGTACTGGAACGACAGGTTCGGGGTCACGCTGTAGTTCGCACGGAACGTAATGCCCAGCGTCTTCTGATCGATCTGTCCGAGGAGATACCGGTCGGCCTCCTGGAAAGACCTGGTGGTGACGTACTGTGCCTGGTTGCGATTCATTCTATAGAAGGGGCTGAATTCGATATTGACCGCATTGCGGGGACGGTAGCGGATCGAGAAGTTGATATTGCTGGATCGGTTGGAGTTCCCGCGGTTCCGGTAGTGGCCTCCTGCCAAGCTCATGCGGAAATCCCGCCGTTCGTCTGAATTGATTCCTGTGGAAAAGCCCTGGGAACCATTCGTCCTGATGGTGGGACCGCCCCTGAGTTGCGCTGTTGAGAATCCCCCCAGTCCCCATTCGAGATTCATCCACGTTTTCCAGTAATTACTGAATTGCCACTGTCCGTTGATGTTGCCTCCTGAAAACGTGCGAGTGCCACCGAAGTTCCAGCCTTGCCACTGGGTGAAGGAAAGGTCGTACGAACGGAAGAACCCGGCCGCTCTTGTGCTTTGGTATCCCAGGTAGCTGGTTTGCATCAGCACGTCAGCCTGTCGTAGAAAACCCAGATCGTTCAGTTCGAATCCCGGAGACCGCCATGTGCCGGTAACACCCATTCGCCATGGGCTGTTACCGCCGCGACCGATGTCCACCGTGCCACCGTGGCCGCTTAACGAGGTGCGTGTGGAATCCAGGGTGACGTAACCCGCATCGGGGCGTTGGAAGAACCGTGCGGAACTGCGCTGTGCCCGAATGATGGCTGTCCGGTCTCCCCGGATATGGCTGAAGTTCAGCTTGGCGTTCGCCCAGTACTTACGTTCGTTCCACTGGTGGCGAAAGTCCACACCGCCGCTGTAGGCCGCGCGATTCAGAAAATCCAGATCGGCGGAGTGGATGTTGCGGTTGACAGCGGTGACCATACCGCCAAGCGAGGTGATACCGCCGTTGAAATCCTGCTGTACACGCGTGACGAGGTAATTGGTAAACGGCTCTACCGTTTCTTCACGCCGTATGCCCCCGCTATCGATTTGGGCATTAGTCTTCCCCGTGACGGCATTCACAATCCCTATGGACAGGCCGTTCTGTGTTTTTCCGGTTATTTTAAAGGCACTGAGGATGGAGGTGGGCTGGGGCACTTCCATGGTTTCGCCCGAGGAGAGGTGTGGTGAGAATTGTGGGCGCCTTCCGATCCGGCGGGAGTAGAACAACTGATCATTCCAGAACGGCCCCCCGCCACCGACCTTGAAGTCTGTGATATTTTTCCCTTCGATGAAAAACGGCCGCCTCTCCTCGAAGAACACCTCAAAAGCGGAAAGATTCACCTGGGATGGATCTGCTTCAACCTGTCCGAAATCCGGGTTGGCCGTCATATCCAGTGTAAGGTTGTTCGTAAGGGCTACTTTGGCGTCAAGTCCAAGTCTGGAACGGAAGCTCTGACCTGTTCGGTAAGGGTTGTCGGTCTCGGGTTTGAATCGGTTTACGTCGGCCACCGCGTATGGCATCAGCTCGATACGACGGGAGGGCTTGACGCCTTCAAGGCCCTTTAACTGGCCAAATAAGCTAACCCAGCCGGGTGGGTTCCTGGGTATGAACTGCCAGAAAGACCATTCGTCTTTACGGAATATTCCCCGATGGACCTGTAATCCCCAGGTCTGGTCGTCATCGTTGGAAAAACGCAGTTGAGATAGGGGTATTTTCATTTCTGCTGTCCAACCCTGTTCGTCAATATTGGTCGCCCCGTACCAGACCGGATCCCAACTGTCATCAAAGTTGTCACCGTCATCGGATACAATTCCGTCGCCCCGTACCGCAGCCGGTGTCAGCTGGAAGAGAAATGCCGTACGACGGTCAAAATAACTGTCGATGATGACCGACACAAAGTCGGAATCGGACTCATCCCGGCGGTCCACCCGGTTGACGATTTTCTCCGGGTCGGTATCGAACGCCCGGATCGCAAAGTAGATGTTGCCGTCATCGTACAGGGATTTAAACTGAGTCTTCTGAGAAGGGGCCGCTCCGCTGTTGGGCCTGTTCTGGGTAAACCCGCCTGCCCAGTCGACATTATCCCACGCCGGATCGTCCAGTCTACCATCAATTTCCAAGGGATAAGGGTTTACGCGCCTTGTCTCATACACTTTGACGTCGGGGGGGACATCCTGCGCGAAGACGGCAGTGGCCCATCCCAGCAACAAACATAGGTTGGTCAATAAATTCATTCTGTTCCATTCATTTGATTGTTGTCGGTGTGTTTCATACGTATTGTTTTCTGCCCGTTAGATGCCGGGAATCATGAAAAGGTTGCGTGTCGTAGTTTAAATCTCCAGCGTAAAGAAACAGCACAGGCAGAATTTGGGTCAGTTCCAGTTGGAATATATGCTTGAAATTGACCCGTATGGCGGATATTTTTACCTATGAAATCCGGAACTATTCAATTTGTGTGATTGGGTTTGCTTGTACCATGGTCATCTCAGTTAAATTAGGGTGATCGGATAATTTGATTGGCCTCGCCTAGCCAACGAGATCAACAAATTGTGTGCCAATTTCGAGGTGTGGATTTAAAATGGAACGGACGTTATCTTAATATCTCTATTTCAGAAAATTACAGAATGATACCGACAGGTTTTCCCGTCGCATTTAAGCGAACACAATACTTCAGAATGCATCGCTTGGTGTGCTGTATCATAACCAGAAATGGCGTATCATCTTGGCGGCGAGGAGTTTGAGGTGTTGGAAGTAGCATGGGTAATCCGCTGGTTATGAGTCTTTTCCTTTGTCGGGTATCCCGTACATCTTTGTGGCGGAACTAATGAACGCCATCTCCGGATCACCGTGCCTTTTCACACCTGATCCCATCTGAAAATGTGTCACGCTGTTTAGTCCATAACGACATCAAATTGACAGAATGTCATCCCCTCGCCTCTTACAAATGAGGCGAGGGGAAAACTTGTCACTAAAGCACTGTTTTCTCGAAAATCTCTATACTGAATTTATTATTTTGTATTTCATTGTAAATAAACAGGTTACGCCCCATAAATGGAGAAATGCTATCATGCCGGCTGAGGGTTTTTAGGACGCCCAAAAGCGATCTTCAAAAGTGTCCGGAAAGAATGGCAGGGCTGTTTTGCTCGGGCCAGGACCGGGGCCTGTGGTTGGAACTGCTTGCGCTTGCTTTGATTTGTGCCTTTATTGATTTCTCACCATTATTCTCAAGGAGTTTACATGAATGCCCGTCTGTTTGTTGCATTGCCTCTGATAACCCTTCTCATAAACATGCCGGTCCGTTCCGAAGCCCAACCTCAGACTGCCAAAGATAGGTTCAGCTATGCGATTGGATACTCTATCGCCCAGAGTCTTGAACGGGACGGCATGGATATCAATGTTCCATATCTCCTGCAGGCCATCGATGACGCACTTTCCGGCAAAGAGATGAAGATGAGTCCGGAAGAAATGAAGCTGGCCTTCGATGCTTATCAAGCGGAGATGAAGGCTCGTGGGCAGGCAGCCGGAGCCGAGAATCAGAAGAAAGGCGGAGCGTTTCTCGCGGCGAACAAGAGTAAGGCTGGTGTGGTAACGTTGTCCAGCGGACTGCAATACAAGGTCATTGAGCAGGGCGCCGGGTCCAAGCCAGCAACAGGAAGCACCATCACAGTTCATTACCATGGAACCCACATCAACGGAGAGGTATTCGACAGCACCCGGGGCCGTGATCCGGTCACATTCCCGCTCGACGGTCTCATTCCCGGCTGGCAGGAGGCGCTTCCCCTGATGTCGGCGGGGTCAAAATGGATGTTGTTTATTCCTTCGGACCTGGCATATGGTGAGAGGGGGTCTGGAGGTAGCATTCAGCCCAATGAGACCTTGATTTTCGAAATCGAACTGCTTTCTATCCGCTAACGCCCCCGGTCCTCTCA
The DNA here is from genome assembly GCA_964470965.1 of uncultured Gemmatimonadota bacterium. GTDB lineage: Bacteria > JAAXHH01 > JAAXHH01 > JAAXHH01 > JABIQT01 > CAYYIS01. The sequence continues at coordinate 160,563 of CAYYIS010000005.1, read as the reverse complement.
TTGATTCCGGAAGATTCCAGCTCTTCAACATCATCGAACTCGATCGCCCCCAGCCAGGGGGCTGATCCTGGATTGTCCATCACAATTTCTATATTCTCCAGCTTTAGATGACGGGCATGCTGAAACTTAATCGCGTGCCCTTCTATCTCAAAGGGCGCGGTGGGATCAGGGGTCACGAACAGTTTGACATCCTTCATGGTAATGCCTTCAAGGCAGCTGTCGGGATGGCCACTGATAACGCTCGGTCCTTTTCCGTGGGCGATTACATTCTTGATCAACACGTTGCGGATGGAACCGGCAGGCGGCTCATCAGGCGTGGCCGATTCCGGGTGGATTTCGCTGCGGCGGATCACGTTGAAATGGAACGGGTCACCGTCACCCCACCAGAACCAGTCGTATCGCCTGCACGCCACCGTCAGGTTCGAAATTACCACGTCGCTCACGTACCCGCCGTCGAACACCATAAACGCGATACCGCGGTTTGAGTCGGTAATGACGCAGTTGTCTATGGTGACATTGCGGATACAATTCTTATTTCCGTCACAGAACTTCAGGGCACTCGAGGCCGAACTCAGACGGCAGTTGGTGACCGTGATATTTTCACAGGGCAGGGCGGGACCATGGAAATCGTACGAGTAGAACACCAGCGCATCGTCACCGGTATCGATGGTACAATTAGAAATATGTACATCCTTGCAGCCGTCTGGATCGATACCGTCCGCCCACACGCCAGATTCGCGGCTGGTGCTGATGTACAGGCGGTCGATCACCACGTGTTCACACCCGTAGAGATGCATGGTCCAGAACGGAGAGTCCAGGAAGGAAAGATCCCGGATCTGAACATCTTTACAGCGAATGAGGAGCATCAGTTTCCCAAAGCTGCCGGCAGCAGGAAAAGCTCGGCGCAGAGGTTTCCCCAGGGCCTCCATCCGCCGCTGGTTGGAAAGAATGTACCGATCGTCCATATCGTTGAGGCGCCACTCGTAAGCGCCCAGGCCGTTGAACGTACCCCGCCCCTCGATTGTGATGTTCTCGATGTCTTCCCCGTATAACAGAGATTCTTTGTCGTACGTATCGGGATTTTTAGACGAATAGACGACAGCTCCGGCCTCCACATGCAGACGCATATGGCTACGGAGGTGGACCGTACCGCTTGTATATTCACCGGGTGGGAAATATACCATCCCGCCACCCGAATTCGAACACGCGTCGATGGCCGACTGTATGGCCGATTGGGCATCCTGATCTTTGGCGCCAGACGCGCCGAAATCTTTGACGTTGAACACTTGCACACTACCCTCCGAACCGGGCGCCTTCCAGCTGCCACAACCCACGTGATCACCGGTGCGGTAATGTCACCAATGTAAACACGTCCTGCAAGGTGAATTTGGAACATTGTAGACGGGGCCACGATGGTTAGTCGTGGCTCCCGCAGCAGTTCTGGCCCCCCGACGATTAAAGCGATATAATGGATTAGCACAAATATAGCAATCCCACTTGCCAGAAATGACTTGGTAATTCATTTAGCGGGCCCCATCCCGCCACATGACCTTTGCCCATGAACTGTTTACGGTACACCAATTGAATCGGGTGCTGGGGCCAGGTGAATTCCTACGGACCGATTCCAAAACCTTGTAGTCATTAATCGGGCGTATCGGGTCAAGTTGACCTCCAGGGAGACGCATCGGTCTCAAGACATATGGTACCGCTTTTGGTAAAATTTTGGAAGATGGTGTTGGGAAGGGTACTGCCATATCCTATTGCAAGTTAAACACCAGATGCAGCGGATTCTTTTCTGTCCATCCCTACAATGTCAAAAAGAGTAATAATACATGGTCTTGCATCAGTATACATGAGTGAATCATGGCTGGGGGTGTATTTTATTTCAGATGTTGGTTCAGGAATGGGAAAAACGAATCCAACGTGACAGGTTTAAGCATGTGGGCCGTCATGCCTGCATCGTAACATCGCTGAACCAAATCGGATTCTGTATCGGCCGTGAGCCCCAGAATGGGAGTGTGGTGGAATGCCGGGATGGTCCGCAACCGCTGCGTCGCTTCCAAACCGTCCATTACCGGCATCCGAACATCCATCAGGATCAAGTCAGGATCAAATTCCTGTGCCTTGTCAATAGCCTCCTGACCGTTTCGTGCCACGGCGACCCGATGATCGTAAATCGCCAGCATCTCCGTCATGAGTTCCAGATTGGCCTGATTGTCCTCTACCAGCAGAATACGCCGACCAGTAGGATAAAGTTCTTCGGTATAATCCCCCTCCGGTTCCGGCCGATCGGTTTCGGAGGCCGCGGTTGGGATTGTGAACCAGAAGGTACTTCCTCTGTTCACCACGCTCTCCATTCCCATCGTCCCCCCATGCAGCTCCACCAGGCGCTTAGTCAACGGCAGTCCCAGGCCCACGCCGTGAAGAATCTCCTCCCGGGCCTTAGCGACCTGATGGAATTCCGAAAAGATTAGCTTCTGTTGCTCATTTGATACACCCTCGCCGGTGTCGCTGACCGAAATGCGTACCGTTTCACCTTCACTGACGGCAGATACATCAATCCGCCCATTTTCCGGCGTGAATTTGATCGCGTTGGAAAGTAGATTGATCAGAATCTGCTTGATTTTTCGTTCGTCCGCCATTATCGGCGGGAGAACTGAACTTGATTGGGAATCTACTTCCAGAGATTTGTTTTTAAATTGTGTTTCCAGCATTGCAAGGGTGGCATCTTGGATCTCTCGAAATGAGCATGGTGCCAGTTCCAAACTCATGGTGCCTGCATCGATCTGGGCCGTGTCGAGAAGATCGTTAATCAGATCCAGAAGATGTTGACCACTGGCATCGATCTGAATGACGTGGGCCATCTGTTTTTCATTTAAATCACCATGGAATTGATTTTTCATCAGCTCAGTGAATCCGAGAATTGCATTCAGCGGCGTTCGTAACTCGTGGCTCATTGTTGACAAAAACTTACTTTTATGACGATTGGCTTCTATTGCATGATCAAGTGATTGACGCAACTCCTGCTGTGCCAAACGCAAGGCCTCTTCCTGCTGCTGAATACGTTGGAGCATATCGTTGAAACTCGTGGCTAATGAGCCGATTTCATCTTGCCTGCTGGCATCAGCCCGTAGGGCAAAATCTTGTCGTCCTCTCACTTTTTGCACGGTCTCTGTTAAATATAGAATCGGACCAGTGATCAGGACAGCGAGCTTGGGGGCAATTAGCATGATCAATCCAAATGATGCGGCCATTACAGCGCATACAATGCCGAGTGTCTGATATAGCGCATTTTTGATGGCGATTATATCATTTTGGATGTACAGCGTTCCTATCTGTTCACGATCCAGAACAACAGGACGAAAAAGATGCAGGCGGGACGGGCCTAAGCGGAATTCCCCCGCATCCGGTACTTCCGGCCAAGAAATGAGTTCATCACGATTCCTTTGATACCGAGCGAGGATATTCCTATCCATATCGTACAGACCCGCCGCGGTGATGTGCTTGGACAAGTTTAAGGTTTTTAAGGATTCTAACGCTGTGACGTCGTCGCCAAAACTCAGGGCCGCCGCGCTGTTCTGGCCAACGATGTCGCCGATTACAGACAGCTCGTTTACCAGTTTCTGCTGGTATGTAGACAGTTCATAACCGACGAACGCGGCGTACGATACCAGTAGTGTCACAAGGCTGGCGAATAAAATGACAGACTGGATTTTCCGGGTTATCGCCATGTTACGAAACTTTGCGGTAAACGGTGTTAGCATATTCTTTTTGGGTTCCCCTGAATCAGGATGACGGTTGGCGGTTTTTTGGTTCGAAAATGCGGAGCGTTCTCAGGAACGACAGGTTCAAAAAACGTCCCCAGGTTGTTTTAGGGCGAGCGGGGTCGGAGGCCAAATTGGGATGTACATACCAGATACGGTAAGGATTGCTGCCACGCCTCTGGATGACTTTTCCGAAGATATCCGAGTGGGGCTTCTGTTCTTTAGTGAGGATCAGTGTGTCACCAACCACCGGGTGGAATAAAATCAGCTGGTCATTCGACTCTTCTATGACTTTGATTTGCGGCTGGACAAATTTTTTCACGATCGACCATTGGGCATGCACCTGTGAGTAGGAGACCAAAATGGTGATCGTTCCGATTACAAATGATATAAGGAAGCGTCGATGCATAACTATTATTCCTGCTTACTAAAAAACCTATATTGCAGAGCGATCGACAGGTCGTTTCCACCATTTTTCAATGGATAGTTTTTCTTGATTTCAAATAAAATATCGCGGAATTCATAGGATACGATGAAGTTTACTCCGGCGTTTTTCAGATGCGCCATAATGATGCTTTCATGCCTGCCGGGATTTTCCGGGTCATTCACGCCGTTGACGGCCCGGAAGGCCGTTAGATATAGACCCACACCACGCCACCATACCCCGGTGCCGCCAAGGCCCTGAAAACGTCCGTATTGATTCATCATGAATCCCACATAAAACGAGGGAAAAAAGGGCTTTCCAGAGAGAAATCCCACACCGTCGGGATGGGAAACAACCAGTTTGGTACGTATATCCGTGTCGGTAGGATATAACGGATCCGACCGGGGCGTCTGCGACAGAACACCGATGCGGCTATATACGTCTAAACTTATGTTAGAATGAAACATCCGGGTGTAGCCGGCAGTTATCATCAACCCGTAGTCGGGTAATCCGGGTACGGTCGCGGGGCCTTTGTCCGTGGCCTGATAGATTGCCCCCAAGGTGATCGGCCCCATCCCCAGGCCAATTTCAACATTTCGCCGGTTGAAATCAGGCCTTTTGGTCTTTCCACCGACCTCCACCCGGTCGATTGACATATCAGAAACCCGAAACATAAAATCGTCAATCAGCTGTGCGGAAACTGAATCGGCAGAACAGATCAGGCCGGCCATCACGATGCACGGAAGAATTCGGAAGAGACGATTACACTTAGTGTAGATCAGAGGGATGCGACGGAACCTGTCAGTGATATTAAGCTCCCTTGTTGCGCTATTTGTTACCGGAGGCGGACACTCTAAGTTCCATTCAGGTATGGGCAGAAAGCCGGTAAAGCGGCAGAGGTTATTATAAAATATAGCGATCGGACAAAGGTTTCTGCGGAACACCTGTTCTGGTTGGGAAAAGGGACATTTGAAACCTCAATAAACCCGTTGGTTCAATCAAAGCACGATGTCACCGTCAGAAAATCCTTCCTAAATTTAAGCATGAAGTATAAATCATACCATAAAAGATGTCAAGACTTAACATAATAATCTCAACACTTAAGGAGTGTCAACGCAAGGCTTCCAGCCGGATAAAATAATCCGGGAAAGTCTTGGCGGTGCAGGCAGGATCCAGAATCTTGATTCCTGGAATGCGGAGACCGACTAACGCAAAGCTCATTGCCATCCGGTGGTCGTCATAGGTCTCGATCGCTGTGGCTTTGGGGGTGCCAGGATGGATTACCATATAGTCCGGATGTTCCTCAACTTCGATATCAAGCCGCCGCAGTTCCATTGTGGGGGCGGCGATACGGTCGGTCTCTTGCTCTCGGGTGTGCGCCAGTCCGCGGATCGTAACCGGTCCATCGGCGAAAGGAGCGATTGCGGCGAGCGTCAACGCGGTGTCGGAGATGGCGCTCAGATCGATGTCTATGCCCTTAAGCCTCTCCGGACCAATCACTTCGGTGGCGTGCTCTTCCCGATTAACCCGGCACCCCATTTTCTCCAGCACATCCACGAATGTCAAATCCCCCTGTGCACATTCCTTCCCTAACCCCTCTACCCTAATCTTCCCGCCGGTAATCGCCGCGGCCGCAAAGAAATAGGAGGCGGCAGAGGCATCCGGCTCTATGTGATAGGTCATGGCCCGGTACGATTGCTGCCCTGGAATATGGATCCGCTGATAGTTATCGTGGCTTGCCTTGACACCGAACCGGTCCATGACCGTGACGGTCATATCGAGAAACAGCCTGGAGACCATCTCGCCTTCCACGTCGATGGTGACACCGTCCTTGGTGTACGGTGCTATGAGCATCAGGGCACTGAAGAACTGGCTACTCAAGTGGCCTGCCATGCGGATGTGACCGCCGGTAAGACCGGCGGATGAGACGATCACCGGGGGGCAGCCGTTGCACTGCTCGGAAACGGCCTCGACGCCGAGATTGGACAAACCGTCGAGTAACGGTTGTATCGGCCGCTCGCGCATACGGTCTATTCCGTCGATCCGGTACCGTCCGTTTCCCAGCGCGGCGATCGCGGTCAGGAACCGCATGGCGGTACCTGCATTGCCCACGAACAGGTCTCCGGAATCCGCTGGAATCCGGCCGTTTCGGCCTTCAACTCGGAAGGTTCGGGCTGTATGGTTGGCTTCGACCGTGAACCCAAGTCGTCGCAGCGCCTCCGACATGTACCGAGTGTCGTCGCTGAACAGCGCTTTCCGCAGACAGGTGGGGCCGTCCGCCAGCGCCGCGATGACCAGGGCCCGGTTCGTATCGCTCTTGGATCCCGGAACGGCAACGGACGTGTCGGGGGGATGGTGGAGAGGCTGAATTTCGATAGGGGCCATGCTAATCAACCGGTGTCCGCCATTCGTCATATCGAGTGTCAATGCCACGAATGATGTCGTTGTATCCCCGTCGGAACCGCTCCGTGATCGGTCCGATGCCGCCGTCACCGATGGTGTAACTGTCGATTGATGAGATAGGGGACACTTCCGCTCCGGTGCCGCACAGGAAGATCTCTTCAGCGGTGTACAGCTCGGTCCGGTCGATATCCCGCTCCACTACTTCAAGTCCGAGCACTTCTTTTCCGATCTGAAGCAGCGTGGCGCGGGTTACGCTCTCAAGGATATCGCTTGTCACCGGCGGTGTAATCAGTACGCCATTCTGTATCATCATCACACAGGCGCCGGGTGCTTCGCAGATCTTGCCGCGGGTATTGATCATCAGGGTTTCATCAAAACCCTTTAGCGTGGCGTCGGTCCATGCGATGGCGCTATTGCGGTAGTTGGCCCAGCATTTGACGCGTGCCGGCATGATGTTGTCGTTGATGCGTGTCCAGTTGCTGATGCAGGCGCTGGCCCCGGTGGGTTTGTCGAGCTTGGAAGCGTGCGGGAACGTGTGGATGAACATATGGGTCGGACCGACCATTTTATTAAGGTACACCATTGGATTGAAGAAGACAGTCGGGAAAACGTAGGCGTCTTCCTTATACCCGTTCACCTTTAAAATTTCTAGGGAAGCCTGGGTCACTTGGGCGATCTTGAATTCGCTCGTCATACGCATCAGTTTTATGGACCGGTACAGGCGCTCTATGTGTTCTTTTAGGCGGAAGACATACAGCTTTTCCTGTTCTTTGTTCCAGTAGGACCTGATGCCCTCGAAGATCGAATGGGCGAAGATATGGCCCTGTGAAACATGAATATTCGCCTCGTCCCAGGGGGTAACTTTACCGTCAAACCAAAGATGTTCAGGAGGTGTGTCTCCCCACATAGTTAATCTCCTTTTGCCGAATTAGATCCTTCTCGCAGATGATGTGCATCAAGTTCCACACACGTTTGTCCATATCGTAATAACCGATGTCATACACCCGGTACGAAGCCCCGCCGAACACCGGTGTATGGTTCGTTACGGCGATGACTCCGATCGTATAGGGTTTATTAATTGGCTGAACCCGTGAGAAATGTGCCAGGATATCCCGTTCGTCATTCCCCGGGTTCAGTCGTTCTATTTTCTGGTGGTACCGGGCCAATTCTTCATCGAAGTTCCATCCGCCGTACTGCCTGAAAATCAGGATCAGTACCGCAACCACCGCCAACACGTATAGAATCCGCCATGGTGTTACCTTAAAATAACCGGATTTCTGCGTCAATGGACGGTGTCTCCTAATCTGCGGTCTGTTCCGCGGTCTTTCTATGAAAGTACGCCATCCGCCACAGGTTGTAAAGACGTAAATCCCAATTGTATTTATGTCTCTTCCCCATGCCATGAGAAGCCTTGACAGACGGCACCGAAAACCTGTATTATTGATGAACGCGAATAACTTAAAATGAATGCAATCGTCAGAATCTTAACTTTCGATCTTCAATTGAGTCCGGAAGGAGCCGGCAATGACCGGATTGCGTTACGCGGATGCTGGGGTCGATATCAATCGCCAGGATGAAACCACTGATCAGATCAAATCGATCGTCCGGAAGTCGTTCGGCCCGGAAATTCTCAGTGACATCGGAACGTTCGGCGGCCTCTATCAACCTGATCTGACAGACTGCCCGCAGCCGGTGTTAGTACCCAGTACTGACAGTGTGGGCACCAAGCTGAAGGTCGCGTTCATGGCCGGCAGCCACGAATCCGTGGGGTTGGACATCGTAGGGCATTGTGCCAACGACGTGCTCGTCATGGGCGCCCGCCCACTGTTCTTCCTTGACTATATCGGCATGGGCATCCACGAAACGGATGTAGCTGTGGCGATCGTGCGCGGGGTGACCGAGGCATGCAGAAAGATCAACTGCGCAGTTATAGGCGGTGAACTGGCCGAACTGCCGGATATGTACTCCCCCGGCGAATATGACCTGGTGGGAACGATCGTCGGTATGGTGGATAAAAACCAGATTATAGATGGTTCCAGTATTACACCTGGTGACCGGGTTATCGGCCTGGCATCGGACGGTCTGCATACCAACGGGTTTTCTCTGGCCCGAAAAATCCTGTTCGAAGTGGCGGGATACACGGTGGATACCATGGTCGATGACTGGGGCTGTTCCATCGGAGAGGGGCTGCTGCACCCGCACCGGTGCTACGTGAATGCGGTGTTGCCGCTATGCGCCTCGCAGCAGGTCAGAGGACTCGCGCACATTACGGGGGGCGGGCTGCTGGACAATATCCCCCGGGTGTTACCTGAAGGGTGTGCCGTCAAGATCGAGGCCGGTTCCTGGCCGGTCCTGCCTGTCTTCAAGACTATCCAGGAACTGGGTAAGGTTGAACCACGGGAGATGTACCGTACGTTTAACATGGGGGTCGGCATGGCGGTTATCGTGGCGCGGGACACAGCGGATTCAGTGATGGATACCCTCCGGGCCAATGGTGAGACGCCGTACCAAATCGGTGAAGTTTGCGACGGAGATCGTATTGTGGAGATCGTGGAATGAGCGACTCGGCAGGCCGTCAGGACAGCGAGATGTCCGATCAGGGTGCAGTGACTGAACTACGGCGGACCAATTGGGGAACGCGGGCCGGATTTATCCTTGCCGCGGCCGGCTCGGCGGTCGGCGTAGGGAATCTCTGGAAATTTCCATACATCACCTGGGAAAACAATGGCGGCGCGTTCGTGCTGATCTACCTCCTGTGCGTTCCGCTGATCGGCCTGCCCATCATGGTGGCGGAGCTGCTGCTGGGCCGCCGGGCCCAGGCCAATGCCGTCTCAACCATGGAACGGATGGGCGCTCCCGCTGCCGGTGGACGCCAATGGAAGATCGTAGGCTGGCTCGGTGTGGCGGGCAGTGCCACCATACTCTCCTACATCATTATTATCGCCGGCTGGGCGGTGGCATCGTTTTTTCAGTGTATGTCCTGGTCCGTTAACGGGTACACGGAGCAACCTTCGGACGCGTTTGCCCGGTTCATGGCGAATACCGGCTTGCAGATCTTCCTGTCATTTGTGTTTTTGGTGGCCACAGTCATCATCGTGATCAGGGGCATTTCGGGAGGAATCGAAAAAGCCAATAAGATTCTGATGCCGGCCCTCTTCGGATTTATCCTCGTACTCGTGATCTACACGTTAACTCTGGAAGGATTCGGCCAGGCCATGGGCTTCCTATTTGCGCCACGGTTCGGAGCGTTGTCCGACCAGGCCATTCTGGAGGCCATGGGGCAATCGTTCTTCTCCCTGTCCCTGGGGATGGCCATTATGATAACCTATGGTTCGTACTTGGGTCCTAAGGAGTCCATAACGAAATCGGCCGCGCTAATCGTGAGTATGGACACGCTGGTAGCCATCATGGCGTGTGTGATTCTATATCCTATCATCTTCTCATTTCCAGAAATTAAGAGTAGTATCAGTGGCAGTACCACCGGGATGCTTTTCATCACGCTTCCGCCGCTGTTCTACACCAAGCTTTCTGGCGGCGCACTGCTTGGACCGTTGTTTTATCTTCTCGTGATCTTCGCCGCACTTTCGTCATCCATCTCGCTGCTCGAAGTGGTGGTGGCGCTTCTGATCGACCGATTCTCATATAAGCGTGTCAAAGCCACGCTGGTGTCGGCCGGCGTGTTGTTCATCGGCACCGTTCTTGCGGCATTTTCGCTGAACCCCGACAGTTTTCTGGCGCATTTCCAGGTATTCGGCTCCTCTGAGTCCGGATTTTTCTACGATATGAACCATCTGTTCTTCAGGGGCAAAACTGGGATTTTCAACATTGCGGATCATCTGGTCGCCAACTGGCTGCTGCCTGTGACAGGGCTGTGCATCACCCTGTTCGTGGGCTGGTTCCTGGATAAGAAGATCATCCTGGAGGAACTGGGCTTAAGCAGTGGCAGTCTCTATTTCCAGGGCTTCCGCGTCATTATGCGATTCATCGCCCCGCTTGCTATTTTCTACGTATTGTACAGTGTGATCGCAGGAACAGCAGATTTTACCTAAGGCGGGTGCCTCACAATACCGCCCTGTGGAGGAATGTACCATGATCGAAACTAGACCGCTCCCCGGTGCGACTTTCGGTGCGGAAATTGTCGGTGTCGATTTCTCTGGACCGGTAACCGATGACGATATGCGCACCGTCCTCCGGATGTTTCATGAACACGCCGTGATTCTTATCCGCGATCAGCATATCGATTTTGAGCGGTATGACTGGCTCACGAAACAATTTGGAAACCAGCACCCTCATTTTCTGGATCACCTGCGTATGGAGGGGCACCCGTCTATCCTGATGCTGTCAAATATTATCGAAAACGGTAACCCCATTGGGGTGTTCGAAGGCGCGGCGTTCTGGCATACGGATGTGGCGTACGAGGATCCCTCCAACAGTTCGACCGTCGTCTACGGACGTGAGTGGGGTTGTCCTGGTTGCCCGACCCATTTCTGTGACACCCGTGCCGCCTATGATGCCTTGCCCGATGGGATGAAAAAAACCATCAAAGACCTTATGGTGCTGCACCATTACGGTAACCGAGATGACCTGATCGAAGACTCCGCTACGTCTGCCGAGAAACTGACGACGGACCAGAAAAACCGCGTAGAAAACGTCTATCACCCGCTCGCAATAAAGCACCCGTTCACAGGACGTAGGTCCCTATACGGAGTGGCCGGAAGTTCTTTCGGTATCGTTGGCATGCCGGACGACGAAGCCATCTCTCTACTTGATGAGCTTAAGAACCATGCGCTTCAACCGCAGTTCACCACCAGCATCGACTTCAAGGTCGGCGATATCGGCGCTTGGGATACATTCGCAACACTACATAAGGCTACCCTTCTGAAACCCGCCACCGGCCCGGACGACCGCCGTCTGCTCTGGCGCATCAGCGTGAACGGCTTTCCTCCGTTGCTTCAACGGGAAGGCCCGCAGTCTTGAAGGTAGTGACGACTATGGAAAATCCATCATCATGCCTCACACATCCAGACCAGGAAAAAGTGACGGATTGCAGTGTTTGCGGACATGCACTCTGTCGGGCATGCCTGTATTATGCGGATGGCGATCCGTACTGCCTTTCCTGTGTTTCAATGGTGGAACGGGAATTTGAAACCGAACAGAAGAAACGAACACGACGTGCCGTCCTGTCCATGCCGGTGGGACTTTCTATCGGAGTCGCCACGGTGTTGGGGTGGCGCTGGCTCATGTTTCAGACGGCTTTTGGCATGATGATGTTGACGCCCATGATTATGATAGTCGTCATCCTGGGCATGGCTGTCCTGATGTGCCGTATCGCCGGGGCTCGCAGTCAGATGCTGTTCGCCGCCGGGGCGGTACTAGCGATAGGAATTATGCTGGGTGAGGAGTATATCGAATACGACTATGCCATTTACCAGACTGCTCAGCAAGGCACGCTGAGTGCAGAAAATTTGTTGCGCGTCGTAGAGAAAAACACGTATGTTGACCATTTGCAATCCCGAGGGATATTCACATATTTTTTCTTCGGAGTAGGTATTTTCCTTACTTGGCGCCGTCTCTGGCCGCTTTCAAAGGACGAGTTTATAATAATCCGGCCCGAGGACATTGAAAATTCAAGGTAGATGATGGCTAGGAAAACACGCGAACAACGACCCAAAGTAAGGCGGCAGTGGAGCCGTTCACCAGTGACGCAGATACAGCCTAATCGTCGGGAGTATAATCGGCAGCGGGACAATCTGGACGGCTACGGTTCATCCTACGAGGTTGAATCTGCTGTGCCCTTCAAAACCTGCGGGCGGATTCTGGGAATCGATTTCGGCGAACGACGCATAGGGGTAGCGGTAAGTGACTCCAATGGCTGGATCGCCCAGGGGCTTGATACTATAGAGGCTTCGGAGCCGGAAATAGTGTTGGGCAAGGTTGGAGAATTGATACTTGAGCACGAAGTGAGAACCGTTGTAATCGGTCTCCCCATGAATATGGATGGCACCGAAAGTGCCATGGCAAAAACAGTTCAGGCGTTCGCAGAAAAAATTGAAGATCGGACTGGTTGTGATGTAATCAGATGGGACGAACGCCTCACGAGTGCGGCTGCGGAGCGGGCCATGGCCGAGATGGAGCGGCCGTCCAGGAGACGCAAAACCGAAATAGACCGTATCGCAGCGACGCTGATTCTTCAAAGTTACCTGGATTATTTTCGGTATGGCGGAAATTCGGAACCCGATGGAAGGGAGGCATGATGTCCCGGATGAAAACGAGTGCTATATGCCTAGTGTTCCTTGTGCTACTTGGGGGCGCTGTCTCCGTTACCGGCATTTACTACTTGCAAAGCCCGATGCCCGCGACCGGTGAAGCCACCGTGGTGTTCGTGCAACCTGGTATGTCCGTGTCCCACATAGCCGCCCGGTTGGAGCAGGAAGGATTGATCCGGGATGCCCGTTGGTTCAAAGTTTACGCTCGGTACCGCGAAGTGGATAGCAAAATCAAAGTGGGACGCTATTCTCTGGCATCCGGACAGACCGTAGACGAAATTCTGGAAACGCTGGTGAGCGGAGAAGGCGGCACGGAGCAAGTAACGATCCCCGAAGGTCTGACCATCAATAGGATCGCGGTCATTCTGCATGAGAAGATAGACATAGATTCCACCCTATTCATCTCACTTGCTACAGATCCTGATTTCGCGGCCGAACTGGGTATCGAGGCACCCGGCCTGGAAGGTTACCTATTTCCTAATACATACAAATTTTACAGAGGTATTGCACCCGACCTGGTCATTGGTGAAATGACCGAACTGTTCCACAAGATCATGTCTCCTGAAAACCGTGAGAAAGCAAAAAAATTGGAGATGAGCATTCATGAAATCATGACGCTTGCCTCTATCATAGAAGGTGAGGCACAGCTCGCTTCTGAGCGCCACACCATCTCCGGCGTGTTCCATAACCGTTTACAAAGCGGTCGGCGTCTGGAGTCCTGCGCCACAGTTCAGTATGTCCTTGGAGAACCCAAAGCGGTCCTGCTCGACAAGGATCTCAAGATTCCCTCACCGTACAACACCTACCTGCACGCAGGCTTACCGCCCGGTCCCATCAGCAGCCCGGGCGCTGCCGCCATTGAGGCGGCTCTGAATCCATCGGACGTGCCCTACCTGTACTTCGTGGCCCGAGGAGACGGTGGCCATATTTTTTCCCGCTCCAATCGGGAACACGTGAACGCCAAGAATCGGCTTAAGAAGAACGGTGGCCGGATTTAACACGCAGAGGGCCCTGATTGTGCGGGCATATGAGTGTTAAAGCGTTTTTAGGACAGATAGGGGAAGGCCGAGGTAAAAAGGCCAGCTTCACTGAACTGATGACAGCCCGCAATAGCATAGTTATCGCCCACTGCCTGCCCAGCGTTATCCATCCGGTGCGATTTATTAATTGGTATCCGACTTAGATTGCAGAAGTCGGTAGTACAGGAAGGTACTCACCGTCTTTATGTATGTCCGCCAGGACCGGGAAATAGGGCGAAGAAGGGTTAGGGCGGTAAAAGACGGCGGTAGCTCATTAACCCAGATCCGTTTCCGGAGTATCCCTGAAAAACCTGGCCTGGGCCAGTCCCAGATTTTCCTGTAGTTGGATGGTCAAGCCGCCGTCCACCACCAGAGTGTGCCCGGTGATAAAGGTGGCTTCGTCGGAAACGAGAAACCGGATCGCGTTGGCGATATCGTCCGGCACGCCGGTACGGTGGACCGGGTACTGATCGATGATAAGTTTATGCAGGCTCGGGTTTTTCTCCCAGTGCTTCTGGCCGCCTTCGGTAACGATATGGCCCGGACAGATAGCATTCACCGTAATACCGTCCACTCCAAAATCACACGCCATCTGCCTGGTCATGCCGATCACGGCCGACTTGAGCGTTTCATAGGCCAGGTGGCCGGGCGCCATCAGCAGTCCATGTACGGATGCGATGTTGACGATAGCGCCGCTGCCGGCGGCGCGCATATGCGGGACTGCATGCTTCACACCTCGAAGGACGGCCCGCAACATGGAATCCACCGCGTAATCCCAAGCGGTTTCCGTGATTGTCTCCGCCGTACCATCGCTTTCTTTAGCGCCCCAGGCGTTGTTGACGAGGATATGAAGCGTTCCGAATTGTTCGACCGCGTATTGGACCATGTACTCAATATCATGAGCCTTTGACACATCCGCCCTGAGAGCCTCGGCCACCCCACCAGCCTCACGAATCCGCGCCGCGTTGTCGCGGGCCGCTTCCTCCTTGTAGTCAGCCACCACCACCTTCGCTCCCTCATCGGCCAATCGCCGGGCCGTAGCCCCACCAATCCCCAGAGCTCCGCCGGTAACGATGGCAACCTTATCATGCAAACTTTTCATTTATGGTTCCAGTCTGACATTTTTTCAATGGACCAGTGAATTAATAAACAAGGGAATTGCAAAGCGATCGATGAAGAGAAAGAGGGATCAATCACTCTCAATTTTCTGCAGCCCAGGATAATCCCTCCGCCTTTGCCCTGTCCCGATGCCGGTGCAGGAGGACCATGTTCAATTCGGCCAGCGGCTCCTTCTCCCAGTCTTTATACCAGGTGACGGTATCATCCAATGCCTCGTTGAGCGAATAGGCGGGTGCCCAATTAAGCCGGTGGTTTGCTTTCTCCCATGAGAGTGTTTGTTTACGGATTTCTGGGAACGGTTCCTGCGTCGGCGTATGCTGCCATCCGGCGTCATCGCCCCATGAGTCGCAAATCCGGGTAGCTAGGTCCTTGTTTTCAATATCGTGATCGTGGGGGCCGAAATTGAACCCTTCGCCACTTATGCCGTCCCCATCCAGTTCGGCGCCCAGGCTCATGTAACCGCTGATGGCGTCCAGCACGTAGAAGTAGTCCCGTACCATATTCGGGTTGTGAATATCCGGTTTTCGCCCTTCAGCGAGCGCGGTGACACAGTCGGTCACGATGCGGCCGCTCGACCAGTCGCCACCGCCGATGATGTTGCCGCAGCGGACGATGCCGCAGTGGATTCCGTCCGCACAATAGTAGTTTTTAATCCAGGAAGACGTGAGGATGTCCGCGGCGCTTTTGGAGGCGCTGTAAATGTCGTTGCCCTGGAGGCGGTCGTCTTCGGTGTACAAATCTCCGCCTTTGTCGAAATATGCCTTGTCGGATGTGGCCACCACAACACGCGTAACCGTGCCCGCCTGGCGCACCGCCTCGAGCACCGATGCCGTTCCCATGACGTTGGAGCCGATTGTTTCCATCGGGTTCCGGTAGGCGGTTCGGACAATCGGTTGCGCAGCCAGATGGAACACCACTTCCACCTGATATTTGGTCAATAGCCGCTGCACCAAACTCTGGTCCCGGATGTCTCCCTGAACGTACGTGACCACCTGATCCATGCCGGACATGGCGAAATTGGACCGTGGAAGCTGCTCTTTATCGAGACCGATAATCTTACGTGCACCCGCATCGAGCAGTGCCATAGCCAGCCAGGCCCCTTTGAATCCCGCGACCCCGGTAACGAGGACGGTTTTTTCGTGATAGAAGTTCTTATACATATTAGTCCGTGCACAATTCCTGATAAAACCAGGCGGCACTGGCGATACCTCGGTAGAAATTCTTCAGGTTGAACTTTTCATTGGGCGCATGGGCGTTGCAGTCCGGCAGACCGAAGCCCATGAGGACGGTCGGCAGTCCCAGCGTCTCCTGAAACGTGGCCACCACCGGTATCGAACCGCCTTCCCGGTTGTAGACGGGCGCCCTGCCGAACCCTTTCTTTAGAGCCCTGCCTGCGGCCTGGATAAACGGGTGTTCCTTGGGCGTGAGGAACGGTTTTCCGCTGCCGTGCCTGATGAAATCGATCGTCACACCCGGCGGCGTTAGCTTGCGGACATGGTTTTCGAATAACTCCGCGATCTGAACCGGATCCTGCTCCGGCACCAGACGCATGCTGACCTTGGCCATGCCTTTCGAGGGGATGATAGTCTTGGAACCTTCACCCGTAAACCCGCCCAGAATTCCGTTGACATCGAGTGTAGGCCGTGCCCAGACGCGTTCGAGCGAGGTGTACCCCGCCTCCCCGGCCAGTGCGGCCACGCCCAGGCGTTTCCGGTATGCTTCCTCATTGAACGGCAGCGCCGCGAATGCTGCCCGCTCTCCGTCCGTCAACGCCACCACATCATCGTAGAACCCGGGGATGGTGATTCGGCCCCTGTCGTCCAACAGCTGTGCGATGATGGAACCCAGGGCATTGATGGGATTGGAGACGGAACCGCCGTACCCGCCGGAATGAAGATCCTCGTTGGGTCCCTGAGTCAGTATTTCCATGTAGCAGATACCGCGCAGCCCATAGGTGATGGACGGTATATCGTAGTCGAACATGGTGGTGTCGGAAATAAGAATTAGGTCTGCCGCCAGCTTTTCCTGGTGCGATTCCACATAGGCATCCAGATTGGGACCGGTGACTTCCTCCTCCCCCTCGATAAGCCATTTGACGTTCACCGGCAGGCGCCCTGTCTGTGTCAAATGTGCTTCTAACGCTTTCAAATGCAGCCACACCTGGCCCTTATCGTCAGTGGATCCCCTAGCGAACAGGTCGTCGCCCCGCACGGTCGGATCAAACGGGTCCGTTTCCCATAGTTCAAACGGTTCTGCGGGCTGCACGTCGTAATGCCCATAAAAAAGCACTGTGGGCTGCCCCGGTGCGCCCATCCATTCACCATACACGATCGGATGTCCGGCGGTGGGTATGGATTCCACCTCATGCATCCCGATGCGACGCATCTCTTCAGCTAAAAATTCAGCACAGTGCTGCACATCTTCTTTGTGGTGAGCATGGGTGCTCACGCTGGGTATTCGGAGGAATTCCCTCAAGCCATCCAGCGCAGCATCCCGCCCTCTGTCAATAGCGGACAGTACACGATTCATAAAAACCTTTCAGCGGCAGAATTACAGAAAACTGATGATGAATTCCTGAACAGAATACAATATCCTGTCGATTTTATGCAAGGAAAAAACAGGATACTACAGATGTGAGTATCATCTGCCGAGGACTTGTTGATCTTGACAGAGCGCCTGCTTAATCGTACACTATGGCGTGTATTATCCTCCGGGAGGCAATAAATGGACGTAGAAACACAACGCCTTGTAGGAGCATGGGAATGCACAAAACACTTTAAACGGACCAAACTTTATTTGAGAGAAAGGGCGCCAGGTAAAGTCCGGTAGGACCACAGCGCAGGGGTGTGATATGAATCTGTCTCCATTCCATTACTTGAAACTGATGAAAGAACGCATCGGCTATCAGAATTTTAGGTTCTTGATCCGTTTTATCGTCGCACTGGTCCTGATTATCACAATCGAGACTGTAATGTTCCATATTATCATGCTGCGGGAGGGGCAGGATCACAGCCTTTTTTCAGGGCTCTACTGGACCTTGGTCACCATGTCCACCTTGGGCTATGGAGACATCAATTTTACCACAGATCTCGGGCGGTTCTTTTCTCTCCTGGTGCTTTTGAGTGGTATGATTTTTCTGCTTATCCTTCTGCCGTTCAGCATCATTGAATTCATATATGAACCACTTCGTAAGGCCGAGTCCAATGCCAGGGTGCCGCGATCTCTTTCTCAGGAATACAGGGAGCATGTGGTCCTGACCGATTACGATGAGGTTACCCACAATCTCATCATCAGGCTCAAGCAGTATCATTATGATTACGTTATTATCATTCAGGATCTGGAGCTGGCACTCCGACTCCATGACCAGGGACTTAATGTTATGCTAGGTGCGGTGGATGATCCTGGCACTTATGAAAGCGCCCGCGTCGATCAGGCGGCGCTTGTGGCTGCGACCGCCGGGGACACGCTCAATACCAGCATTGCGTTCACGGTACGTGATATAACCGAAACCGTCCCGATCATCGCGACGTCTAACACCACGGCTTCGGTAGATATCCTGGAGCTTGCGGGCGCCACACATGTATTGCAGCTGGGGGAGATGATGGGGCAGTTCCTTGGGCGCCTGGCAACCGGCGGCGATGCGATGTCCCATGTGATCGGTCAGTTTGAGGACCTGCTGTTCGCAGAGGCGAATATCGTCGGCACGCCCCTCGTCGGTAAAACGCTGCGCGAGAGCAGGCTCCGTGAGATGACCGGTGTCACAGTGGTTGGCATCTGGTGGCGAGGTCAATTTGAGACTGTCGATGCGGACACCGAGCTGGCGGACCACATGGTCCTGGTCATCATGGGCACGCAGGACCAGATCGATCTGTATGATGAGCTGTTCGCTATCTACCACCATACCGAAGCACCGGTTGTGGTTATCGGAGGCGGCCGGGTAGGCCGTGCAGCGGGCAGGGCGCTCGAGGAGAGGGGCCTGGATTACAGAATAATCGAGCAACGGCAGGACCGGGTCCGGATTTCAGACAAGTATGTACCAGGGAACGCCGCAGAATTCAGCACGTTGAAGAAGGCTGGCATCATGGATTCGCCAGCCGTGATCATCACGTCCCACGAGGACGACACCAACATTTATCTTACGCTGTATTGTCGAAAACTGTGTCCAGACATTCAGATTATCAGCCGGTCGAAGCTGGAGCGCAATGTAGAATCTCTACACCGTGCCGGCGCCGATTTTGTGATGTCTTACGCATCTATGGGCGGCAACGCTATATTTAACCTGCTCAAACGTACCGATGTCCTGCTGATCTCGGAAGGCTTAAGTTTATTCCGCATTAAACTGCCGGTTAAACTGGCGGCCATGACGATTGCGGAGACGTCGATACAGGAGGACAGCGGGTGTTACATAACCGCTGTGTTCGCGAACAATGTTATGCACATCAATCCGGAACCGTCCATGCGGTTGCCCGCGGAATCGGAAATCATCCTTATCGGCAGTGTTGAGTCGGAGCAGAGGTTTCTTGAGTTGTACGAATCTTAGGGAAAGCTAGGTTGTCGGATTACACCGATTTTTGCAGGCGGTACCTGCGCAACACACTGACGGGAATTTCCCCTCGATGACGGCCCATAGGTTTTACTGCGCTTTACATTGCCAGGAAATGGTCAACTGAGGCATCAGTGGGCATCTCGCGCGGTGACATCCACCCCGGAAAGCTGCATGGCGGACATGGCCCACAGGGCGGATGGGGAAAGGAAACCGCGGAAAATGGGGCGGCCATTCGGTGTCCTCAACGAACCTAACCGGCTCCGCCATACTAAAATGGCTCACGCACATCGTACGTGAGCCATTCTTCGTTACAGTGACTCTCTGAAATCAGTCTAGATCAAAACGATCAAGATTCATTACTTTGGACCACGCGGCCGCAAAGTCCTGAACAAAAGTCTGCTGTGAGTCGTCACATGCATAGGCTTCTGCGATGGCCCGGAGCTGGGAGTTCGAGCCGAAGACGAGGTCCACGGCGGTCCCGGTCCATTTAATCTCGCCCGTCCCACGGTCGCGTCCCTCGAACAGGTGCTCGCATTCGGCGTTCGCCTGCCACTCTGTGGTCATGTCGAGCAGGTTTACGAAGAAGTCATTGGTCAATGTGCCGGGCCGACTGGTGAATACACCAAGCTGGGATTGCCCCGTGTTCGCATTCAAGGCACGCATACCGCCGACGAGAACCGTCATTTCAGGAGCGGTCAGCGTCAACATGTGTGCTCGATCCACCAAGTGCTCCTCAGGTTTCAGATTCCCGTTCGCAAAGTAGTTACGGAACCCATCTGAAGTGGGTTCGAGCACGGCGAACGATTCCACGTCAGTTTGCTCCGGTGACGCGTCGGTCCGTCCAGGCGAGAAGGGAACCTGTACCTCCTGCCCGGCGTTCTTTGCAGCTTGTTCGACGGCTGCGCAGCCACCCAGCACGATTATGTCAGCGAGCGATACCTTCTTTCCGCCGGCCTGCGAGCTGTTGAAGTTAGTCTGAATCCCCTCCAGGGTCTGTAGCACATTCTCAAGTTCTACCGGATTGTTGACGCTCCAATCCTTCTGTGGCGCGAGGCGGATGCGCGCTCCGTTCGCCCCACCGCGCTTGTCGGTACCGCGGAAGGTGGAAGCGGATGCCCAAGCGGTCGAGACCAGCGTGGAAACGGACAGTCCTGATCCGATAATTTTGTCCTTCAGGGCCGCGATGTCCTGTTCCCCGATCAGCTCATGGTCGACCGGTGGCACTGGATCCTGCCACAGCAGAGGTTCGGCTGGTACCTCCGGACCGTGACACCGTGAAATGGGTCCCATATCACGGTGGGTAAGTTTGTACCAAGCCTTGGCAAAAGCGTCGGCGAACTCGACCGGATTCTCGAGGAAGCGCCGCGAGATCGGCTCATAGATCGAATCCATTCTCAACGCGAGATCCGTTGTAAGCATAACGGGGGAATGCGTTTTCGACGGATCATGAGCATCCGGAACGGTGTCCGAGGCTGCGGGATCTGTCGGAACCCACTGCCAGGCACCGGCGGGACTCTTGGTCAGTTCCCAATCGTAGCCGAACAGCGTCTCGAAGAAGCTATTGTCCCAAGTTGTCGGGGTGGGAGTCCAGGCCCCTTCCAGCCCGCTGGTGATGGTGTCGCCACCCTTGCCGGTACCGTGGGAATTTTTCCAGCCCAGGCCCTGCTCCTCAAGAGTGGCACCTTCGGGTTCTGCACCGACAAGGTCAGCATCGCCGGCCCCGTGGGTTTTTCCGAACGTATGACCGCCTGCAATGAGAGCCACCGTCTCCTCGTCGTTCATGGCCATGCGTGCGAACGTCTCCCGAATGTCCCTGGCGGCGGCAACCGCATCCGGCTTGCCGTTCGGCCCTTCCGGATTTACATAGATCAATCCCATCTGAACCGCGCCGAGCGGGTTCTCAAGATCCCTATCGCCGGTGTATCGCTCATCCTGGAGCCATGTAGTCTCCGACCCCCAGTAGATATCCTCTTCGGGCTCCCAGACGTCCTCGCGTCCACCGGCGAAACCGAACGTCTTGAATCCCATCGACTCCAAGGCCACGTTTCCTGTTAAAATCATCAAGTCGGCCCAAGACAGCTTCCGTCCATACTTCTGCTTAATCGGCCAGAGCAGACGGCGAGCCTTGTCGAGGTTCCCGTTATCGGGCCAACTATTGAGGGGTGCGAAACGCAGGGTGCCGGATGCTCCGCCGCCACGGCCATCGTCAATACGATACGTGCCGGCACTGTGCCACGCCATTCGGATGAAGAGTGGGCCATAATGGCCATAATCGGCGGGCCACCAGTCCTGAGAGGTTGTCATCACCTCTCCGATATCTTTCTTCACTTCAACCAAGTCGAGTGTCTTGAACTCTTCTGCATAGTTGAAATCCTCTCCCATGGGATCGCACTGGGGTGGATTCTGGTGGAGCATCTTCAGGTTCAGCTGATTCGGCCACCAGTGTTGATTCGCGGTGGTGCCTCTTGCTTGGGCTCCGTGTATCACCGGGCACTTTCCATTGCTCGCCATATTCTCTCCAATCTTGTTCTGTGTTTTGTAAAAAACAGTTCTGACGATGCCTAATTGGCGGGTACTATATTATTTCTTACATTATGCAGGGCCAGTGAATTTGTCAACAATAATTCTTACACAATATTCGCTGTGCAAGGACAAATTTTAGGTACGCTGCCGGTTAGTTTGTTTTGGCCAGCAAAGCCGGTGCGAGCTCCGCGAGCGCCCGATCCAGATCCTTCAGGGCTGAATCCACGTCGGTGATGTCCATTTCCCGTCCCATGGTCTCCAGACGATAGGCGGCTTTTACAACCGGTCCAGCGGAAAAAGTGGCTGCGGAGCCTTTTAGGGTGTGTGCGGATCGCCGTAGTTCAGGCATGTCCTCATTTTCGATGGAGCCGCGGATCGCCTGTACCAGGTTCGGGTATTGCTCCATGAACATTTCCGCAATATCTTTCAGCACTTTCTCATTACCGTTTAGCTGCTCCAGTGCGGTATCCCAGTTGAACAGTTGTTCTACATGCTGCTCCTTGGGATCCAATACCAACGGGTCCTGCTCCTGCTCGAAGTCGTTTCCTGATTCTGCCCGATGGATCCCAGGGCCGGTCGTCCGGACGACTGCCTCGTCCGCCATCCCGTCCCCATCCGCGACAAGGCTCTCGATCATACCATAGAGTGTTTCCGCCCTGATGGGTTTAGAGAGGTAGCCGTCCATACCGGCGTTCAGGCAGCGTTCCCGGTCACCTTTCATCACATGTGCTGTCATGGCGATGATCGGCGTGTGGGTGTCTGTTTCATTTTCTATGGTTCGAATCACTCGCGTTGCTTCGAGTCCGTCCATTTCCGGCATCTGAACATCCATCAGAACCAGGTCGAACCGCTCCTGGTTGAGTCGCTCCACCGCCTCTAGGCCGTTGTTGGCGATCGCAACGGTATGGCCGCGGGCCTCCAGCATCATTACCGCCACCTTCTGGTTGACAATACCGTCTTCCGTCAGCAGAATCTTCCGTGGGCGCTGAACCTGGGCCGCTTCATCCTGCGCATTCACCGCCAACTCTTCGGAGCCGATAGTCTGACAGGCGTGTGCTACGGCATGGAACAGGTCTGACTGTTTCACCGGTTTTATCAAGATATGGGCGATGCCCAGTTCCTGGCCCCTGGACATTTCTTCGGGACGTCCGGCGGAAGATAGCGCGATCAGGGTGGTGTCAGCCATCTCGGGACGTTTTCGGATTTCTTCCGCCATTGAGAACCCGTCCATTTCCGGCATCATCAAATCGATCAGAACGAGCGGGAACGGCTGGCCGGATTCGATGGCACGTTCCATCGCTTGAATACCAATTTCACCGCCGGGCACACTGGAGGAGCGCATACCCCAGTTTTTCAGCATCTCTTCCACAATAAGCCGATTGGTGTGATTGTCATCCACCACCAGAACCATCATTTCTTTCAATGTGTCCGATATGGGCAGCGGCTCCTGTTCCGGTACATTCTGTTGTTCGAAGATCGCCGTGAAGTAGAACGTGCTTCCCTTACCTGGTTCGCTTTCGACCCAGATACGCCCGTCCATCATTGAAGTGAGCTGGGAGGAGATGGCCAGCCCCAGGCCGGTGCCTCCGAAGCGTCGGGACATAGACTGATCGGCCTGGCTGAATACGTTGAAAATAAACTCCTGCTTATCTTCAGGAATCCCGATGCCTGTATCCCTGACGGAAAATTTCAAGCAGCATTGTGTGTCTTTTTGGGATTCCGTTTCCACGTATACCACGACCTCGCCGGTCTCGGTAAACTTAATTCCATTGCCCACCAGATTAACCACGATCTGGCGCAGTCGTCCCGGATCACCGATCAGGGCGTCCGGAATATCCTGAGGTATGTGGGAGGCCAGCTCCAGTCCCTTATCCGATGCGGCGATGCCAAGGTTCTGAAGGGTGTCACCCACGGTGTCCCGCAGGTTGAAGGGAATCGATTCCAGTTCCAGCCGTCCCGCCTCTATTTTGGAGAAATCGAGAATATCATTCAGCAGCACAAGGAGCGCATCGGCAGATTGGTCTACAAGGTGCAGGTATTCCCTCTGCTGAGGAGAAAGCCTGGTGTTGAGCAGTAGTTGTGTCATGCCGATGATGCCGTTCATCGGAGTTCGGATTTCGTGGCTCATGTTGGCCAGAAATTCGCTCTTGGCCCTGTTTGCTTTTTCGGCGGCATCCTTTGCAACCTGCAGTTCCTCCTGGGAGCGTACTAGGTCGTGGGCGGTCTGTTCGAGCAGCTCGTTCTGTCGGTAAAGCTGACGGTCCACCCTGGTTCGTTCCGCGTCGATTCGTCCCAGGGAGCGGGCGTTCCACCAGATAAGGACATTGAAGGCAATGACGTTGCCCAGGGCGAACAGTGAGAAGCCGAATTCTATGCCGTACAGCCCCCATCGTTGTCCCTGAAACTGGGCCCAGCCCAGTACAAGCGGAATAATAAAGGCCGCTGGCAGAAGCCGCCGGGCCATGATGCCACCAGCGGTAGTGCTGATCAGGGTCGCTGCCGGTTCCCGGAACGGCCGGGCGCACAGAATACCGATACAAAGGAAGCCGAAGCCCAGGGTCGTATTCAGCGGAATGGCGATATCACCGGCGATCCGATAGGCGACCAGCGTGCTGTAGATTGCTCCGGTGAGCGCCAGCAGGGCTATGATGGATACACCGAGGACCACGGTCAGCGGAAACCAGTAATTTACTATTTTGATGTCGAGAATCAGCAGGACAAATGCGATGAGGATGAAGGTATAGGCCGATTCCGGGCTCATCCTGCTGCCGCTCAACTTTGAGGCGAACAGTAAATCATCGATGGCCGCTGTACCGGTCAATTGGAAATCTGCCAGGCGCGCGCCAGCAATGAGGATGACGACAAGGGCGCAGGCCACCCCCATCCATCGACGTTTATCGGTTAGTGGTTGGGGTAGCAGAAGCCACAGACTGACACCGGAGAACAGAAATTCAACGGCCGTCATTGGGTTCATGGATACACGGCCGGGCTGGACCATGCTCTTCAGAACCGCCACCTCGAATTGCCATCCGATCAGAACCAGCAACGACAATGTTATCACTATGCCGCTCGTAATCCGGCCGGAGACTTTGAGCAGCCAGACCAGTCCGGAATCAAAATCATTGTTGGACATAAATACACCTGGGCCTGTTTATCAAATTGTGGATCTAAGGGAACACGCCGCGTAGCAGTTTGGCTTCGGTTACCCGTTGGATACCTTCGATCAACGCTGAGGTGCGCGTGTCGAAACCGGTGCTCTCCGCTCGGTGTATGGTACGTTCAAACGCGTCCAGAAGAATGGCATGCAGGCGATCGTTGATTTCCTTCAGCGTCCACATGTAATTCTGGGTATCCTGAACCCACTCGAAATACGACACGGTCACACCACCCGCATTGCCCAGCACATCGGGGAGGATGAAGACACCATTTTCGTTGAGCACTTCATCCGCCTCCAGCGTTGTCGGACCGTTGGCGCCTTCAGCGAGGATCTTGCATTTAACCCGGTCTGCATTTGCTGATGTGATCTGGTTCTGCAGTGCCGCGGGCGCCAGTACATCGCATTCCAACTCCAGCAGATCTTCATTGGAGATCGCATCACCTTCCGGATAACCTTCCAGAAACCGATTCTCCGCAGTGTAGTCGAGCAGGGATTGAACCGATAGGCCGTTGGGATTGTAGATACCGGTCGTCATGTCGCTGACTGCGAGTATCTTTGTGCCGTCTTCCTCCAGAAAACGCGCGGTACTACTTCCGACGTTTCCGAAGCCCTGCACTACGGCAGTTGCGCCGTTCAGGTTCAGTCCGGTTCGTTCCGCGGCCGCTTCGACCAGGTACACCAGACCGCGACCCGTGGCCTCGCGGCGTCCAAGAGATCCGCCAAGGACCACCGGCTTGCCGGTGACGACTCCAGGTACCGTATGACCTACCTGTTGGTTGTACGTATCCATCAGCCAGGCCATGACCTGTTCGTCCGTGCCCATGTCAGGGGCCGGGATGTCTTTGTCGGGTCCTATGATATCTATTATTTCGGATGTGTAACGGCGGGTGAGGCGTTGCAGTTCGCGTCGGGACAGTCCGGTTGGGTCGATGCGAACGCCTCCTTTGGCGCCACCGAAGGGAAGGTTCATCAGGGCGCACTTCCAGGTCATCCACATGGCTAACGCTGAAACTTCGCCGAGGTTGACGTCGGTATGGTATCGGATACCGCCCTTGGTGGGTCCCATGGTCAGCAGGTGCTGCACGCGATAACCGAAGACCGTTTCCACCTGGTCATACTCATCCCTTCGGAACGGAAATGTCACGATGTGGGTCCGCTGCGGGAACAACAAGCGTTCCTGCACGTTTACATCGAGATTCATCAGCTGAGCCGCCTTGAGAAACTGTTGCTGGGCAAGGCGGAACATGGTGGCGTCCCACTCCCCTTTCTGTGCCCGGGTGCGTTCAATGGCGTAGTGTATGGATCGGGTCAGGGTCTGGCTGTTGGTCTCGGTTTTTATCAGAAAATCTTGGGCACCTTCTTCCACGGCTTTGGCGGCTAATGTTACATCATCCAGACTGGTCAGGATGACGATAGGCACCTCGGGTGCGGCGGCGCGGACCTGCTCCAGCGTGTTTATCTCCTGGCTGTCCGGCAGTACCAGGTCCAGAAGAACGACATCGATTTTGCCGGAGTCTAGTCGCTCGATCCCTGTGGACAGGCGATCGGCCGAGATAAGATCAAAGACGGAGGCAGTTGATTCTTCCAGTAAGTTCTGAATCAATCGGGCATGGATCGGGTTGTCTTCGATCAACAACACGGAGATACGCTCTGCCATTTGTTCCTCCAATTCTGATTTTATCGGACTGTATTCCAGTTTCGGCAGTCGGGTAATTTAAGGGTGTATCATATCATTACAAGCATTCCTGTGCGCTTCGGCTTCCTTGGAATGTGAAACGCGAAGGCCGTCAAGTCAAGCAGATTCCGGAACTGGATCAGATGTTGATTTCAAATACAAACACGCGACTTCAAAATCCCATAGTCTTACCAATCGCAGCTTTTTTAGGTCGCGACACTCTACCCGTGTGAAGGGATTCGCTCAAACCCATTTGTGGCCGCGATCCTGAAGGCCAAGTCCACCGAGGGGATTTCTCATGACGCTAACGTTACTACCACGGTCTTATCCAGGTTTTGTTGGTCCCCTCTACTCGACGCCGTGTGCTGGCGCCGAATTCAGTCTATCTGGCGGTTGAAGGCCAGATCCGGTGCGGCGCTGCGGAAAGCGTTCGCGCGCCGCTTCTAATGATTTTTCCGCCATGGGGAAGAAGCGGTGGTCATAGCCATATGGGCTATAGCGAGGGTTTTCTCAAAGGGTTTGATGACCGAATTGATGACCGAACCGCATTCGTTATTCTTCAGCCACGATCTATGCCATGCCGATCGCCGTTCCAAAGCGTACAGACCGGATATCTCTTTTCGATCCAAGTTCTACCGGGGAACCCCCAATCAAGAGTCTGTGGGCGCCTGTAGATGATTGTATCAAGAATCAGGAGGAATGTTTCGAACGTTCTGACAAGTTAGTGGCCCGGGCGGATGTAAGTCAAGCTGTTAGAACGGGACCGACATTTTCCTTGCGGGTATGATGGGATGTGTGTAAATTGATTGGTAACCTCCATAGCACAAGATGCGGATTGGAATCAAGATAGTTCCTACGAGGAGTATGACACTGTGATATTTGATATTGGCGCGGGAGAAATGCTGGTTATTTTTCTGATCGTCCTTATCTTGTTCGGGTCGGATCGGATTCCCCATCTTGCTAGGGGATTGGGCAAAGGCATTCGCGATTTCAAACGCGTGGTGAACGGTTACCAGAATGAAATTCAACGTATCGTAGAGTATGAAGAGAAGAATCCGCGACAGCGTTCCATTCCGCCTCCCAAAGTCAAAGAAAAGAAGTCCGAAGAGCCTAAGGAATAGCGCATTGTCTGATGATCGTCCCTCCCTATGTCAGAATCCTCATTGAGAACAGCCGCACATCAGATTTTTAAGAAGGGCCTGGCCGCTGTTGATCCGGCGGAAGCAATCCAGCGTAAGGTTGCGGTTCTGGGCGATCGTCTTCGTGTTGATCGCCGGGATTATGATCTGAATGCCATCGACCGGATTTTTGTGGTTGGCACTGGTAAAGCCTCCGCCGTAATGGCTCAGACGGTTGAAGAGATACTCGGAGACCGGGTTTCCGCGGGTGCGGTAAACGTGAAATACGCCCACTTGGCGCCGGTCCAGCGGGTGCATCTTACGGAAGCCGGGCACCCCATTCCTGATGAGGCAGGCGTGGCCGGCGCCCGGAAAATTACCGGTTTGCTTGAAAATCTTACGGAGCGTGACCTTCTGCTTTGCCTGATTTCCGGCGGTGGTTCCGCCCTGTTGCCGCTACCTGTGGCCGGCGTGACGCTGGCGGAGAAACAGGCCACCACTCAGCTTTTGCTCGACTGCGGTGCTACGATCAATGAATTGAACACCCTGCGCAAACATATTTCTCAGGTCAAAGGCGGCCAGCTCGCCCGTCTTGCGGCGCCGGCGCAAGTTGTCAGCCTGATCCTGTCCGATGTGATCGGGGACCTGCTGGACGTGATCGCATCCGGACCCACCGTGCCGGATACCAGCACCTTTGCCGAATGCCATCGCATCATCGGGCGATATAGATTGCAGGAACAGCTTCCTGAGTCTGTCGGTGCCCATCTGAAAGCCGGGCTGAACGGAACCGCGGATGATACGCCCAAGCCGGGTGATCCCCTGTTTGATCGGGTACAGAACGTGCTTATCGTGACCAATTTCCGGTCACTCCTGGCCGCGAAGGAGGAAGCGGAAAAACTCGGATTCAACGCCATGATACTGTCGAGTTCGATCGATGGAGAAACGCGGGAAGTGGCCAGGTTGTTCCCCGCAATTGCGGCGGAGATTCGGTCTTCCGATAATCCGTTTCAAGCCCCTGCCTGCATTATCTGCGGCGGAGAGACTACGGTAAATATACGGGGAAAGGGAAAGGGGGGACGAAACCAGGAGTTTACGCTTGCGGCGGCTATGGGTATTGATGGATTGCAGGATGTGGTGGTTTTAAGCGGCGGTACGGATGGTACTGATGGGCAGACCGATGCCGCCGGAGCCATCGCCGATGGGGAGACCATCAGCCGGGCTAAGGCGCAGGGACTGGAGGCGGAGGCCTATTTGAACGAGAACGACTCCTACCACTTCTTCAAACCGCTCAATGACCTTATCATAACCGGACCGACCGGCACCAATGTCATGGATCTTAGACTTTTGCTGGTGGGATGACGGTCGCTGTCACACCTCAACTTCATCCGCCAACTCATCAAATGCACCCATAGAACTAAATTTTTCCAATCTTTCTGCCAGCAGTTGACCGACCGGGATTCCAGTGAGGTCGTCAAAGGTTACCTTAATAGCCGCCTTCAGGGCATCTTTTGCAGCATCATGGTCATGGTGGGCACCACCCATCGGTTCTTCAATGATGCGGTCGATCACGCCCAGCTCCAGAAGGTCAGCAGCCGTCAGGCGCAGCGCTTCGGCGCAGTCGGTCTTGCGGGCGGCGGCTTTCTCCTGGTCTTTCCATAGGATTGTGGAGCATGCCTCCGGCGTGATCGTGGTATACCAAGCGTTTTCCATCATAAGCACCCGGTCGCCGACACCGATTCCCAGCGCTCCTCCGCTGCCGCCTTCGCCGATCACGACGATGATGATCGGCACCGTAAGCTTGCCCATTTCGAAAATAATCTTAGCGATAGCGTCCGCCTGTCCCCGCTCCTCGGCACCGGCACCCGGGTAGGCTCCCGGCGTGTCTATGAACGCCAGTACCGGCATTTCAAATTTTTCCGCCAGCTTGACAACACGCAGGGCCTTGCGATACCCTTCCGGTCCCGCCATACCGAAGTTACGCATCAGGTTCTCTTTGGTGTCACTGCCCTTCTGATGACCGATCACCATCAACGGCACGCCGTCCAATTTGGCCATGCCGGCGATCATGGCCTTATCGTCACCAAAGGCGCGGTCGCCATGCAGCTCCACGAAGTCGGTCATGATACCTTCGATATAATCGAGCATATGAGGACGTTCCGGATGGCGTGCGATTTGAACACGCTGCCAGCGCGTTAGTTTCGAGTAAACATCTTTCCGAAGCCGCTCCAGCTTTCCTTCGAGCCGCTGTACCTCTTCGTTTAGGGCATCGATATTCTCCGTCACGGCGAAACTGCGCATCTCATCAATCTGCCGTTCCAGTTCATAGATCGGTTTCTCAAAATCCAGTACAGGTCCGTTCATTGGGGATCAACTCCTTCACTTCGTCTTCGAAAACGGCGAACAGCGTTGCGGAAGTGAATCTGCGGTTCGCTTCCGGCATCCACCAGGGACACCGTCTCGAGATGGTGTGCCGCTCCTTCTGTGTCATCAAGGTTTGCAACCAGCTTCAATCCCACGCCGAGCCGGGTACAGGAGGAAACCAGTTGCAGTATTTCGTTATAGGAAACGGAAGAAGATGCGACGATCACCTCATCGATTTTATGACGGTTCAGCGTGTCCGACAGTTTCCCGTTACCATTCAGCACATTTACTTCATCAATCATGGTTCCGATAATACGGGGGTCCGATGCCAGAAACGCGATAATGTCGTAATCCGAACGCATCTCGCTGCGAAGCCGCGAAAGGATGGCACGCCCCGTGCGGTCGGTGCCTACGATGATCGCCCGTCGCTGACCTCCGTTGAGCGAGCCGATCACCAGTCGCCAGCCCGCGATGACTGTCACATTCATGATCCACGCCAGAAGAATGACCACTCTGGAGAAAGCAAAAGACGGTGTATAATAGCTCAAAGCCGCTATGATCACGAATCCCGCGGTCACCGCGAGGGCCGCAGTTGCGGCCGAAAATCGCCGCTGTCCGTACAGGCCACTCAAGTACAGGCAGGACATCCACACCACGCTGTATGTCCCATGGATGACGGCGTAAGGTACCCACGTTTCCATCGTCAGAGGTGCCAGGTGCCCGACGCGGATCAGCGTTCCGGCCAGCGGTGTGATGTTGATCGTGGCCAGATCGATCAGCGGCAGCCAACCGCGCCACAAACCCGATGCGGCGAACGAGAGCCCACCCTTGATTACGATACCCAACGTTACGATCCCGTTGACCAGAACAGTCAGAAGCAGAGCGCCCTGGTTCGGGCGGTGTTTCTGCGCGAAGATATGCATGGCCCGGTAGAACTCGAATGAAGGCCGTCGCCGGCTTTTTTTGGCGCTCTCACCTTTGTAATGCACGATCCGGGTCGCCGGCACATAAGATACACGCCATCCGCACTGCCGCATCCGGTAGAGCCAATCCAGGTCCTCGCCGTACATAAAAAAAGTTTCGTCCAGCAATCCGACCTGGTCGATCGCCTCCCGCCGGACAAACATGAACGAACCGGATACGGCATCGACATCAGCCGCTGCATCCGGATCAAGATAAGTCATGTTGTATGCACCGATGCGCCGACTTTTCGGAAATACACGGCTCAATCCAGTGAGTTTAAAAAAAGCGCTCATGGGTGTCGGGATGCTACGGCGGCAGGCCAGTTGAAGCGAGCCATCCGGGTTGAGGATTTTGCATCCGGCCGCCCCCACATCCATCTGACGGTCCATTAATTCGACCATCACGCGTAGCGTGTTTTCCTGCAGCAAGACATCCGGATTTACAAGGCACGCATATCGTCCGCGATAGATCTCGAGCGCCTGGTTATTTGCTGCGGCGAACCCCCTGTTCTCTTTGTTTTCAATCAACCGGACATCCGGGTAATGCTGCCGTATCATCTGGAGGCTGCCGTCGGTGGAATGGTTATCCACCACTATGGTCTCTACCCGCAGCCCTTCGGAGGCCCGCTCCACCGATTGCAACATCGCCTCGAGAAAACCCCGCACGTTGTAATTGACGATGATCAGCGAGAGATCTATGGGGGCGTCTGTACTCTGCTCTGTCATTTGGCTACTGGCTCGTTCAGCCGGAATATCATGATTCCATCCGGCAGGACGCCTTCCTGTTCCAGCATGCGTTCACCGTCTAGTATGGAACGCGAACTACCGGGGTTATTCATACGAACGGCCTCTTCGAAACCGTTATGAAACACATAGGCGCCGTGTAGCCGGCGCGGTATATCGAATACGTAGAGCCCTGTGCCGGTCGGAACGGTTGCCGCATGAGTCAGAACACGGTCGACCGTCGAAGCGCACAACCTACCAGCTTCATCCCACCAGCGCGTTTGTTCCAATGATAACAGCAGCAATATACATACAATGACACGAAGGAGCCACCATTGAATCACTTCACCCTGTGTGGCGTCGGTCCAGCGGCCTGCCAGGCCGGTCAGACAGGCCGCGACAGTCAATACAAATCCTGCAGAAGGTAGATACATATATCGGAGTCCGGTGTTATCCATAAAGAGGAACGGCAGCGCGGTTGTG
Organism: uncultured Gemmatimonadota bacterium; assembly: GCA_964470965.1. GTDB lineage: Bacteria > JAAXHH01 > JAAXHH01 > JAAXHH01 > JABIQT01 > CAYYIS01. The sequence goes on along the minus strand of CAYYIS010000005.1, from coordinate 128,020 downwards.
GCGGTGAAAACGAGTCCGGCGGCAGCCGAATTCCCCCCGATCCGAATGGCTATCCAGATCCCGGCGATCAGCAGGACTGCTCCGAGCAACAACCATGGCCAGATCCCGGCATCTGAACCGTCGGAACGGACGGCGGCAGTTACGGCGCCGTAGGTATCTATGGATTGAAGGTCCATAAGCGATCGGACCGGCACCAAAAGCTGCACGGTGTATTGCTCGATGTTTTTTACGATCAGATACGGGTCGATACCGAATCCGACTCCCCGACTGGACCAGGGCCAGTCGGCGCCAGCGCTCCACCTCAACAGCCCATAAACACCGAGTACACCCGCGAAGGGCAGACCGGAGCGCAACCCACACCGGATTCTCTCAGCATATGACCCACCTATCCTATAAATAGTCACCAGAACCACTGTAAACGGCAGGGTAACGGCTGTCTCCTTCGTGAGCAGCGCCAGAAAAAAAACCGCAAGCGCCGCGATCCTTAAGCGTTTCGCTTCTCGCGTGATACACAATAGGGCAGCCAAGTACAGCAGGGCAGCCAGCAGTTCGTTTCGGGCAGAGACCCAGTACACCGGTTCTACATGCACAAAATGCCCGGCGAACAGCACCCCGGCGATCAGCGGAACGGCGGTCCCTGCGGTTACCGTGGACAGCAGCTTCACCAGGACTATCACCACTGCCGCATGTACAAGCGCATTGATGAAATGGTAGCCGAACGGGTGCAAACCGTGGATCGCCCGATTAATTCCCAGAAGAAGTCTCGGAACCGGACGATAAAACCCCGCCATACCGGATTCTGTCAAAGCCTCCAGTATGTGATCGGATGTCCTGATGGTGCCTTCTGCGATCAATTCATAATCGTCCGACACAAGACCGTCGTTGAGGGACGGCAGTACGAACAAGACAGCGACGACCAGAGGCCACAGCAGCAGCCCTTTCCATTGGTTATGCGAAGACGCATCATCGGCCTGGCTCAAAGGCATCTCCTTCCGTAGCGTAAGTGTATGTGCGTGTCCGTTTACTGTCAAGCAGGAACTACCGCTTTCGGCCCCTAATGAAATGCAAAATGCCCTGGAGGAAATGGACCGTAACCCACTGGGCGACAGAAGCTCAGGCATAAATTCCTTGACATCCACGATACAAATGTTTAGTTATAAGGTGTTTGGTCTTTTGGAAATTTCTGTCAGGTAGTATCATAAGACGATAACACCCCACATATACGGAACGGCGGCGCAGGCCTATGCTTGATCACATAGCGACAAAACAGCAGATTAGCATCATGGTCCGGGAGCAACATTCCGTGCAGCGTGCTTCCGGAAATAAACTGGAAAGGGCGTACCAGGAAGCCCGGCGCTGGACAGTGGACTGGCGATTCCTTGCTGAAAAGATTGGACGCAGCAAACCCGGCTGGCTGGTGGGCGAAATACTTGAACCGATGACGATTCATAGACAACGTCCCGAACGCCCGGCCCAGATCACGCTGCTGGCGACGGACGGCTCTCAGCTATTTCCGGATCGCCATGAAGTGTCTAACTGCTATCTCATAAACATCGGAACCATCGTAATTCACTATGGCACCAGAGAACGTCCTATCCTTGCCAGCAAGCCGAGTTTGTTTTTCAATGAAGACGATTTGTATGTGGAATGGAGCGGCAAGCGAATACCTATCAATGCCGAAGTTGTGGGGATCCGGCGCGGTGTGATGGAATTGACGACACTGGCGGATTTGATAGACGAAATTCCCGACTCACGTACGAAAGCGGTGGGTATGTCCGATGGAACCCTGATCGACTGGACGCTGGAAGGAAAGCCGGACGACTTCAAAATTCCGATGCTAAAAGAGACGATGGGCGCCTTCGATCGGTTTGCCGACGCGGGGGTTCCGGTGGCCGGGTACATCAGCAGTCCCAACAGTGCGGATGTAGTCAACGCCCTGCGCGTGGGGCTGTGCCCCGAAGATGAGGTCCCGGCCTGCGACGCCTGCCCGCAGCACACGCTCCATCCGGACAGGCCTCCCTGCACCGTGATCGAAGGCTTGACGGACCGCGTGCTCTTCGGGCGGGTGCTCCACAATCCTGGAGACCGTTCCGTGCTGTTCCGCAGTACATCCGAAATACTGAAGGAATATGGTCGTCATCGAATTTATTTCTTCTATGTTAATGTGGGCTTCGAAGTGGCCCGAGTGGAAATACCCGAATGGGTGGCCCAGGATTCGAAACTCTTGGATCTTGTTCATGCCACGGTGTGCGACCAGGTGGAAAAAGGAAAGGGATATCCGATTGTCCTGTCCGAGGCCCATGAGAAAGCGGTTGTCCGAGGAGCCGACCGGGAGTTGTTCTATCGTTTATTAAGCGATTCATACGTCATCGGTGGTGTCCGATCCGAAGTATCGCGCAAGAATATTTCGAAACGCAGATTGTTGATTTAATGGAAATGACGGAGGATAGTAATGGCTGAGCAGGGCCAACCGCATGTGGGAGAGGTAATTGAGAGTAACACGATTGAGTTCACGGCAGAGAGCCGCGTGCTACACGGCGCGCCTCCCTTCGGGGCCTATGTCAAGATAGACAGCTATCCGATTGTCTATGCGATCGTATACAGCGTGGCCACTCAGAGCATGGAGCCGAATCGGAGGCCCACGGCGTACGGGAAGACAGAGGACGAACTGCGCCTCGAACAGCCTCAGATATTTGAACTTTTACGCACAGAATTCACCTCGCTAATCATCGGCTACAAAGATGACACGGGTATTTACCAGTCCCTGCCGCCTCAACCGCCCAAAATCCACAGCTTTGTGCATTTCTGTTCCGCGGAAGAGATTGCGAGTTTCACGGACCGATCCCATTACCTCCGCCCAATTTTTAACCAGACCAGGGTCCCGTCCGATGAGCTCACCATTGCAGCCATCCGCAATGCCTATCTGGCTCGTGGTGAAAACGGAAACTATCTGGTTCGGGCTGGCAAAGAGGTCGCCCGTCTGCTCAAAGACGATTACGAACGTCTGCATTCCATCCTCGAACGGATACACGTGTAACGTCTGAGTCTTTTCAGGCGCCTGGATAATTCCCAATCGACACTTCGTCAGTCATCGGCAGAGAAGGACACCCAATAACCAATTCGTTCAATCCAAGGGAGTAAAAACTCCTGCTGAAAACGTTTTTGCTCCCGGAACAGTTTTCCGGGAAGGTCGGAGTGCCCGGGCGGATCTAATTGAGTTGATCACCGCCGATGTTGAAAGCGGCATCCTGATTGGGAATGTGCGGAACAAACTGACATAGAACCGGGATACACCAAAATAAAAAGGCCGTCCCATTGTCATATGGAACGGCCTTTCATTTACAAGCGAGGAACCTACCCTCCCTTGATTGCTGGCAGGAAGTGCACCTCACTGTTTTGGTCCACCTTTTCCTGCAGTCCCATTTTTACGTTACGCCCGTCGACCATTATCGCGATGTTTGGCCGGATGCGATCTTCCTGTTCGTCACATATCCGTTTTCTGAATCCCGGGTACTTCTCGTCCAGTTGCGTCACTATCTGACCCACCGATACGGCGTCGAGTTTTATCTTCTCAACCCCGTCCGTCAGATTGCGCATCAGGGATGGAATCCATACGGTGGGCATACCCTACCCCTTGTTCGCCATCTCCGCGGTTAAGCGGGGCGGTGACATTGGCAGATCGACCATGCGGACTCCCGTCGCCTGGTAGATCGCATTGGCGATAGCCGCGGGTGGCGGCACGATAGGCACTTCTCCGACGCCACGGACACCGTAGGGATGGCTGACGTTGGGTACTTCCACCATGATCGTTTCGATCATGGGAAGATCGAGGGTCGTGGGCATGCGGTAGTCGAGGAAGCTGGCGTTGGTCATCTCGCCGTTATCGTTGTAGATATACTCCTCGTTCAAAGCCCAGCCAATACCCTGTACCACACCGCCCTGCATCTGTCCTTCCACATAGCTCGGATGGATAGCTGTGCCTACATCCTGAACTGCGGTGTAACGTAGGATATCCACCTTGCCGGTGTCCGGATCCACTTCCACATCGACGATGTGAGTGGCAAACGCTCCGCCGCCGGAGCCGTCCGGATTGGTGCTCACCTGGGCCACAAGCGGCCCGCCGGTCCCGCCGATTTTTCCGGCCAGTTCCTTGAAGGTACCGCGTTTCTCGTCATCATCCTTATAGGAGAACACCCCGTCCTTGAATTCGATAGCGTCCGCCGACACGTCCCAGATCTGTGATGCCCTCTCCTTCATTTCGCGGATCAAGGCCTGGCCGGTGGCATGGGCCGCAATGCCTGTACCGAACGTGGTGCGGCTCCCGCCGGTCACATCCGTATAGCCGATGGCATCGGTGTCGACCACGCGTGGGTTGATGTCTTGTGCGGTCATACCGACCGTCTCCGCGAGCTGCATGGCGATAGAGGCGCGGCTGCCGCCGATGTCGGTTGATCCCTCCATCATATTGATGGTGCCATCATCGTTGACGCTGACGGAGATAGCAGACCGGCCACCGTTGAAGTTGAACCAGTATCCGGAGGCAACGCCACGACCACGCAGCTTGCCGTCGGTAGACGGTTCAAGTGTCGACGCGTAGTGACTGGACTGCTTCGCCGCTTCCGTGGTTTCGATGCAACCGATCCTCGGATGTTCGGGGCCATCGGGCCGGCGGTGACCTTCATTGACGCCGTTCTTGATACGAAATTCCAACGGATCCATGCCGATCGTTTCCGCCAGTTCATCCACCACCGTCTCGGAACCGAACGCCGCATTCGTAGCGCCCGGTGCCCGGTACGCGTTTGTCTTGGGTTTGTTGACGCACACGTCATAACCGTCAATCTGCACATTCGGGATGTTGTAGGGCGTCAGAATACAACCGGCGCCGGCGCCGACCGGGGAGCCAGGATAGGCGCCGGCCTCATAAGCCATGTAAGCGGTCGCCGCGATGATGCGTCCGTCGTTTGTAGCGCCCATTTTAATCTTGAGATAGGAACCCGGCGTTGGTCCTGTGCCTTCGAACACCTCGTCTCGGTCCATGGTCGTCTTGACGGGATGACCGGATTTTTTGGACAGGACTGCAGCCACCGGATCGGTGTAGACCGAAATCTTCCCACCGAAACCGCCGCCTATTTCCATGGGGACAATTTTGACTTTTGATACGGGAATCTGAAGAATTTCGACGAGCTGATCGCGGACCGCGAATGCACCCTGCGTACTTGTATAAATAGTCAGGTGGCCTTCTTCATTCCACACGGCGGTCGCATTGTGAGGTTCGATATAACCCTGATGGACCGTCGCCGTGTCGAATTCACGTTCTATCACCACATCCGCCTCGGAAAATCCCTTTTCGGGATCCCCCTGTTTGTGCTGGAAATGGCTGGCGATATTACTGATTTTATCGGTTTCTTCACCCATTTCGGTCATCTTCATATCTTCATGCAGGATCGGCGCATCGTCCTTCATGGCTTCGCGCACCCCGGTGACATGGGGCAGCACTTCATATGATACGTCTATCAGTCCAAGCGCTTCTTCAGCGATGTGGGGATTCGTGGCGGCTACGCCTGCGACTGCATGGCCTTTGTACAGAACTTTTCCGTAGGCCAGTACGTTATTGCTTGCGTCACGCAGGTTCACAATGGCCTCGCCCAGATCGGCGATTTTGTCGGCGACCTGTGGAAGGTCCGCAGCCGTAGCAACTGCTTTTACACCGGGCAACGCCTCGGCCTTGCTTGTATCGATATTCTTTATACGGGCGTGGGCGTGGGGACTGCGCAGGATTTTACCGTGCAGCATACCGGTTAGCCGGATGTCCGCGCCGTACAGGGCACGGCCGGTCACCTTATCGACTCCGTCGTGGCGGATCGGTCGCGTCCCTATGACTTTGTATCCGTTCGTAGACACGTTGTCTCTCCTCTTCTTGTGTTAAGTCTGAGATACCTTTGCCGCATCCACAACCGCGCGGACGATTTTGTCGTAGCCTGTGCAGCGGCACAGGTTGCCAGCCAGCCAGTTGCGTACCTCGGCTTCGGTCGGATCCGGATTCCGGTCCAGCAGCGCTTTCGCAGCCACGATGAACCCGGGCGTGCAGATACCGCACTGCAGCGCCGCATGCTCGAGGAACTGCTGCTGAAGCGGATGCAAATCTTCGGGTGAACCGATGCCTTCTATGGTCTGGATATCACATCCCTGGACTTCAAAACCGAACACCAGGCATGAATTTACCAGACGTCCATCGAGTATGACACTGCAGGCTCCGCAGTTTCCGTTGTTGCAGCCTTCTTTGGAACCGGTAAATCCAAGCACGTCCCGCAGGACTTCCAGCAGGCTCTGGCGTGTTTCACAGAGGAACTCCACCTCTTCGCTGTTGATCGTGGCCTGTACATGTACTTTACTGGGCATCGATTAAGACTCCTTCGCTCTTTGCACGGCGCCCTGGATGGCGCGTTTGGTCAATACACCGGTGAGATGGGTCCGGTATTCCGCTGTGCCGCGCATATCACTGATCGGCCGCGCCGCACCCCGTGCGAGTTCACTCGCCTCCTGAATCACTTCGGCGGATACCGCTTTTCCAGCCAGCCCGTCGCCGGCTTCCCGTACGAACAGAGGGGTCGGCGCCACCGCGCCGACTGCGATCCGGGCTGATTGGAACCGGCAATGGTCATCGCTTAGCACCACTTTCGCTCCAACCCCGACAACCGCGATGTCCATTTCATTACGGGGTATGAACCTCAAATAATAACAGCCTGCATTGGCTTCCGGCGCTGGAATGTCAAACGAAACGAGGAATTCGCCCTTCCCCAGAACGGTTCTTCCCGGACCGGTGCAGAAATCTTCCACCGCTACCTGCCTAGAGCCGTTTGGTCCGGCTATGGTGCATACGGCGCCGTAGGCAATCAACGCCGGGATGGAATCTGCAGCGGGGGAAGCGTTGCAAAGGTTGCCGCCCAGGGACGCACGGCCCTGGATGGCCGTACCTCCGATCAGTGAGGCCGAATCTACCAATCCGGAATACGCCTTTGCGATCGCTTCATCTCCGTAAATTCGATAACAGGGTACGGCCGCGCCGATGTGCAGTCCGTCCGACGGATGATACGAGAGTTCGTTGACATCCGGTATATGTTTGATATCGACCACCAGATCGGCAGGCCTGCGGCCTTCTCGAACCTGTACGATGACGTCGGTTCCGCCGGCCAAGACAAGGGCGTTGACGCCGTTTTCATTCAGCAGTCCCACCGCGTCGGATACACTTTGCGGTGTAGCATACTCAAGTGCTTGCAAGAGAGTCTTCTCCTTTGTTGGGGTTGGGCTGGTCGCTGAGCCGTGTACCGGAACCATGAACAGGTGCCCGCCGATCAGGAGATCCAGCCTACCCTGTATCTTTGTGTTTTTCTAACGGAGGGGCGTACGCCCGTGAGAAAGCTCGACCATACGCCCGACGCCGGTTCCTTGCTCGAAAGGTACGCCCTATGGTACGCCCTATATTAATTCAAAGTACATAGAAGTCAAGAAAGAATACATCAAAAAAGGCGTGATTTTTTTCGGCATACCTGTTTCACACGAATTGTCCCTCGAAATAACCTGGGGTCGTGTGATGCCGATCATTTTGGGCAATCGCTGTAATTCGTAATTTACCTACAGATGAATTCGTGTCGGACCTATGGAAGGAGCTTTCTTTCGTATTCTATTGAGAATGGAATTAAATCACCCGTTGACAGAGGTAGTGTCTGGTTATATTTATGTCAAAGCCAGAAAAATAACGCCCCCCAATATTCTTTACCGTCGTTTACCATGTAAATCCGGCGGCCGGTGGTGTAATGGAGAAATTTGGAGATTTTGCACAAAAAGCAATTTGTTATAAAAACCGACTCTGTATCTGACTTGGGCGTAGGGTGTACCCAGGTACATCCTACCAGTTAAAAGAGAACGGTGCTCATTCTCAGGAGGACGGTATGAAAAAGTATGTAGTAATTGGATTTTTGATCTATTTTGCGGCGATATCCGGGACCAAGGTTTCTGCCCAGCCAGGCAATGTTACCGAATCCGCGAACGTTGGATCCAGTGCATACGGGTCCGCCTTGCCGGTGTCGGTGGATGTGGCGTCTGGTGATGTATCCACTCTTGCGGGGTCGGGCGACCCGGATTATCGGGATTCCAACGATCCGCTGAGCGCCCTCTTCGACGAGCCGACAGACGTTGCCGTTCGCGGTAATAATCTGTACGTGGCGGATAGCGGAAACCATCGGATCCGTACGGTGAACCTGATTACGGGGGAGGTTACCACCCTCGCGGGAGACGGGCAGGCTGAGACCATCGACGGTATCGGGACAGCCGCTTCGTTCAATACGCCCGCGTTTATCGAAATACAGGGAGCCCACGCGTACGTGTCCGAGGAAGCGGGGCATGTAATCCGGAAAATCAACCTGAACACAGCCAATGTCACTACCCTGGCTGGTTCTGGCGTAGCTGGATCTGCTGACGGCACGGGTGCAGATGCCCAATTTAATGAACCGTTGGGTATGGTGATTGTAGACGACTCTCTGTACGTCGCCGACGCCTCCAACTACAGCATCAGGAAAATTAACCTGGAAACCACGGAAGTCACAACCGCAGCAGGCGGAATGCAACAGGGTGATACCGACGGCGTTGGAACGGCTGCGCAGTTCATGGATCCTATCAGTCTGGCTTCTAAAGGGCGGTACCTGTACCTCACCGATGCTGGTGCCCACAAGATCAAAAAAATTGACCGTAACACGTACGATGTCACTACCATTGCCGGCAGTGATTCCGGCTTTGCCGACGGCGCAACCACAGACGCACTTTTCGCTGCACCAGCCGGTATCGACATCTCCGGAAACAACCTGGTGATTTCGGATTATGAGGACAACAGAATCCGTAAACTCAACCTGGTAGACAACGAAGTATCGACTGTCGCCGGTTCCGGTCTGGCCGATTTCGCCAATGGCCCCGGTGCCCTGGCGTCTTTGAATGGACCTGCAGGTCTGATCATCGGTCCAGCCGGCAATATCTATGTGGCCGATGCGAACAACCACCGTATCCGGCGTATCAAACCGATCCAGACGCTTGATCCAAGGGAAATTCGGGTTATCCTGTCTCTGGATGCTACGGCGAGGATCCCTTTCCTTGGAGATTCTGTGACTGTGGCTGTTACGATACCGATCGATACCAGTACGATCCCCCTGGGTATTCTCAACACGTTTGGTTCCAAAGATCTGAGCGGCTTCTCAGGCGGCGCCAATGGACTATTCACCGGTGACCGTGTTCAACCGTTCATGGATGGTCTCGCGAATATGGCCATCAATATCCCGGATGTTAACATAAATGAGGCGGACGGTGTCACGTTGCATGCCACTATCAAGAACCTCGATGTGACCGACCAGAGTAAACCGAGGAGCACACCCATCGTTGTTGAAGGCGACACGATTGATACGTTCTTTCACATCAATCTCAGGATCGAGAAAGACGGGGTGATGTTTGACCGCTTCGATTTTCGGGATGGCTCACCATTAATTTTCCAGTTTCCGGCAGGCGCTTCAGCAGACTTACTCAACAATTCGGGATTCTCCGGCGCCGATCCTTCCGACCTGGCGCTGGTGTTCCTGGAAGAGGACGGCCATCCTACTCAGGAAGGCATATTTACCCAATACAATCCGGATTCACAGGAATTGGTTGTCACGGTGACTCATCTGTCGGATATCGTGGGTATAAATCAAAACGACATTCCAGCGCCCCGCCAGGCGGTCATCGTCGCGGGGCCGGTTGTGGAGCCGGACACCACGTACGCCACGATCGCCTGGCGTACTAGCGGTGCGACCAACACAGTCTTGACGTACGGCACCGCAAGCGATTCGTTATCTGAAACGGTAGAAGAAGAAGCGGACTCCCTGGGTGTTCAGAACCATACTCTGGTTCTTTCCGGGCTGTCCCGGGCTACGACCTACTATTTCCAGATACACGCCGAAGATCCCTTCGGCCGGACGTTCACCTCTGCTGTAGATTCGTTTCGCACACGCGGCATTGCGGATCTGGCACCACCGGTCTTCGCGGTCTTTCCGAGGCTTACGGAACGATCAGACAAAAGCGCCGGATTTCTCATGCGGACGGACCGGCGAACCACGGTGGTGGCCAACTTCGACACGGTAGGCGCAGGAACACTTACTCAACTTGTCGAAGATAACAAAAAAAAGAAGAGCCATTTTATCACACTATCCGGCCTTATCGCGGGCAAACGGTATCAGGTGGTGTTCAGTGCTACCGGCAGCCAGACGGTATCCAGCGATACCATCTCGTTCCTCACGCGGGCGACCATCGATACACTGCCGCCGGTCTTCCGTGTGAGGAAGGTGGATGACTTCGCCACAACGGACACGACCGCGCTCATCTCGATCGTCTCAAGCTTCCCGGTCCAGCTGGAGGCTTTTTACTGGGAGGCAGATTCCACGGACACATTGTCCGAAACGGTCTCGGATCCTTCGACCAGCCCGACGGCGATTCTGACTAATCTCAAGCCTGAAACAAGGTATAGCTATTTCGTCAAAGCCACACGCTCCAACGGTCAGTCGGCCGTCAGCCGTACCGGCTGGTTCAGGACGAAGCAGTCCGGACGGGTGGCGCCCCTTCGCTTTACAAGAGCGCCGTCAGTGGGCTACAAGTCGGACGAGCGGGTGGTGTTCCGCTGGCGTACCAACATACCGTCGAACGGGTTCGCGTACTTTCAGTTGGATTCGACGGGAACCGGAACGTTTAACCTCGATGATGCATTTGTCCGGGGCAGTGACGACTTTACCAAAAACCATCGGGTCGTATTGCCGGGCCTCATCGCGGGCGGACAGTATCTGGTGGTCATCACCTCTCAGGCGCCGGACGGACGGTTCCTAATCTGGCCGCCGGAAACGCAATTCAGTACGGCGAAGCCCGTGGTCAGCGGCGGCAAGCTGTTTATCACCGGTATCGTGCAGGTGCCGGGATCCAACGGGCGCTTCACAACCAACACACAGCCTGATACACAGGCGCCGATCATCCTGAACGGGCCGTCCTTGGTCGCGCAGACGGACAACCAACTCGTGATCCAGTGGGAGACGGATGAACTGTCGACCAGCCAGGTGGACTTTGGCATCGGTGGCAACCTCAACGAGAGCACTACCAGTTCGGATCAGGTGACCCTGCATCAGCTTACTCTGAGCAACCTGACTCCGAACACCTCGTATGACTTCACTGTGTCGTCGATCGATCCGAGCAACAACGGACCGACCACCAGCGCTCAGGCAGTGGGACTCACGGTAGCCAGCGCGGATGCAACGCCGCCGGTCATCGACGATGCCTCTATCTCTTCCGCACCGTCGGATGACAGGGCCATTATCGCCTGGACCACCGACGAAGGCGCCGATTCGGATGTGCAGTTCGGAACCAACGCGGACAGCCTGATAACGACCGCGTCCGATTTGGCTATCGTCACCGACCATCAAGTGACCCTGACCGGTCTTAGCGCGAGTACGCAGTACTTCTACAAGGTATCCTCCACCGATGTTACAGATAACGGACCGAGTACCAGTGGCACATTCACGTTCACCACGTCGGCCACACCCGACGTGGCCACTCCGGCAGTGTCTGACGTGGCCACGTCCACGTCCACCCAACCGGACTCCACGGCGACGGTCACTTTCACCTGGGCCACCGATAAACTGGCCAGCAGCTTCGTAGATTACGACACGCTGTCCGATCTGTCGACCCAGGTGACAACCGGAACCCAGACTGGTGCAACCTCGCATTCGGTAACGTTGACGGGGCTGGAATTGGGACGCACGTACTATTTCCAGGTAGGTTCGGAGAACGTCCTGGATCAGAGCGTACCGCGGCCGCAGGCCAAGAGTGATCTGGACAGTGTGACGACGCCGGCCGATGTGGATCTGACCGAACCTGCGCCTCCCGCCACCGCAACGGCGGTTCCGGGCAGTGGTGCGGTGCTGTTACGCTGGGATGCCAGTACGGACGCGTCCGGGATCATGGGTTACAACATTACTCGGAACAGCACCACGATCGCCACCAATGTGACTGAGGTGGAACTGCTGGATCCGACGGCCACCAACGACACCACGTACACATACACCGTGACGGCCATAGACAACGCCGGCAACGTGGGCACCTCTGCCACGAGCACAAGCGCGGTGACGCCCGGAACCTCACAGGTGGCCACTGCGCCTACCGCCACCACGCCGGCGACGGGTGATACGGTTTCTCTCAAACCTGTTCTGGTTGTGGCCAATGCCACAGCCGTGTCGGGGGATCCGTCCCGGGCCACGCTGACGTACACGTTCCAGGTGGCGACCGATGCGGGCTTCACCAGCGTCATCGCTTCCAGGGAAGGCGTTGACGAAGGCACGACCGGCAATCCGACCAACTGGCAAGTGCTCGATCTCGGCCAGCCGGACAGCACGGCATTGAGCGACGGTGTAACTTATTACTGGCGTTCGACAGCCAGCGACGGGTCGTTTGCCGGCGAGTGGTCTGCGGGTCAGTCGTTCGTGGCCTCCGCTGCCACGCCGACCTCGGTAACTCTGGCTACCATGGCGGCCGAGTCCGATCGAGGTGTCGTGATCGTCACCTGGTCTATCGGCACGCCGGATCCGGCGCTTTCGGGCTTCCATGTGCTGCGGAGTCTGAACCGCGACGGTGGCTTCGAGCGGCTTACGGATGAGCTCATCACTGGAAACGACATGTTTGAATTCCAGGATGGCGCGGTACAGGTGAACCAGCGGTACTTCTACATGATCGAATCGGTAAGCGCCCTTGGCGAGATGCGGCGTTTCGGTCCAATCAGCCTGCGTGTAGGGGCGCCGAGTACGTTCGCGCTGAATCAGAATGCGCCGAACCCGTTCAATCCGGCCACTACGATTCGCTTCGACCTTCCGAATCCGACCAAAGTCTCGCTGATCGTCTACAACATACTCGGCCAGGAGGTGGTCCGTCTGCTGAACGATGAGGCCATGGCGGCCGGGTTCCATGAGGTTTCTTGGAACGGTATGAGCCAACGCGGGGGGGCGACTGCCAGCGGCATCTACGTATACCGCATCGAAGCCGGTGAGTTCAGCAAAGCACGCAAGATGCTGTTGTTGAAATAGGAACCCGCCGGTGCAGGCAAGCAAGACAAAGGGCGATACCGGTCGATTCGGTATCGCCCTTTGTTGTTGGAGTCTGGTTCCAAATACCGCTCACTCCGCTCGCTGCGAATCCATCGTGCTGAGTTTGATTAAAGCGGTATCGAAGTCTCCCTGAACCAGCAACCGGAAAAAACGCAAAGGAAGGCTCGTCCGCCTGGTAAACCTGCCGCCCGTTAATCACGAATTCATTAACATGCATTTAGCGCGTGTACAGGACATACTTGTTCAGATATGTCAAACGTATACAGCCGCCACGCGCTGAAGACCGTAACGGATAGTGGCTGGTTTGTACATAGACAAATCCGAACGCTAATCTACCTATGGCTCTCAACGTACTGCCAGGTCCGCGACCCTCTTGAACTCATCGCTGCCATACATCTCCGGCTGGGTCGTGAAAAGAGCGCAGGACAGGCCGGTTTCAGGATCCGCCCAGCATTCGGTGCCGGTAGAGCCGCCATGGCCGAACGCCTGTTGGGATGGCGGACTCTTCCCTCCGAAGGATGGTGTCGGCCCGTTGAGCCGCCAGCCCAGGCCCCAGTTCGCCTTCTGTTTGGCTTCATCGGGCAGATCGGGCATGTAATCCGTATGATTGGCGATCATACCCGCCACTGTTTCCGGTGAGAGAATGCGTGTGTTTCCGTAAGCGCCGCCGTTGAGGAAGGTCTGCAGAAAAATATTCAAATCCCGAACCGTGGTGAACATACCGCCCCACGGCGCCCCCAGTCCACGCCAGTACGCACGGTTCCAGTGCCATTCCGCTTCGATCACCTCCTCCGGGACACGGATGGTCGGGATGCGGTTTTCATCTATATTTTGAATGCCCAGAGAGGTATCGTCCATGCCCAGGGGAACAAAAAATTCGTCGTGAAGGAATTCCGGCAACGGCGTTCCGGTAATCCGCTTTACGATCTCGCCAAGCATAGCGATGCCGGTGCTTTGATATGAAACACCGGTACCGGGTTTAAAAAGCAGATTCACCGTACAGATTCGTTCGATGAATTTATCCAAGGGACGGAATTCCTTCCTGTATTCCATGTTCTCAGGAATCATGTCCGGCAGACCGGAAGTATGCGTTAGCAGATGGTGGATTGTGATCGTCTCCTTGCCCTGCCCTCGGAATTCCGAAACGATGGCGCTCACCGGTGTATCAATCTGTATCAGACCTTTCTGTAGTAGCAACGCTACCGCGGCACAGGTCACAGGCTTGGTAATCGAAGCGACCAGGAAAATTGCGTCTGCCGGCAGAACCACACCGTCCGAGTCCAGCGTCATCCTGCCGACCCCCCGCATCAGAACCCGCCCTCGACGGGCCAGACCGATCGCCGCTGCCGCCGCACGGTCCGTCTCGATCCAGGACTGCATATAACTGTTGATTTCCTCGAATGTGCCCGATGATATTCCGACATCTTCCGGTATGTCGGTCGGCAATAAAGGCGTTGTGACGGACATTTCACCCGAACCTTTCCAGGAGGCGGTAAATATTGCATTAAAGATCGTCGTCTGTGCCACCTACCATGTAGGAATTATCAATATCCCTGTCAAGGCATTTCAGAATTGCAGATATCCGCGCTTCATTTTCCTTGCAAACTGGCTGAAGTCCATTAAGTTTTTTTCAGAACGCAACAGGGAGCCTCTTGTCCGCGGCAAGGGCCCCGCTCAGCTGGTTTTTTCCTGCATGCGGGTATCCTCCTGCCTGTTCCTAAGCGGACGCCGGGCGTCCTCGAGAGAGGGCTGTCATAATAGGAAAGTCTCCATCCGATTCCGGTATTCATAACAGGCCAAGCGGGGCCGGAAGCACCTTGAGGCAGGATCTGAGGCGGCACTGGCTTCAGCGGTCGAAACCTGACATGCTGATATGATTTTTCGGCTGAAGTCGGAACATGCGGATCTGTTCGATCATGATAGACAAAATCACGCTCAGAGGTAGGCAGCCCAGGTATATCAATCGGATATCGTTCGTTTTTTCTGAACAAGGGATGTTGTCCGAATGGCATGCATCCCCAGGACCGTTCCGGAACCCACCATTTGGTTTACAAAAAACGATGCTATGCGTGATCTGATTTTTTCATACGGCGCTGACGCCAACCACTGTGCGGATACGCAGAAGATGTGGGTTTTTCACGTTTCGGTCCGGTCAGATTGTCGCAGCGATTGATCGAATTGGGTAAAGAGAACCGGAGGTGGCCATGTACCCTATGGGGGACCACGGCTTCCGGGAGGCCAACAGCTGGACCGATGAATACAACCGAATACTCAAGCTGTTTAGAACAAATCTGAGAATCTGAAAATAGCACAACGAAGGGGTTGAAAAAATAGTCTAACCGCCACTCCCGGAATTCAATCTCGTTTATCGTACCTGAACAACCTCAAGGTTGCGAAATTTCGTCCCGGTTACAATCGGTCCAAACCAGAAGGAATTCCCAGGAAACCCAAAAGATCATCACAGGGTTTCCTGGGAATCTGACCCTAACACACCTTGACTTTCTGCCGATTGTACCTCATCAATGATCCAGTTATGGCCTTTCAGTCAACCAATGAATCGACCGATTAATGAACCAGTTGCCTAACCGATTTACCCTCGAAACCGAGCTGGCGCGCGACCTCGGACTTACATCCGCCACGACCATCGTTATCGGTGGGATCATCGGGTCCGGCATATTCGGTGCGCCTGCCGGAATCGCTCAGGCGCTGGGTAATCCCGGGTTGTTTATGTCCGTTTGGTTTATCGGCGGACTGATGGGTTTTACCGGGGCGCTGTGCTTCGCGGAGCTGGGGGCCATGATGCCGCGCAGTGGAGGACAGTTGGTTTATTTGCTGGAGGCGTTTCCGCCGGTTGTCGGGTTTCTGTACGGCTGGATGGAGGTGGTACTCATACAGAGCGCCGGACTTGCGGCGATCGCGGTGGTGTGCGTGAGTTATCTTGGGTATTTCATACCGACGGTGTCACCGGACGCGGTGGTCATATCCGTTGGTGGTTCAACGGTCAGCACGCAGCAGGTGGCCATCTGGGTATTGCTGTGGGTACTCTGCGCCGTTAATTATTGCGGGGTCCGCTTCGGCGGGGCTGTCATGAATCTGACTACTTTCGCTAAGGTCGCGGCTCTGGTCAGTCTCACAGTCGTTGCGGTTCTGGTCGGCGGAGGCGATTGGAACCATTTTTTACCTCTGGTGCCGCAGAAGATCGACTGGGGCCTGGCGGGCCTCATGGGCCCCGCCATGATCGGGGCCCTGTTCGCCTATCAGGGCTGGGCCAACACCAACGCTATCGCCGGGGAGGTGAAAGATCCCCAGCGTATCCTGCCCCGAGCCATCTTCCTGGGGCTGGGCACCTGCACACTCGTGTACATTGCGGTCAACTGGTCTTACCTGTATGTTTTGAGCATCCAAGAAATCGCCGCCTCGGAGCGCGTGGCTGCGGATGTGGCGGTGCGGTTGATCGGCCCGGTCGGTGGCTCACTGATTTCCCTGGCCGTGATGATCTCCACGTTCGGCACCATGAACGGTATTCTGATGTATACGCCGAGAGTGCCCTATGCTATGGCGCAGGAAGGGATCTTCTTCAAATGGTTCACCCACGTACACCCTACTTACCGAACCCCATCGCGAGCCATAGTCGCCCTGACCCTCTGGGCAATGGTGTGGACTTTCCTCGGATCGTTCCAGGATATCATTAACGCTTTCGTCTATGCAGTCTACGCCTATTTCGGATTGTGCGTCGTGGCCCTTCTGAAGCTGCGCCGCAGCCACCCGGATGTCCCAAGACCGTTTCGGGTACCGTGTTATCCCTGGATACCACTCTTTTTCCTTCTGGTCACTACCTGCGTCATTGTCTCGATTCTAGTCGAAAATACCACTCAGGCTGTTCCCGGTCTCGTCTGTCTTGCCGCAGGCATACCGGTCTACTGGATCTGGTTCCGGAAACGAGATTAGTTTTCATATCGGCACTTCATATCGCTTCAGCAACGCACCACCTCAACGCCATAGGGTGCCGCCGGTTCGGTATCAGGCATTAATCCAATGGGCGGATCACGGGCGATTGGTGCGTGGACCTGGTCCGGTCAGAAACCCGGTGGTCCAGGAATACCTGCTCGTCCAAGCCTTCAAGTTCTGTCATTTTTTTACCGCCCAACCCGATCCCATGGTCCCACGGCTTTGATTCGTATCTCCACGCTGCACTTTGAGGACTCTCCGAACCAGAACAGAATTTGATTTTCGCCATGTACGATCGTCGGCCAGGCGGGGGGAAGATCCACCGTCTGCAATGGGTTCCAGTTGATATCGTAGACGGTACATACGCCATCACCCTCGCAGACCAGATATTGGTAGGGGCACAGACGGACCGGAAGGACGGCCTCGGAAAAATTGATCTCGAAGACAGGGTTGACCACGGTGTCTTCATTTATAACGCCCACATCCGGTAGGGTTCGCAGGATGAAACGGTACGGTTGGTCTTCATGTGGATTGTCAAACGTCCATTCTGCCTCGCCGGGTTCCCCTGGCTGAAGGATGATCTCCCGGTATGTGTACGTCGGAGAATAAACGACAGGGTACAGCCTCCACTGCGCCTCTCCGTCCGGCTCCAGGTGAAAGTCTCTTGCCGGATCCCGGAGTTGCCTGACCTGTTTTTCGGTAAAGGAATGATCTAGCCGTGCCCGCTCCCATTGCTTTGCCGCCATCAAAATGGAGTTCGCCTGACCGTTGCCCTTCAGTGCAGCAAGACTGGCCGACAGTGCGAACCCTGAATCGTAACCGGCGCATTTCGATAGCACCCATTCCATATCGTCCAGTGAAGTTGCTTCCAGGTCACCGGAGGCCAGTCGCAACTGAAACCAACCGAACATCCGGGGGAACAGGTTTCGCTCGAAGTATTCCTGATTGATGATACGATGTTCGATTTGGCCTTCGCGAGTGGCCTTACCCCACGGTTCGCCCCAGTTCATGCGGGTGTGGATGTGCCACAGGTAGTGCGTCAGCCGGCTGGCGTCGTTAAGTACCTCCGACTTCCATCCGTCGAAACACTTGGTGACGAACCGGTTGTGGGCGTAAATGCCGTGGCCTGTCATGGCGCACCCTTCCAGTCCGTCGAACGAGATCTGCCGCAGGCCGGTAACGTTGTACAGTTCGACCAGGCGGTTGGCCAATTCGTCCTGAAGAGACAGGTTCGGGAAAAAAACCCCGTAGGGATGATCCGCCAGCTTGCCTACTTCTGTACCGGATTCGTATGCTTCCGCCTTCGTCCCGAAGGCAGCGCGTCGACATCCGAGCAGGCGCCAGGGCGCTTCGTTCGACACCGCCCGGTAGCGGATGAGTTCGTTACCGACAACTGCGGCAGAGACGGTGCCCCTGTCCTGAAACGGGCCCCCATCGGCAATCGGAATTTCCGTAGATTCCGCATCCACCCTTTCCGTCAGCCGGCTTGTTCCGGAACGCATCAGACGCGGCTCGGGCATGGGGGTCACGTACGCATCGTTGGTGGTCATGAAATTGCTCAATGTATGTATGCCGATTCGGAGACCAGAGGCGGCAGCCCTATCCACACATTGCTTCAGCCCAGCGTCACCGCTCGGAAAGTCGCTCGGCCGCAGCTTGAAACGTCCCCAGGTTTCGAACGGGTCTTCATGGTAAAAATAGTTGAATCCGGCCATCTGCGTGTACCGTATCGCCTCATCGACGGTCTCTTCACCGAAGGCGGTTATCAGATAAGAGGACCTCGCGGTCCGGCCGGTTTTGCACCATTCGCCGTCCAGCATAGGATGCGGCAGACCTTCATCGATCTCAATCCGCCCGATGGTTTCCAACGCCAGCGCGTCCGGACAACCGAAGAGTGCGATCTTCGAATGAAGGACACCGCCGTCTGTCGCCCTGCTGTAGGCCCGAACTTCGCTGCCGGTGTCGGTTGCCGTTGCCGCATCGTTTTCCCCGCCGGATTCGGGGTATCCTTCCGGGAAGCCTCCAGAAGTATGGATGTTCAGTGCTTGTATACCGAACGCGAATCGCTCGTTTCGCACAACCCCGACCGTTTCGCCGATCATTCCGCCGATGGTTGTAGGTATAGGGCCCCAGACGGCATGCGTCGGACATTCGCCTTCCAGTGATGTCAATTCGAATGTGAGGTGTGTCGGTCGGGTTATGATTGACACAATGGCGGATAAATCAGAGGAAAATAGGAGGCGGAGTTGCTGGTTTTCGTCATCGTAGGTGCTGCTTACGGGCGCCAGCGTGTCACCGCCGGATGCCACCCGGAGTAGCGCAGCGCCCCGGGTTTGAGGGCGATACTCCGTATCATCCTCCCGATCGCGTATGCTGACTATCTCGGATCGATTATTAAGGTCCATTTGAAGGTATTGCGTCTCTAAACAGCAGATTAACTGTTCGGCAGGCAACCAATTCCTCCTGTCCCGAATGAGTGAATTGTGTTATCTTGTTGAATAAATTCAAACTGCGTGGGTATGGTATGGTGGAAATCGGACACCGTCAACGGAAATTCAATACAGGCAAGGGAGTACTCAAAATGACCGAGTTAAGCGTTAATGTGAACAAAGTAGCCCTGCTGCGCAACACGCGCACCATCGGCATTCCCAGCGTCACAGAGGCGGCACGCATCGTGATCGAAGCCGGCGCGTACGGTGTCACAGTCCATCCCCGACCGGATCAGCGCCATATCACGCCCGGGGATGTGGATGACCTGTATGATATGCTCAATGAGTTTCCGGATGTGGAGTTCAATATCGAAGGGAATCCGTACCATAATTTACTCGATGTGGCCCGTAAGACTCCGCCGACCCAGTGCACTCTGGTTCCGGACGATCCCGATCAGTTTACATCTGATCACGGGTGGAATATGGTCGAGAATGTGGAACGTCTGAAACCGATCGTTAAGGAGATGAAGGACCTTGGATGCCGCGTGAGTCTTTTCATGGATCCGGATCCGGAGCAGATGCGCCTGGTACCGGAAGTCGGCGCTGACCGCATTGAACTGTACACCGAGCCGTATGCCGAAGCGTTCGGCCGAGGGGAAGATGCTTGTGCGGACGTGCTGTCCTCTTTTGTTGCCGCCGGTGAATATGCTCAAAACCTTGGATTGGCGGTCAATGCCGGTCACGACCTCAACCTGGACAACGTGACCAAGTTCTGCCGTGCGGTACCCAATGTGATGGAGGTATCCATCGGCCACGCGCTAATCGCTGATGCCCTGGTTTTGGGTCTGGGAAAAACGACTAAGGCATACTTGGAGGCCCTGGCTGCTGCTGGTTAAAACAAACTCATCTGCTTCCCGATATCAGGGTTAACCGCATCCAGCCCCAGCAGACGCTTCATCTGGTTACAGCTGGTGGGCGCGTGGCCTGCATAGTGATTGTTGAACAAGCCGAACAGGGTATCCACGCGGGGCAGTATGTCTTTTTTCAACCGCTCCGACCATTTGATGAGGTCGTGGGATCGGTCGATCACGACCTCTCCCACATGTTCGATGCGTTCGTCGTCGTTATCACCCATCCACCTTATGTAGGTGAAATCAGCCGTAAGTTCGGGATATAACGGCATGTGCCAAGGGTGATCCTGTATGGTCCAGGCGATACCATGTGCTCGCAGCAGGGAGAAGACCTCGGCCTGTATCCAGGATTTATGACGAAATTCGATGGCGAAACGGAAGTCGGAGGCAGGCAGGATGTCCACGAACTTTGCCGTGCGGTCCATTGTCCGGTGGTTGTATCGATAGGATGGCGGAAGCTGCACCAGTACGCAGCCTAATTTGGGGCCCAGAAGTCCAATGCTGACCATAAACGCTTCGACCAGATCTTCACATTCGAGCAGGTTACGCTCATGCGTGATCATCCTGGGCATCTTGGCTGTGAATCGGAATTCTGGCGGGGTCTTGCTGTTCCAGTTCGCCACCACGGACGCCTTGGGGATAAAGTAAAAGGTGCTGTCGATCTCCAGTGCACTGAAAACCTGACAGTAGTAATCCAGGAAAACTTTCTGGTCCATTTCGTTAGGGTAGAAAGGCCCGACCCATTCCTTGTACGACCAGCCCATGGTGCCGATATGTACATCGGCCATACTGTCCCCTTAAACGAAAAGGGAGAAAGAAAGGGGAGTGCATCAGGGCATGGCCTCTCCCTTCTCCAACCTCTCATTCTCCTTTTTAGAAGCCTTAAATTCCCACCTCACTCAAATCGAACTGTTCCAGGTTTTTCGTGATGGTCTGCGTAAACCGGGCTGCATTCAGCCCGTCGACAACGCGGTGATCGTACGAAAGGCTCATATACATGATCGAGCGGATCGCAATAGTATCGTCATCCCGGACCACCATTTGCTTTTTCACAGCACCTGTTGCGATGATGCCGATCTGGGGCTGGCTGATGATGGGCGTGCCGAACATGGTGCCCCACATACCGGGATTAGTGAGCGTGAACGTACCGCCATGCAGTTCATCCGGATTAAGTTTTCTATCGTGTGCACGAACCGCCAGGTCATAGGCCGCACCAGCCAGCCCAAGGAAGTTTTTTTCCTCCGCGTGCTGGATAACCGGAACCACAACCCCTTTTTCAAGACCCACGGCCAGTCCAAAATTAATGTGCTTCCAAAGTAGGATCTTATCACCGTCTACCGATGCGTTCAGCATGGGATTGGTACGGAGGGCATCGACAATGGCGGCGATGAAGAACGGCGTCAGCGTCAGCTTGAACCCTTCCTTCTTCAGGAACTCATCTTTGACCTGTTCCCGATACCGGGAGATGTGGGTCATATCCACTTCAGTGAACGAGGTGACATGGGGGGAGGTGGCCTTGCTGCGAACCATGTGTTCGGCAATCGCGTTGCGGACATTGTCCATGACCAGCACGTCCGCTTCGGCAGATGTATAAGCCAGCGCCGGTGAGGCAGGCCTCGTTATCGCAGGTGCCGCTGGTAATTCGGCGCGCTGGGCGACGTATGCCAGTATATCCTTTTTGGTAACGCGGCCGTGCCTGCCGCTTCCGTTCAAACCATCCAGTTCCCCCCCGGTAACGCTTTCCCGACGGGCAATACTTCTGACCAGCGGCGAATAAAACCGACCACCGTCTCCCCTGGTCAACGGGTCATCTGTGCCGTCGGAGGGCGCCGTTTCGGCAACCGGTTCTCCCGCTGTTTCAACGGCCGTAGAGGACTCAGCTTCCGTTTCGATTGCGGGCGTGGCATCCGTCTCGTCATCGCCTGCCACTTCCAAGATACCGAGCACCTGGCCGACTTCTACCGTTTCCCCATCGTGCACCAGGATTTTTTTTAACACCCCGTCGGTGATGCAGGGGACGTCCGTATCGATTTTATCCGTCGCGATCTCAAGGATTGACTCATCCCTTCCGACCTCATCCCCTTCCTGCTTGAGCCACCGGACCACGGTGCCTTCCGTGACGCTCTCTCCGAGCTTCGGCATCACGATATCTAAACTCATAATTACTCCATCAGTATGCGGCCAGATCCTTAAGGGCGGCGGTGATCTTCTCAGTGTTGGGCAGGAAGAACTCCTCGAGAGGCGGGCTGAAAGGAATCGGGGTGTCAATCGCAGCCACTCGCTTGATCGGTGCATCGAGAAATTCGAATGCTTCATCCGCGATGATCGCCGCCATCTCTCCGCCGATACCTCCCGTTAGCGTATCTTCGTGTACGATAAGCAAACGGTTGGTTTTCTTGACCGACTCGAGAATCATATTCTTGTCGAACGGCAATAGAGAACGCAGGTCGATGACTTCCACTGCCACGCCTTCCTCGGACAACTGTTCCGCAGCTTCCAGCGACCTGTGTACCATCATACCGTAGGTGATGATCGTCAGATCTTTTCCTTCCCTGCGAATGAGGCCTTCACCGATCGGAACCACGAAATCGTTTTCTGGAAGGCTTGCTTTGATTTTGGTGTCGCGATACAGACCTTTATGTTCGAAGTACAGCACCGGGTTGTTATCTCGAATTGATGATTTGATTAATCCCTTGGCATCGTACGGGGTCGAAGGCGCGACGATTTTTAGACCGGGCACACGAAAAAACCAGGCTTCCGGATTTTGAGAGTGAAATGGGCCACCGTTGCCCATTGCGCCTGAGGGGCAGCGGATGACCATAGGGACTGCCGCACCCCAGCGGTAATGAGTCTTGGCTGCATTGTTGACGATCTGATTAAACCCGGAGGTGATAAAGTCAGCGAATTGCATCTCCGCTACGGGGCGCATTCCCATGATCGCCGACCCCAGGGCAGCACCGATGATGGCTGATTCCGCCAGGGGCGTATCGATCACACGATCCTCCCCGAATTCTTCAAGAAATCCCTTCGTGATTTTGAACGCTCCGCCGTATGCGCCGATATCCTCCCCGAGACAGAATACGCTCTCATCCCGGCGCATCTCTTCACGAAGACCTTCTGAGATGGCTTCCAGATATGTTATGGCTTCCATTCGTATCCCTCAATCTGCATAGACGCCCGTAAGTGCATCTTCCGGTTCCGGTAACGGACTGCTCTCCGCCAATGCTACAGCATCATCTATTTCCTGCCTGCAGTCGCTTTTGATCTTTTCTATCTGTTCCTGTGTGCAGTATCCGAATTGGATCCATTCCCTTTCACAACGGAGCAGAGGATCGTTCTTTCTTCCCTCTTCCTTGATTTCTTCAGGTACATAGTCGGCAGGATCATGCTGGGCATGGCCGAGTAGACGGTAAGTTTTCGCCTCGATGAGTGTCGGCCCCTCTCCCGCTCTGGCCCGCTCAAATGCGGCCTTTGTCTCTCGGTATACTGCGAGGACATCCGTGCCGTCAATCAATACGCCGGGTATACCGTATCCTTCTGCCCGGTCGACCAGGTTTTCGCAGGCATATTCGAGTTCCGTGGGCGTGGAGTAGGCGTATCCGTTGTTGTCAATGATAAGGACCATGGGGAGCTTTCTTACAGCCGCAAAGTTCAGCCCTTCATGGAAATCGCCGATGCTGGAACCGCCTTCACCGATAAAAGTCAGGGCTACACCGTTTTTCCCCTGCAGCTTGCTGGCAAGCGCCACGCCTGCAGCCGTTGGAATATTAGCGCCCAAGTGGCTGGTCATGCCAACGATCTGTTTGCTCCAGTCCCCGCAGTGCATGTTGCCGTCTTTTCCGCCGGTGGCACCGTTAGCACGCCCCATGTACTGACACATCATGATCTTCGGTGAATGGCCGCGTAAAAAATGTGTTCCAATGGTTCTGTGGAGGGGGACCAGGTAATCCTGAGGGGACATGGCATAGCCGCTACCCGCAGCGATGGCTTCGTGCCCCGCACCGGCATAGGCGGCGCCTTTCAGGCGGCCTTGTTTAAAGAGGGTATAGACACGCGTCTCAAACTCCCGCTGGAGACACATGATATAATAGAGTCTGCGGCAATCATTGTGGGACAGTTCAAGGCCATCAAGGTGGTCGTCACGAAGGTCAGCCTCCGTAACGGGGGCGGTTTCAACGCTCACAACACGCCTCCTCATGCTACGGGACAAGCGGCGTAATTCACAGTTTGAAATCTGTGTCTAATTGTGCTGTCAAAGTATGTCTAGGGGCGTAAAGTGTCAAGCGTTTTCTCCGTGTTCCGGGCGCGGGAAAATTTCCAAAATACCGTCTTATATTCTGTTCAGGTCGTATTCTTTGGGCTTCCAGCACGAAAGCTTGCCCCTGGCGAGCACGATCCAGGTTGTCGGACGGGATATCCTCTTCCAAGCCGGCTCTGAATGTTAGGAAGATAGCCGTTCGGTCGGGTATGATGCCGAATCGGATGACTGTGGCGCTCAGGTCTGTGTCCACCCGGTAGACTTCCTGCAACAACAAGTCAAATACCGAATGCACTTCTCCCGCCTGAAAGGCGCGTTTGATCATCTCCGAACCCGGAGCCGGTATCGGTTCTGCTCATGTCCTTGGTTCGTTCATGTCGGTGACACAATTGGGATTCAGAGCCCAGTCGGAAAAACCACCGGGCCAATCCCATTGCCCCCTCGCGGGCTGGTTCGATTCTAGCATCCATCCGAATACCTATATGGTGAGCATGTGGGATTTCGCATGGATATGCCTATTTGTTCACGAGATCAATTTGTATCAAAATCAAGCGGCCGTCTCAAATGTTTCAATGGCTCACACTTCCGATTGTTCCCTCCTCGAATCGATCAGATCAAGCTCAGATTTTCTAAGGCGGAACATCATTTCGTCAATCATTCTGCGGTTGTCGCCGACACGATCGGCGAGAAGGCCGAACATCAAAACCAGAACCCCGGTAATGAGAAGGATACCTGCCACCATCAGAGATTGTATATGGCCCAGCAGCACGAAGCCGTCCCGGATAAAGAAGTAAGCCAGCCGAATCCAGAGGATTGCAGAGGCCACGAAGAACGGACTGGACAGGTAAACGAATGTTTTCAAGGGCTCATACGAAGCATAGCTTCTTACGATCGTTCCGCCCTGTCGTTTGACAAAATTCCAGTTACCCCCATGGAGTTTAGATGCTCTAGTTTCACTGGTCCTGATCGGCACGTGGCACACGTTCAGATTCCGTCTGCCGGCCTGTATCAGATTGTCAATGGTGTAGGAAAAATCGGTGGTAACAAACAACCGCATCGCCGTCTCTCTGGTATAGGCCCTAAAGCCGCTGGGTGCGTCCGGTACAGAGGTCGACGACGCCACGCGCACGACCCAACTGCCCAATTTCTGCAACAGCCTCTTCTGTAATGAGAAATGCGCGACCGATGCCACCTGGCGATCTGCGATCACCAGGTCGGCGTGTTGTGTGATGACCTGGTCTACCAGGAGCGGAATCTGATCTCCAGGGTACTGGTTATCCGCATCGGTGTTGACGATGATATCGGCGCCTCGCTTCAGGCAGGCGTCCAGACCCACCTGGAAAGCCGTCGCAAGACCACGGTTCCGGTATAAAGAAATGATATGGTCTGCGCCCGCTTCACGTGCGACTTCTACCGTCCTGTCAGTGGAACCGTCGTCTATTACCAGCACCTCCACCTCGTCGACGTTCGGTATGTTTCTCGGTATATCACCAATCACGTCAGCGATGGTTGCTTCTTCATCCCAAGCTGGTATCTGAACAATCAGCTTCACTTGTTTCTCCTGTTCACCATCACTTACCCCTTCTATATCGGCTTCCTCTGATGCCGTGGGATCGGTCGTCTCCGGTCAAATGCACCCCCTCCCACGCTGGATTGCCGCCACATCTACAACTACCAAGATCTCCCGCGTAGAACGATGAGGTCAGCACCACACCTATCCCATTGCATGATGCAATATTTTGAGGTCTCACATATGCTCTGATTTATGGGGTTTCTCGTCGATTATACCCCCTCAGCCTATGACTGTCAACAGTATTCTTCTATACGTTAAACACCGTTATCTCAACAATAAAATCATAGCTTGACAGGGCAGAAAATTGGTGGTATTGTGGTGGATTGTAAGGTGTTTTGATAGGGATTATCTCAGGATTGGCCGTGTTTTTAGCTTGCCTACGATCTTTCAGGCAGGAGAGATACATCGTGAAGGTATATAACCCCATCCTCGTTTGTCTTGTGTTGTTCGCCGCTTGCGGCGGTACCTTGCCGAAACAAGCCCGGGTGATCGACACCTCGTCATCCACCTCGTTGACACCCGTCGGATCGGGTCCAGCGGATGTAGCGGTGCTGCCGTTTGAGAACCGAACAGGCGACCAGGAACTGAACTGGCTGCGCGCCACCATCAGCGCGACCATGTCCGTTCGTTTCAGGGAACGCAAAGGGTGGACCGTGGCCGACGGATCGTTCGTGCGAGAGATGATGGCCGGCGAGCAGTTGCCTCTTCGGGGAACGCTCGACCCGGAAACGGCGATCGGCCTCAGCGGCGTGCTTTTCGCCGAAACACTGATAGCCGGTTCCTTCGAAGGGATCGAACACGAGCTTACGATAACCGCTACTCATTATTCCGGTGAAACCGGCGAAGCACTTAAAACCGCGACGCGGACAGTAGATCACAACAACCGCTCCGCCCTGATAAACCAGCTGATTGAAGACCTGACCCGTGAAAAGACGCCCGCTCCAGTCGTGACGGAAAACGGGAATGCCGGCGACGTGGATTTCCTGGGTCCGATCGGCCGCTCCAGAACCAGGACCCGGGTGGATAGGCTGGCGATAAGGCTGCCAGCCCTCTTCCAGATGGATACGCCGGAACAGACCGATCGGGCCGTCCGCCTGTATCGCAGGGCACTGGAGCTTAATCCCAACTATGCGGATGCTCATTTCGCCCTTGGTTACGCCTTCGACAAAAAAGGAGATCGGGAAAAAGCCTTGGCCTCATACCGTCAGGCGGCGACTTTGGAACCCCTTAATGCCGATTATCTGTTCCTTCTTGGTTACACCTATGAGAGAAATGAAAACATCATCGACGCTATCGACGCCTACGAAAAAGCGCTGACCACAAAACCGGATGATGCGGACATCGCGTTTTCTCTTGGTTACGCCTATGAACAAACGGGGCAGTACTCCGATGCCATCGGAGCCTACTCCAGAGCCATTGAGTTGAAGCCTGAAGACTATGATTCCTACTACGGCCTCGCCTCCGTTTACGAATCCAGCGGGCGCCTCCGGGAAGCCATGGAATCATTTCAACGGGTGGTTACGCTGAAGCCTGAAGAAGATGCACCGCTTCGGACACTGGGTGCAGTTGCCGTGAAACTGGACAGGTGGGATGAGGTGGCCCGCACGTATGAAATTCTGTTGGAGCGAAATCCCGATGATGTAGATGCCTACCGCATGCTGGCCATCGCCTACAAACGGCTGGGACATGCCCAGAAGGCAATCGATGCGTACAAGCAGGTGATCCGCATCGAGCCGTCCTCATCAGAAGTTTATGCCCGTATCGGCAACCTGTATGTCGGTTTAAAGAAGTATGAAAACGCCATTGAACAGTACCAGGCCGGTCTGGTGGTAGATCCTGAATCCGAGTTGTTGTATTATAATCTGGGCAATGTGCTGGCGGCACAGCAGGATTACCGGGCGGCGATCGATGCCTATGCGGGATATCTGCGCATGGCGCCCGATGGCAGGTTGGAGCAGAAAGTCCGTGAGAAAGTGGAAGATCTGCGTTTCAGGATAATGTCGTCGGAACAGTAAGTTTTGATAAATATTGGAGGATCTATGTCGGTCAGTCTTGGGGTGGTCGGTGCAGGGGGGATCGCTGGAATGCACCTGCAATCTATCGCATCCATAGAAAACGCATCTGTCATCGCGATCACCGATACCGACCTGGACGCCTGCACACGCCGCCAGGAGGAGTTTGAAATCCCCGTCGTCAGCCCTACGATCGATGCGCTCCTGGAGCAGAATCCGGACGCCATACTCGTCTGTACTCCCACATTCACACACTGCGACATCGTCTCTCAGGCAGCCCAAGCGGGCAAGTACATCTTCTGTGAAAAACCTATGGCTCGAACGCTTCCGGAAGCGCAACGGATGATAGACTCCTGTGACCGGCACGGCGCTTCTCTGATGCTTGGGTTCGTACGACGGTTCTGTCCGGAATGGAACTGGTTTAAGACGCTTGTGGAACGCGGCACGATTGGCCGACCTGTCGTTTGGCGCGTAGTTTATTCCAGTGGTGGACCGGCCTCCCCCTGGTATCTTAACAGGGAACAGGGTGCCGGGCCGTTTCTCGATGGGATGGTCCACAACTATGACTTCTGCCGTTACGCGTTTGGAGAGTTACAGGAAGTCGCGTCCACGATGGTGACGCTGAAACCGGATTCGTCGGCGTTTGATACCGGCACCGCGCATATGACCTTCGCCTCGGGCGACCAGCATGTGATAATAGGCTCTTGGGGGTTGCCGAAAGGGACCCATACACCCGGCATACACGATGCCCTAGGTCCAGAAGGCGCCCTCCTGTTCCGGGATACCGGACCGTCGCCGGAAGAAATAGATACGGATACCCACGGATACCTGGTGTCCTACGGTCCCGACAATGAGCGTACCGTATATCCCTATCTTAAAGAGGATATGTTTCTTAAAGAAATTCAATATTTTGTAGATGCGGTACGGCAG
This sequence comes from uncultured Gemmatimonadota bacterium, assembly GCA_964470965.1. GTDB lineage: Bacteria > JAAXHH01 > JAAXHH01 > JAAXHH01 > JABIQT01 > CAYYIS01. The sequence continues at coordinate 98,802 of CAYYIS010000005.1, read as the reverse complement.
AAGACCCCCCCCGAACCGAGCGGCGAAGACGGATACCGCGCTCTTGACATGGCGCTGAGAGTACTCGGAGAAGTGTAAGAATCGCTGAAATATTGAGATAAGCTGGCAGTGTTAAGAATTGCCGAACGGAGGATCCATTGAGAATCGTAGTAACCGGTGGTTCCGGTTTTCTGGGCTCACATCTTTGTGACCGATTGCTCGCAGAAGGCCACGAGGTTGTAGCAGTCGATAACTTCATCACCGGAAGAAAATCCAACATCGCGCATATCACTTCCAACCGGTTCGAATTCATTGAGCATGACGTATCGAAATACATCGATGTACAGGGATCGGTCGATTTCGTTATGCATCTCGCCAGTCCAGCCAGTCCAATCGATTTCGAGCGCTTCCCAATTCAGATCCTGAAAGTGGGTGCGCTGGGGACCCATAATGCGCTGGGGTTGGCTAAAGCCAAGAAGGCAGGTTTCTTCATAGCATCCACTTCCGAAGTATACGGAGACCCTCTGGTCAATCCTCAGCCTGAGAGTTACTGGGGCAACGTCAATCCGGTCGGCATCCGTGGAGTTTATGACGAGGCGAAGCGCTTTGCGGAGGCTATGACCATGGCGTATCATCGCATCCATGGCATCGACACCCGTATCGTGCGCATTTTCAACACGTACGGTCCCCGGATGCGTCCTAAAGACGGTCGGGTGATGCCCACATTTATATCCCAGGCACTGCGCGGAGAGCCGCTTACCGTATTTGGTGAAGGACAGCAGACTCGGAGTTTCTGCTACTATGAAGACCTCATCGATGGATTTCACCGGCTGTTGCTGTCCGATGAGAACTACCCGGTCAATATCGGTAATCCTAATGAGATCACTATGCTAGAATTGGCCCAGACCATCATAAGCATAACCGGAAGTACCAGTACCATCACCCACAGACCGCTGCCCCAGGACGATCCGCGGTTACGGCGACCGGATATCGGCAGGGCCACCCGGATTCTGGAGTGGGAAGCCAGGGTTCCGTTGGTGGAAGGTCTGGAAAAAACCATCGAGTATTTCAAGGGGGAAGAGGGTCTCGCCTGAGATGCAGGGCAATCGGATCCATGATTCCCGTTTTAGGCATCTTCGCCTATTGCCCATTAACGATAGGCTCTGGAACAGACTACCCCTGTCACTTGCAGTGTTGAATTAAGGCTCCGGCTGGACAGTCTGCCAGAACCGCATTCCGAAGCAATCATCTACGAGGCTGTAGAAAGGACACACCCGATGCCATCAACTGGTGATGTATCCCAGATATCGGATGGAGAACTCGATGCGGGGCGCATCGAAGAGATTCAGGGAGGTCGCGACCGTCTACTGAACGAAGTTCGAAAAATAATCATCGGACAGGATGACGTGATAGAGCAGATACTGATTGCACTGTTCGCCGGAGGGCACTGCCTGATCACGGGTGTGCCTGGCCTTGCCAAGACGCTCATGATCCGCACCGTAGCCCGTATCCTGGACCTTGAATTCAAACGCATCCAGTTCACTCCGGATCTTATGCCTGCGGACATAACAGGCACCGAAGTTCTGGAAGAGAATCAGGGTACCGGACATCGAAGCCTTACCTTCATAAAAGGTCCTATTTTCGCCAATATCCTCCTGGCAGATGAAATCAACCGGACCCCACCGAAAACGCAGGCCGCTTTGCTGGAAGCCATGCAGGAGCACAACGTAACCGCTGGCAGGACAACCTATCATCTTAACGAACCGTTTTTCGTTCTGGCGACCCAGAACCCGATCGAGCTGGAAGGTACCTATCCCCTGCCTGAAGCGCAGCTCGACAGGTTCATGTTAAATATCAACATCGATTATCTGGCAGAGGACGATGAGGTGTCGGTCGCTACGGCCACTACTGGGGCCCAGACGGCAGAAGTGGAAACGATCATGTCGGGCGAGGATGTCCGTGAGTACCAGCAGGTGGTCCGCCAGGTGCTCATTTCCAAACAAGTAGCTCGTTACGCGGTTCAGCTTGCAGCCACGAGCCGCCCATCGCATGAACAAGCACCGGAGTACGTGAAAAAATGGGTAACCTGGGGCGCGGGTCTGCGCGCCTCGCAGAACCTGATCCTGGGTGCCAAAGCACGGGCCCTACTGCAGGGACGTAACCACGTGGCCTGCGAAGACATCAAAGCCCTGGCCTATCCGGTGCTTCGCCACCGTATCCTGACCAATTTCTACGCCGATGCCGAAAAAGTATCGTCAAAGGATATTATCGCCCAGTTGCTAACGACGGTGTCGGAACCGGCCTCCGGTATGTAAATGCCGGTGGAAGCGAGATTATGTCTGACGTTCCCCGTTTTATTGATCCGCATACGCTGTCCCGACTGACCAGCATGGAACTGCGGGCCCGGGCGGTGGTAGAAGGGTTTATCGCTGGATTACACAAAAGCCCGTATCGTGGGTTCAGTGTCGAATTCGCGGAATACCGGGAATACACTCCCGGTGACGATATCCGCCACATCGACTGGAAGGTGATGGCCCGGTCTGACCGGTATTATGTCAAGGAATTCGAGGAGGAGACCAACCTCCAGTGTTTTGTTCTCCTCGATCGGAGTGCCTCCATGGGGTATGCATCAAATGGAATCAGCAAACTGGACTACGGCTCGTATCTGGCAGCGTCACTGGCATACTTTATCTCCAAACAGCATGACGGTGTAGGATTAATTTCGTTTGACCAAGACGTGGTGGATTTTCTACCTGCTCGTTCAAAACCGGCGCATGTCCACACCATACTCACACTGCTTGAACAGATCACGCCGGGCAAGGAGACGGATCTCGGAAAACCACTTCATGAGATCGCTGATATGATCAACCGCCGGGGTATGATCATCATCATTTCCGACCTGATCGATGAACCTGAGCGTACGATGGATGCCCTCCAGCATTTCCGGTTCAAAGGCCATGACGTGATCGTGTTCCATATCATCGATCCAGACGAACTGGACTTCCCCTTCACGGATACCGCTAAATTCAAGGATTCGGAAACGGGGGAAGAGCTGACTGTGGTCCCCACGTTGTTCAAACAACAATACCATGAGACGATCCAGGCCTTCCTGGAAGAAAATCGACTGGGCTGCATGAAGCTTCAGGCAGACTATGTATTGTCGAACACCGGAATTCCGCTCGATATGGCATTGTTTACCTATCTGGCTAAACGCAGCCGGATGCATTAAGGGGTGATAGGGCAATTCTATGGGCGGCCTTTCTTTTCTGACACCTCTCTTTCTGTACGGTGCACTAGGTGCCGTGATCCCTTTGCTGCTCCATCTGATTAAGCGGCCCCGGGCCAGGAAACGGATATTTCCTACCATCCGGTTTCTTAAGCTTGCATCCCAACAGGTAGTTCGGCAGCAAAAAATTAGACGTATTATTCTTCTCATACTCCGGATGGCCGCCTGTGCCGTGCTCGCCATGATTTTTGGACGTCCCTTCCTGAACGATTCCGCCGCCGCCGCATTCGTGGGACCGCCGCCCAAAGCCGTTGCCATCGTTATGGACACCTCCTACAGCATGGGCTTCGGCAGCAGGATGAATTTGATAAAGCGCCGGGCCCGGGATTTGATTGCAGAGCTGAACCCCGGTGACCAGGTGGTGGTGATGACATTCTCCACCCGGGGACACTTGGTTAAGGAGCTGTCGTCGGACCTGTCGGACCTCGAGGGTCTGATCGAATCCAGAACGGTGCTCTCGTTCCAGGCTACCAACTATATTGAAGCGCTGCGCATGGCGAACGACCAGGTCAACCGGTCGGGTTTTGAAGACCGCACAATCTACCTGCTTTCCGACTTCCAGAAAACTGGCTGGAACCGCAGCGCCTCCAGATGGAAGCTGAGCCCGGGTGTCAAACTCAGAGTATTTGACGTATGGGACGATAGAGATGCCAACGTGGCGGTTACTGGCGTGGATCTGCCCCGCCCCTTGACGAAATCGGGACGGAGTCTGGATATCATTGTTCGTGTGAAAAACTTCGGTTATACACCCTATCAGGGTGAGATGTCGTTGACGATAAACGGTCAGCCGGCAGGATTGAAGCGGGTCAGTATTTCATCCCAGTCCGGCCAGGTCGTCACCTTCCGCCATACATTCCGCGACGATACCAACACGGGCGTGATCGACTTCGGCAGTGATCCGCTGCAAATAGACAATAAGTACTATTTTACCGTAAATACACCAGCACCGTTGAAGGTATTAATCGTGGAAGACCGGACGCGTCGTAACAACACATCCACTGCGGCTTTCTACCTGAACCAGGCCCTGGCGCTCCGCCCGGATCCTCCGATGAGCGTGGAGACCCGTGGCGTATCCACCCTGGGGAACCTGTCTCTCGGAAACTACCAGACGGTTATTCTGGCTGACGTGATGACCGTTTCACGAACGGCCCATGATCGGTTGACCCAGTACGTACGATCGGGCGGTGGCCTTATTATCGGTCTGAATCCAAATGTCTCGGTCAATGTTTTCAACTCGGCCATGGATGACTTGTTGCCGGGGAAATTAATGGACCTGAAGCCGTCCAATATGAGTTCCCGAAAAACTGAATTCCGGTCCCTGGCCGAGGTGAATTATCTGCACCCGGTGTTCCAGCCGTTCTCGGGTCCTCACCATGGAGATTTCGGAACCGCTCGTTTTTTTCGTATCGCCCGCATGAATGCGGATTCGTCCACGGCAGTCTTGGCTAAATTCGATGATGGGAACCCAGCGATACTCGAGAAGCCGATCGGAATGGGCAAAGTGCTCTTGATGCCTTCGTCATTCAGCCCGGCATGGAACGATTTTGCAATTCGTGGGGTGTTCCTGCCGTTTTTGTATCAGACCGTCGACTATCTGGGCAGACGTCTGGGTAGCACAGGTTCCGGCCGGCACTATTATCTGGTCGGTGAGGCAGTACGCCTCTCTTCGACACGGTCCACTACCCTCACAAAACCGTCGGGCGTCCAGGTCACCGTCATCGGTTCATCAGATGATACCCCGCTGTTCACAGAAACGAATGAACCCGGTCTGTATCAGATGGGAAGGAACGGGATAAACGGAGCGTTTGCGGTCAATCTGGATACGGAAGAATCGGATATCGACCATGTCGATATTGAAGAATTTGTCGCTGCTGTGATCAATCCCGCTGAGGAAAGTCAGGAAAAGAGAGAAATGAAGGCACAGGTCAGTTTAGCGGAAAACACAGAGATGGAACGTCGCCAGAGGTTGTGGTGGTATCTTTCCCTGGTGCTTCTTGTGTTGATACTGGGAGAGACGTACCTGGCCAGCAGGACTCATAGATAATCACATGGATTTTAATATACCGCAAGAATAGTCCCGGCGGCTTGTCTAACCTGATATCCGATGATCCCATAGGTTCGAAGTTAAAAGAGGATAAGCTATGGATAACCGGCCTTCACCTTTACGTCCACATCTGAAAAAAGTTCTCAGGCAATGGAGTTCTACTATTATCCTCCAGGGCCTGGCCATCACCGCTTCCACCGGTGTGGTTCTGATCGGTGTCAGCATGTTGTTGGATTCTTTCTTCGGACTCGATATGCTGATGCGTACCGGTCTGCTTGTACTCTGCCTCGCCGGTGTAGCCATCGCCGTAATTCAGAGTCTGATCCGCCCGCTGCGGCATGTTCCGACGGACATGCAGGTGGCACGTTATATCGAGGAACAACATCCAGAATTGAATGATGGATTCGTCAGCGCCGTGGAGTTTGAAGGGCAGAAGATGGACGGCACGGCCAAAACCTTCCTGGATAGGCTCATGAGCCAGATTCAAGCCCAATCCACCGAGATAAATTTCTCCAAGGTCATCCATCGACGGCGTCTGTATCGGGCAGAGGGCATGGCGCTTGTGGCAATCGTCCTCCTGGCGTTATTCGCCGTACAGGATGTGGAGCTGTTCCGCCGCAGTACGACGCGCATTGCGGCACCGTGGACGCGTCCGGGCCCGCTGCTGTCCACCGAGCTGGAAGTAAATCCCGGTGATGTGCGTATACCCAGGGGGGGCGATCAGGTGGTGAATGTCAAGCTTCGGGGAAAACTGGTGCCCTCGGTGAAGATGTTCTCACGGCCTGAAGGACAGGACGAATGGTACCCTGTCGAGATGTTCGAGACGGAAGAAAACGGCGCTTTCACGTATGAGGTTGTCGGCATCTTTAAGCACACGGAATACTATATAGATGCCAGACCCGCTACTTCATCTACCTATACGATCACCGTATACGATCCGCCCAGGATCGAACAGATCAATGTGGCCTACAGATATCCGCAATACACCGGCCGTGCCCGAAGAACCGAAGAGGACAAGGGCGATATCACCGCACCGGTGGGAACGACGGTAACGCTCACTATTACCGCTAATAAATCCATAGAATCCGGAAAGCTGGCTTTCAGCAACGACACCAAATCCAACCTCAAAGTCGATGACGTGACACTTGCCGGCTCCTTTGAAATCACGGAAGACCTGTCTTACACCGTGAATATTATAGATACGGACGACCAACGGAATGAGAATCCGGTTGAGTACTATATCCGTGCACTGCCCGACAATGCGCCCCGGGTGACAATCAATAATCCCGGCCGCGACACCAAGCTGTCTCCGATCGATGAAATGGCTGTCCGGGTAGAAGCGGAGGACGATTTTGGTCTCTCCTCTTTAAACCTGGTATATTCAGTCAACGGGGGAAAAGATCAGACGATCGATATGGCCACTGAAGAGAATCAGAAGAGCCGTACACTCTGGGACGGGGAGCATTACCTGTACCTGGAAGAGATGTCTGTAGAGCCCGGAGATTTCATCGCTTACTATGCCGAGGCCAGTGACCACCGCGGTGAAAACGGAACCACCAGGACGGACATGTTTTTTACGACAGTTCGTCCCTTCGAAGAAATCTATCGTCAGGGGCAGGGCGGCGGCGGTGGCGGCGCCGGCGTGGCCGGTCTCCGACCTGGTAAGTTGAGTCAGGAACAGAAAGAGATCATTGCGGCCACATGGCGTGTGGATTCCGATCGGAAGCATGTGCCTGAACAGCAGACTAAAGACGATCTGAACGCGGTTGCTGATGCCCAGGATGCACTCCGGGTACGTGTGGAGGAATCCGTAAGCGTACTGTTGTTCCAGGGCGCCATGGATCTCGAACTACAGGAGATGTCCGACTTGCTGCAACAGGCGCAGGCACCTATGGTAAGCGCCTCGGAAGAGCTCCGGTCGGAACGGTCGGCGGAAGCGTTGGGCCCGGAACGGGAGGCGCTTCATTACCTGCTGAAAGTGGACGCCCTGATACGGGAGTACATGGTCTCTCAGCAGCGGAACAACCAGGGCCGGAGTTCCGCGCCGCTCGACATGTCCGACACCTCGGAGCTGGAACTGAAGAGGGATGACAATAAATACGAAACGTTGGATCAGGCTAATCAGGCCCAGCAGCAACAGGAGACGGTGGACGGATCACTGCAACGGGTGAAGGACCTTGCCCGGCGACAACAACAATTGAATGAACAGATGCGCCAGCAGGCCAATCAGGCCCAACGTTCCGAAGCCGAGAAAAAACGAGAACTGGACCGTCTTACGCGGGAACAGCGTCAGTTGCGGCAACAGGCGGAGGAGATGTCCCGGCAGTTGTCCCAGATGTCCCGGCAGCAGGAACAGCAGTCGTCCACTTCGCAACAGTCGCCTCGGCAAGCACAGCAGTCGATGCAGCAGGCGTCCGGCAGTCTCCGGGAAAGCTCCGACGAGATGGGACAGTCCGCGCAGGAATTGCAGCGAAACAACCCGCAGGCGGCAGCGGAACAGGGTTCACGTGCATTACAGCGTCTGCAGGACAGCACCCAACAGCTCGTCAGAGCGCAGGGACGGTCCCTGGAACGGATGATGCGTGACACGATACAAAGGGCGGATCAGCTGGCAACGCAGCAGGAACAATTGGCACGGGCCGTCGGAGAACTGAAGAAGGAAGAGGACCGTGGTTTTCAAGGTATCAAGGCCAGAGTCGAGGCGCTCAACAATGGGCGTGGGAGCCTGACTCAAGCCGACAAGGAACGCCAGGCTGGGCAGTTTGTCCGCAGACGTCTACAGGACATTGCCGAAGCCAAGGGGCAGGTCGGGGACCAGTTGGAACGTTTGAAAGACGACCTGGAATTTCTTTCACTCAGGGCAACCGCGGATCAACCTCAGTCAGCGAAGGTTCTCCGTCAGGCGCGAGAGGAAATCAACGATAAGGGATTGAAACAGAAGATTGAACGTTCCAAGCTCTTTCTTCGTCCCAATTCACTCGAGCGCTCGTTAACAGCAGAAAATGATCTGGCAAAAGCGCTCGAACAGCTGGCCGAGCGGGTTCGGAGTGCCCAGGATAAATTCACGATTCCGGATAGAGACCAGCTGGCCCGTAATCAGGATCGCACACGGGAGACTATGTCCGAATTCCTGGATCTCCAGCGCCGGCTGAACCGAATGCAGCGCCGACCGCCGCTGCCGGGGCAGGAAGAAGCGTTGTCCCGACAATATCGGGACCAGCTGCAGAATCTCCAGGATCTAGCGGATCAGCTGCCTCAAAACGCTCAACAGACTCAGAATTTACAGAATCAGCTGAGGCGGGCGGTATCTCTCGGCAACGAACCCTGGAAGTTCGACCGGGACGATTGGGATGAGTTGCGACAGGATGTCGGGAAGGCGCTTATTGACGTCCATAGAGTTCTTGGCAACCGGATAGAAGGTGTGGAAGAGCGAGAAAAACTCTTCATGGCCAGGGATGAAGAAGTGCCACCACAGTACAGGGATCTGGTAAACAAATACTACGAAAGCCTTTCCAAAGAATCGAACAAAAAGGATTAAGGTAAAATGGTCTCAGCGAGTGCGTAATCCAGAAGTACCCACTCGCACAGCCTTTGTCTCCTATGCCAACATATCTCATCAACCACCCTGATTATTTGAACCATGATACCGGCCTGCACCATCCGGAGCGTCCGCAACGCCTGCGCTCTATTCAGTCCCGACTGGCGAACGTGGTTTCAGAGGAGACTGACTCTCCATTGAATCATATGATTCCGATCACTCCATCACCTGCGGATGTGGCGTCGATCACAACCGTACATGATCCGGATTACGTGAAGGCGGTTGCGGGTTGGTGCCAAGCCGGGATATCTCAGTTGCCGACCGGTGACACAACCATCTGCCCGGTATCGTACGACGTAGCCCTTATGGCCGCCGGTGGTGTCATGGCAGGTGTCGATTCGGTTATGGCGGAGCACAACGCCAATGCTTTCTGCGCCATAAGGCCTCCGGGCCACCACGCGGAATACGATCGGGGCATGGGGTTCTGCATCTTTAACAGCGTAGCGGTGGGTGCCCGGTATGCACAGATTAGATACGGTTTAGAGCGGGTACTCATAATCGATTGGGATGTGCATCACGGCAACGGCACACAACATATCTTTGAGGCGGATTCTTCCGTTTATTATATGAGTATCCATCAGTATCCGCTGTATCCGTACACCGGACTTTCCTGGGAAACCGGAAAAGGTGAGGGCGAGGGGTACACGCTCAATTGCCCGGTTAGCGAGGGGGACGGGGACGATATTTTTCTGACCGCGTTTAATGAACAGATACTCCCAGCGGGGCGGGCCTTTCGCCCGGAGTTGATCATGGTGTCCGCTGGTTTCGATGCGCATGCTGAGGACCCTCTCGCCGGCACACTGGTTACCGAAGAAGGGTTCGCGAAGATGACAGAAATGGTGATGGATTTGGCCGACACATGCTGCGATAGCCGCCTCGTTTCCGTACTTGAGGGCGGCTATAATCTTTCTGCGCTTGCCCGGAGTGTGGAATCCCACCTGCTAGCTCTAACGAAGAGGTAAAAGGGATTCATGATACGCAACGTCGTGGCTGGTTTATTCGTTGGCTGCATTCTGCTGACCGGGTTGGGCCTCTCACCCTTGACCGTCCACGGAGCGACCGGCACGGATATTCAATACGTCAGCGGGGATGGCACCGTAGCCGGCTATTTAACCATGCCGGATGCGCAGGGATCGTTTCCGGCCATAGTCGCCATCCACGGATGGTGGGGACTGGATGACTGGATGCGACGCAGCGCTGATCGTTTAGCTGACGAAGGGTATATCGTCCTGGCTGTAGATCTTTTCCGAGGAAAAACACCCGCCAATGCCGGAGCGGCCTACAAGCTCAGTCGCAGTCTCTCCGGTGAACAGGTGGTCGGAGACCTAATGGCAGCGGTGGCTTACCTGAAATCACGAGAGGACATTCGGGATGCTAAATTTGCCGCGGTTGGATGGTCCATGGGAGGCGGCTACGCACTCACCATGGCATTGACGGTCCCGGATCTCGCGGCTTGTGTTATCAGCTACGGCCGACTGGTGACCGAGCGCGCCAGTATCGAAAAAATCGCTTGCCCGATACTCGGGATCTTCGGTGAGGATGACCGCAGTATTCCAACCCGTAGCGTTCAGGCGTTCTCAGAGGCCTGTTCCGATGTCGGAAAATCCGTGGACATCCAGATCTATCCGGATGTGGGACACGCATTTATGAATGAGAACGAAAAACGGTCTTACAATCAAGAGGTAAGCCGCCAGGCGTGGACGAAGATCGTGTCTTTCCTTGACCGTACCATGCAGTGAACAGATCCGGAATACTGGTTCAGGTATTGACTGTGCAGGGGATACGGTTGCACCCCTGCATTTTTCTTGCAACACCCACCTCCGTGAACTATGTTCTACGATCCATAAACGTTAACCAATTGATTCCAGGAACTCGCATATGCAATACAGACGGCTGGGCCGCACGGATTTTCAGATCTCGGAAATAGGCCTCGGCACGGTGGAATTGGGTATAGACTACGGCATACGCACGGGCCAGAATACGAACCAACCATCAGAACAAGACGCCGGAAGACTGCTTAACTTTGCGCTGGATCAGGGCGTGAACCTTATCGACACCGCTGCTGAATACGGCACCAGCGAAAAGATCATCGGACGGGCTTTACGTGCTCGCCGTGACGAGTATGTCCTGGCGACCAAGAGCCTGCACTGGTCGGACAAGGGGCTGCCCGTTACCGAGGTGCGGGAACGGGTGGAAACCTCGATCCACCAGAGTCTAAGGCATCTTGAAACAGATGTCATCGATTTACTGCAGATCCATGGAAGAGATGTGCCGTTCCTTGAGATTATGATGATCGAAGAGGGCGATGTTTTCGATGTATTAGACCGGGCGCGTCAGGCTGGTAAAATCCGATATATCGGCTACTCTTCGTACAGCGAGGAAGCCTCACGGGCGGTGATAAATAACGGACAATGGGACACGCTGCAATTAGCTTACAGCATTTTCGACCAGCGCAACGCGTTGACTATATTACCTGACGCGGCGGCCGGAGATATGGGCGTCATCATCCGGTCTGCCCTTCTTAAAGGCGCCCTGACGGAAAAAGCCCAACACCTTCCGGAGCGGCTGGCCCCACTCGCTGAACGCACCACGGCGCTCGAATCGCTCCTTACGCCTGACCTTCCTTCTATTCCGCAACTGGCACTCCGGTTCGGGCTGTCCAACACGGCAGTTTCATCAATAATAGTAGGCGCTGACAGAATCCCGTATGTGGAGGAAGCTGTGTCTGTGTCTGACGGTAATGGACTCCCAGATGATATTTACGACCAGACCCTGTCTCTTGCTATTGACGATCCCGATCTGATTAATCCGAGCGCCTGGGGAATTCCATAATTCCCATCTAATTGTTTCATAAGATTGATGTTTGCCGGGTGACACTATGGTTCTTAAAAAGAATGCAATTCCTCGAATCGGGCCCAGCTCAAACTCCACGGATGGTTAAAAGGCTTCATGGACGATTGAAAAGTGTAACAGGAAACCATGAATAAGTGAACAAAACGATCTCTCTCGCTTACCATACCATAACTTGGCGTAGCGATATCATTACCGCACTTCGAGATATCTCCCATGCGGGGTTTCAAGGGTTTGAAACGTTCAGTTTTCCCCCGAAACCGGACGACACCTGGTATGGTTATGTGGATCGACTGGCCCGGGCATACTCCGAGCAACCGGAAACGTACCTGGAGACTGAGAACTACCGGACCCCTATGGATTTAGCCGGACTGGCAGCGAAACAGAATTTAAGGCTTTCTTCCATGTACTGTTCCGGCCGTTTCATCGACCCGAACCTGGCCGAACATGAAATCAGAGCCTGTCTATCGGCCGCCCGATTCGTTAAGGACGCAGGATGCGGGCATTTGATCCTCGGAGGAGGACTGAATACCGATGGTATTTACACAAAGATTGATTACGACCGATTCTTCCATTCACTGCATGAAATTGGGCGCCAGTGCCGGGAAATAGGCATCATGGCCTGTTATCATCCGCATTCCGGCACCATGGTAGAAACGGGCGAACAGGTCGATCTGTTCTGCCGCGAAACCGATCCGGATCTGATCGCGCTAACCCCGGATGTGGCCCATCTGACACGTGGGGGGGCGGACCCTGTGGCGACGATCTATAAGTATCCCGATCGAATCAGATACATACATCTCAAAGATATACGCAACGATGAGTTCGTTGAGCTAGGAGAGGGGACGATCGATTTACGGGGCGTTATGAAGGCAATCGAAGAAATCGAGTATTCAGGCTGGCTGGTGGTGGAGCTGGATGATACAACACGGACGCCACTGGAAAGTGCGCAGATCAGCCGCCGTTTCCTCGAGGATCACCTTTCTGGATAGTAATCCGCATAACTGCGACGTTCCTGTATATGAGCCGTCTGGCCATGACCTAACCTCAAACCGCTTGTCCTGAGTCTCCGTGCCCTGCGGTTACGTGGACAGTCGTCCCATAACGTTTTATTTGTTAGAATTCCTAACTGCCTGCGCAGTGCGGCGGCAATTAGGAATGTGACGTGATGTATTCAGACTTTCAGTTTCTGTACAGGCTGGTCCTGATCCTGGTCGAGCTCCCATTTCTATTAATGGTGTACCGAAATCCGATTGTTTTATAGGCGACGAAAAACACCGACCACCTTGCCGACGATGCTCACATCATCCGAGATGATAGGTCCCATAGTGGGGTTGGCAGGCTCCAGCCGGACGCGGTTCTTCTCACGATAGAAGCGCTTCACCGTGGCCTCTTCGCCCAGCAGTGCGACGACCGTTTCTCCGGGTTCGGCGATCTTTTGTTCCCTAACGAGCACATAATCTCCGTCCATGATACCATCTCCAATCATGCTGTCGCCGGTAACTTCCAGGGCGAAGATGTTACCACTCTGAACCATCGTGGCAGGGAACGCCAGGTGATCGTCCACGTTTTCATCTGCCAGGATAGGTACACCGGCGGCCACACGCCCCACAAGGGGCACGAACGCCACTTCATCCGAATTGATCATATCCCGCCCTTTATTGCCCACGATTTCAATTGCCCGTGGTTTCATGGGGTCACGACGGATGTGCCCTTTTTTCTCGATGGCCCGCAGGTGGTCGTAGGCGGCACGGGTGCTGATCTCGAACGATTGAGCGATTTCACGGACGCTGGGAGGAAATCCCATTCGATTCACCTGTTCCCGGATAAAATCTAATACGTTCTGCTGCTTAACAGTCAACATTTTCATAACAAACTCCTATTTATTTAAATCTGAAACTCCTGCCGCTTTCAATTTCATACCAAGGACGCCTACCAGAAGCCTAATCGAATGATGATTAACAGGGGTATACCAAACAGAAATGTACAAAACATGTGGATAGGAGTCAAGTGGTATTTTGAAAAAACGTCGCGTGACTTATTTTGATACGGATAGATACGGAAAAGAATTAGACAGATTAAAATTCGGTATATATATTGAAATGGACCGTATCAGAGGCTTAAGGTGCAACAGTTCAATAGATTTAAATTGGCAAGGAGCGGCTGATGGCTGTTGAAGATCTTATCCAGACCGTACTCGAAGAACTCAGAAACATAGCGCAGACGGAAGTCCATGTGGGTAAGCCGCTTGAAGTCGGCAGTGCCCATGTAATTCCTGTGTCGAAAATTTCGATGGGTTTCGGCGCCGGTGGCATCGGTCTTAAAGAGGATCAGGGACAGGGCACGGGGACCGGCGGCGGGGTGTCTGTCGAACCGGTTGCGTTTCTGGTGGTCCGGGAGGATGATGTCCAGCTGCTTCATCTGCAGACGCCGGGGAGTCCCATGGGGCAACTGGTTGAACTGATACCTGATATCATAGATCAGTTGAAAGATCGCCTGGACGACGGTTGATCTAATAGGCCAGAGGCGACACCGTCTTCGTGATAAGCGCAACGGCGACCGTCGCCATACCTACCAACCCGGTGCCGCATGCGTAGCCGGCCGCCAGGACCGGCGTGTAACGGTACCACTGCCGGATACCGAATTTCTTCTCCATATAATACCTTCCGAGCAACGCGCCGAATAATTCCGGTAAGAAGTTGTGGGATACTGTGCCGATCGACTTGATGATACCGAAAATCAGGATAACCGGCAGGTTGAACACCGCCAGCAATGCATAGGCCACCACACCGAATGCCATGCCGCCCAGGATGAGTGGTGCTTTGAGCGCCTGTAGCAGGTAGCTGTTTTCAATGCCGCCACCTGTCGTACTGGAATACCACAGGGCCTGCATGGTTGCCTGTTGCTGCCAGAATTTCTGTGCGAACGGATACGCCTGTGAAGGTATTGGCGCCAGACCCCATATGAAATGCCAGAACAACAGGCTGCAGAATAGCAGGACCGGGATCATCAGCAGTTCGGCCTTGAGCACACTCGTAAATTTAGTACGCGTGAGCTCGATTTCCCGGAAAGCCTGTGCCTGGCCCCCGTAGTTGAAGACTGGTATCGGCGCGAACCAGATGTCCACTCCTTTGTATCCGCTCAACAGAAATGTCGCTTCTTTAATCATCGGAAACTGGAGGTCCGTTCCCGTGATGGCGCGCAGGCGGGCGCTGGCGTAGGAGCTGAGCGGGGTATAAATAAAACCGTAAAAAATGAAAAACATTACCGGGAACCCGGGTACTAGCCTCCAACTCAAGGTGACATATCCCACAGTTATGAGCAAAAACACACCGATGATGACGCTCATAGGAAAATCACCTCGTCCCGGCGGTGGTTTCATCGAAATCTTCTGTTTACCGTCTTTTGCTGCCTTTTTACGTGTCCGCAGAGCCTGCAGTATGCTGTACATCCCCAGGAGCGCCACGGCAAACGCCGTACCAATACGCACGCTCATCCAGAAATCGATATCGTTCACCAGTGTCGTCTGAATGGTGTCCATACCTGGTGACCAGGTGGAGAGAGCGCCCAGATCGTAAAGAAACGGGTTCAATATGAGTGTCAGCACCGATCCGACCACACTGCCGATGACGATCCAAAATGGTAGAACGAACCCAATGAGAATCGGCTGGATACTGAGTTCGATGGCAACCGCGGCTGCCGGCAGGATACTCTCGGTATTGCGCGTCAGGTCTACAAAGGGGATGGGAATGAGGGCGATCGGTTCGGTGAGAAGCGCGCCGGTGATAGCCGGAATGCCGATATAGAAGGCGCCGAAGACTAAGCCCAACATGGCGCCCATACTAAAGGCGCGCCATCGCCAGGTTTCGTTGCCGGACGAGCTTTCGGCCAGTGCCGTAGCTCCTTCGGCCTGTATGGGCGCGAGTGGAAACGGTAGCCGCTCCACATCGGCGGTGATACGGAACAGTCCATATCCTAAGGTAAAGGCACTGGCGCGGCTCAGAATGTACAGGACGGCGGTCAGCGCGATCGGCGCCAGCCAGTCCGGGTGAAACAGTGTCCGGTTGATGATCGCATCCGAGGTTCCCAAAGGTGAGACCCAGGATGGAATCTGATCGTCGATACCGAAGGCTTTGGCACCGGGGGATTGAACGAAATACTGATTCCATACCAACTGGGCGAACGGTCCGCCTGAGAGCGCTACGCCGAATCCCGCAGTCAGACTGGCGGCGACATAATACAGCATATAAATCTCTTGCCGCCGCAGCGTCGTGAACGATCTGCGGGCCACTTCTATGAACAGAATGATGGTGGTCCATTCCGCCGCCGGTCCAAGACTCTGACCGGCGATCAGGTTCAGGTAGATCGAACCCGGAATCATGAACAGCCCGAGGAACGCGATACCAATAACGGTTTTCATGTTAAAACCGTCAGCGAAGTCCGGGAGTTCCTCCGATGCGTCGGTTACACACACCTCATCTTTAACGTTTGACATGGATTAGCCCTAGGAATTTCAGTCTGTCCGGATTAGACGGATTGTCAATATAGTCCGTCCATCTAAAGAATCAATAGGGATTAATCCAGTAGAATGTTAAATATCCACCCACCGTGACGCCGGCGAGTATCAAAACATAGAGCGCGGTGATGATGGGGCCGAACAGCAGCCGGTAGTTGTTGGGATTGAACTGGTAGGTCCAGATTTTCGCGGTGACAAGACTTACGTCGAGATCATTGGCTATCTTACTGAGGGGGGCGTGTTTATTGGTAGATTGACTGAAATACACTGCGAGAGGCTGACCAATCCGGGCTTCCGCTCTGGCCTGTTTATCCAATTTACTCATGCATTTCCAGTTTGTGAAAAATCATAATTCCATACGCAACCTATCTGCGCCACACATCGATGATGCTGAAAGAACCACCTGGGACATTCCCCGGCTGATCATTTAGTGTGCGAATCAGACGTACCTGGTCGAACGCGAACTTTTCAACTGCAATCCGGTTGTCATCCGATTCAAGATAAAAATCATCCCCGACGATACTCCAGCGTCCCGTTTCCGTATAGACCTGTAAACCCTGGTCCGTCTCCAGCGAGTCCAGCTGTCCATAGCGGCCATTCAGATTTAATACCAGCCTTGACCGCACTTCGGGCGGGACCAGCAGCTCCAGGACGGTTGCGGCGGAGTCCTGCGCTACGAAGGTTCTGCTTTCCAGCCTGTAGAGCCCGGTCATCGGCAAAGCCACATCTCCGGGTTCCAGGATGCCCTTGCTGCAATTCAGCAACGGAATCGCAGAAGCGGCAACAATCAATGTCGTCAGATACCTAAACACAACACCAATCCTCCGATAAACAACAAGTTGTTCCTCTATAACGTGCATTGGTTTTCCGATCCATGTCAAGCTCTTTATATATTAATCGCATGAAGCAGGAATTTGTTCCAGAGGCCTTGTCTATTAAAAGGGATTGTAGACCGTGAACCTGTGTCTCCCAGACCGCTGCTGGGAAGGATCATCGCAATTGAGCTGAATCGTCACTTCAGAATCAGAGAGTTTGGCAGGCGGGCATCACCGTATTTCCTACTGAGTGTTCTGAATACCTGGAGCGGGCGCCGCCAACAGGTATTCCCCAGTCTGAACCGATTCACCGGAGGATGTATCGCCATGAGACCGTATTTCATGGTACATCATCCGGCCTCTGGACCGCCCACAATTGCCATTTAGCCCCACTCGTATTCTTTCTCTGGTACACGATTTCATCATTCGTTGCCCAGTCCGGATAGTCGTCTATGGTGTTACCCAGGGTAACACGCCATGCAACAACGCCACTGATTGGCGACAGCCAGATATCGTCTTGGGAACTGAAAGCCACAAACTGGCCGTCAGGCGATATGGATGCATGGGATGGGAGCAGGCCGGGATTAAGACCTAAGGAAGTATTTGTAGCGAATGCATAATCCTCACCGAAAAAACTGATCTCGTACAGCCTGGTAGGATCATAACCACCGTATATCAAATTATTGTCAGTGCCATCGGAAAACCAGTAGGCGTTGTCGATAGGGGCTTCCAGGTATACGGGGCCGGTGTGGACGGGCATTGACACCTGTGGGTTTGTAAATCTAATCGGCAGTGTAAACATAGGTAGGGAAGCCATATTGAAATCCAGGTCCGCGGTGATAAGCCTCGATAACCCCTGGTCGTCCGTTAATTTATATATCAGCGCAGGATTGCTGTACGAATTCGATTCCAGCATATTGCGCCAGGCAGGTTCCGTTCCCCCGTCCTGAGTTACCCTGGTGGTCTGCGGACCGAACATGCCCTCGGTCGCCCGTACCCATACGTCCCGTTGACCGGTACTGTCTTCCGAGCTGTATGTGATAACTGCTCCGTTGGGTTTAAGCCAGGCCGCTTCTCCATCATAATACGGGTTGGTCGTCAATTTTGTGGAAAAGGCGGGTGTTTCAGACCTATCCAGCAACCAGATGTCCGTGTTTCCTCCTTGGGTCGCAGTGAAGATGACCTTTTCCCTCAGAGCGGTAGGGCGATGAGGACCATCCTCTAGTGTGGCTTCAATTCCGCCGATGTCTATTTGCGTTTCAACCGGCAGTTTTCTGATTCTGAACGCACCGGGGCTCTGGGAAGCGCCACCCATACCTACGATACGGATTCGGCAGGAGGGAGACGGTGAATCGGGCACATTCCACTCATAGATTCCGTCGTTACTCGTACTCTCGATGATGACTGTGGTATCGCCTTCGCAGATCAGCTGGATAGAAACATCGGAATCCTGGACCTGGGCGGCCGGACGCCAGCGTATTTCCTGAAGGATACCAGGAAACATCTCTTCACCGCCTATTGGCTTGCTGATGTTAGGAATGAAAAGATTGAATGCTGTTCCGTCGAGAGGATTGGCCCGATCGGCATCATAACAGGATAGAAAAAAAGTCTGAAAGAGAGTGATAAGCA
Organism: uncultured Gemmatimonadota bacterium; assembly: GCA_964470965.1. GTDB lineage: Bacteria > JAAXHH01 > JAAXHH01 > JAAXHH01 > JABIQT01 > CAYYIS01. The sequence goes on along the minus strand of CAYYIS010000005.1, from coordinate 80,085 downwards.
GGAGTTGGGTTTCGTATTTTCGGTTGAACATACTATTGAATCACCAGTTAATCCCGTACGTCATGTCCCACCGCCGTACGTCCGGGTTCCAGCGCATGGAGAGGCCGGAATTTCGTGTGTCGGTTTCGGATGCAACCCGGAGACCGTCGCGATGCATCGTAAGGATGAATGCGTCTATAAGATTGGCAATCCAGACACCGGCAGCCAGGCCGATCACAAGGTTCGTTCGTGTGCCTTGGGATCGGTAACGGACGAACCGGGCATCCAGCTCGTTGGTAACATCCGCCACAGAGTTCTGCTGGTCAAAAATAACTACGGCATCGTCCACGCCGAAATTCAGATAGGCGTCCCGCGCCTGACCGTAGGAACGTGCGGAAAGAAAAAAACCAGTCAGCATCATCATCTCCGCCGCCATGAAGCCGTAGCCTTTTAGGCGGTCGCCTCTATATAGTTGTCCCCATCCGGGCAGGAGCAGAGACCGCAGCAAGGTATTGCGCCTGCTGCTGCTTTGCGACTGTCGGAGCGCATCCCTGCGGACGGCCAGAAACGGCCGTCTCAACTTGGGCGCGATGACCGAGTTGTCACCAAGTTCCAGGTCTTTATTGAGACGAAGGGCGGTGCGGAACTCCAGCCTGGCCTGGGTAGTCTTCCGGAGCGCCACATAACAGAATGCCAGGAATTTGTGGATCTCTGCGGCAGCGAGATTGCCTATGGCATCTTCGATCGGGAGCACCATTGTGAATTCCATGACCGCCCTGTCGTATTCAGCATCGTCCCACAGCATGATCCCCTTATCCAGAAATTTCATAACGACGGGATCAGTCAATTCCCGGTTGTCTTTTGCCCAGTCCCGGCCAAACTCCGCGAACGTTCTCCCGTCTGCCCTGAGCGCGGACTCCATGGCCGCTTCCGCTTCCGATCGACGATGCAGCATCCATTCGCTCATGGCGAGATAGGTGTATGCCGTAGCGATCGTTTCTTCTGTGAAACTGGCTACCTCTGCGGACGTAAGCAGCGTGCGTAGCCGCTCAACGGCATCCACCGGCTGATCGTCATGATACAGTCGTATCGCTTCTTCGAGGAGGGGAGTCTGTGCGTGGCTCTCCTTCGGCGAAGTACAGAAAAGCACAGAAAGGATCATCGAGATTAAGAATCTGACAGGCATAGTCCCAGGTGTAATCAGAATTCCTTCCTTACCAGGTCCGCACGTTCTTTCTGCATTACATCCATCTCAACTTCCAGCGTGCGCGTATAATCCTGATAAAATGGATTCTTCAGTTCCAGTGTATGGGTGCCGGGACGCAATCGGAGGGGATCCGCCTGGGGGGTCTGGCCGATACGCTCCCCATCTACATAGATATCCGCCCAGGTACCGGGAGTCGCGATCAGGACATATCCGTAGCCCTTTATGGTATTTACCATCGGCTGCAAGCCGCTTTCCGCCCCTTTAACACAACGGAATCCCAACAGTAGACTGGTGTCGGACGGATAGTATTTTCCTCGGTTGAAGGTCCGGGTGTTACCGTCGAAATTGATCCATGAACCGCCGCGAATCACGCGATACTGCTCGCCATATGCCGGATCCGTAGCAGGGTTGCCTTTATATGGTTGAAACCAGGCGTTTGTCCACTCCCACACGTTGCCCGCCATATCCTGCACGCCATAGGGACTCGCGCCTTTTTGAAACGATTCGACCGGTGCGGTCTGTTCATAACCGTCACTATCCCCTCCCACGTTCAGCCAACTGGCGACAAACTCATCGCCCCAAGGATACAGCCGTCCGTCATCTCCCCGGGCCGCCTTCTCCCATTCCACTTCGGTGGGCAGTCGTTTGCCGACCCACTGCGCATAGGCCTGGGCATCATACCAGCTTACGCCGACCACCGGATATTTATTTTCTCCGGAAGGATACATCCCATCCTTCCACTGCCGGGGCGGACTGTGTCCGGTTGCGCTGAGAAACTGTTTGTATGCGTCGTTGGTGACCTCATGTCTGTCGATGTAAAACGGTTCACAGTAAACAGACTGCATGGGACCTTCATCCACGATGGTGTCATTGCTGCCCATGAGGAACATGCCAGCCGGAATATAGACCATGCCGTCATATGCCTCGAGTGCAGCAGGGCGATCGTCGATCGTGCTTTTATTGACGGTATTTTCCAGGTTGGAGACGAAGGCGGAAATGGTGGTGTCCTCAACAACGGTGCCCCCTGAGTCGTCTGCTGCCAGTGTATAGTCCGGTGACTGAAGAATACGCATCAGGTCGCTCCAGGACTGATTGGCCTGGCCGGTTACCGCGACCGAATCCGCCACGTCAGTTATTTCGACAACAGGCAAGTCATCTTCCGCGGTCGTTCCTGCCGCTGCGATCACCTCACCCCCCAAATCCACCACCGGGGTAGGTGTGCCACCCTCCATACGCGCCACCGGCGCTTCTCCTTCGGCGATGGTATCACTCAAGACAAACAGCACGGACTTACTGATTTCCTTACCGTCAAGGAGGTCGGTGACTGTAATATCGACAATGTACTCGCCGGGAGGTGATTCACTCAGATCCATGGCGGTGTATCGGGATATATTCGATTCATCGGATGCATCTTCGAGGCTCACGGTCAAATGATTATCCTGCTGCGTCTCGTTGATCAGGCTTCCGAAGGTGGAAAGCAATCTGCCAGCGGCGCTACGCTTCTTTTCAACCGTTGTTACCGAGACGTCTGTACGGAAGCTGGTGAGACCGCCATCACCCTTCTTCAGGTTGTACAGCTCATAATAAACATGCACCAGGCGGTTACCGGGGTAAGTGTGGGTGGGATTGGGGACAATCTCAAGGCCATTTCGGATGAACGGACCACGTTTTTTGATGGTGGGGGTGATGTTGGAAGCAAGTTTGAGATCGCTGATCATCAGATCAGGTGATGTATAGCTGTCGATGTCGACGCCCTTATGATAGATGCCAATCTTTCGGGTCGCCGCATCACGGACCGCCGCCGCGAGTTGATATTCTCCTGCCATAGCGGAAAATGAAAGCTGGAAAGTGTTTAGCGCGACTCCCTGACCGCTGGTACCTAGCTCGGCAGGACGCTGAAACGGTCCGAAATGTGCGGTGGTCTTCGCGGCTTCGAACCAGGCATCGTCCTGAAGTATTAAACGGGCCTCCATGGAAGTTTCCACGCCGCGTCCGTCGGATTGAGCACCCAGCTGGTAAATCGGCAGGCCGATGGCCACCTCGATCTCACTCCGGTTCCCCTCGCCCTGAAACGAGACGACGTCATAGAAAAACTGTAGCGGCTCTCCGCCGAAATCATGCTGATAGATTTCGGGCGTGGTCCGGATTAATTCTGCAGCGAGACGTGCTGGATGAAACTGGCCCTGGCGAGCGAACTCTCTAACGTTCCGGCTTTCCGTCATCAACGGAAAATCGAACACGCCATTGTTGAGCTGGTCGATAAAGAACAACTCCACATTGGTCGGCACATAAACCCAGCTCTCGGCCCTGTAAGCGGAGATCCCCACGGTGGAGGCTTCTACGCCCAACTGATATCGCTGTTGAAAATTCATTTCACGGATGGCATCCACACGTGAGTTTCCCGTGGGCGCAAAGGCGTGTCGTTCAATAGAGTTGGACTGGGCTGCATCCCGTATGTCGTTACTGAGCGACTCAAAGGTGGCGGCGCCCGTGGTCCGCCGGGACCCCTGGTTGGACTGAGACTTTTCGCCCACGGAGAAGGTAAAGGTCTGACGGTCGTCCGGATCACCGTAGCGAATGTAGATCTCGCCCCTCCGGTCCCATGGGAACTTCGCCTCGCCGAAATGAGTCCGTGCGTGGAGCACCCGGCGGTAATGTTCCACCAACCGTTCGTTTTCCGTGGTGGTCGGGTCTGAATCTCTCTGTTTCCAGAACCGACGCCGATAGTCGGCCTGCTCCGTTACGCTGAGGGTCTTGTAGTAGTCCTGATCGTCGAAAGACGCGACATAGGTGACGTCGTAGTACACGGTCTGCTCTTCAGGGGGCAAGGTACCGATAAACAGGTCGAACGTTTCCTGAGCCCGTTTGTATTGACCGTTGTTGATCTCCAAGGTAGCCTGGAGCATGGCCATTATGGGTTGCGCGGCTTCTTTCATCTCGGGGTGGTTGCGGATCAGGTGATTGAATGTGACGACTCCTTCACCGAATTTCTCTGTTTTGAAATAACTGCGCCCAAGCCGGTCTATGGTGGGGGTGTGGGACGGATCAACCTCTACCTGCTTCACGTAATAGGTAATGGCTTTCTCTACATTTTTCAGTCCTACCTCGTAAAGCATGCCCAGGTCGTGATTGGCCCGAGGATGGTTTGGATCCAGGTCAAGCGTTCGTTCCAGGGCTTTCCGGCCCCGGCTTACATACAGGGGGGAGAGAAATCCGAGAGGCGCTATGCTTCGAGTACTGACGGCCATGTACAGCGTAGCCAGGCTGTATTGGGCTTCCACGTAGGTCGGATCCAGTTTGAGTGCTTCCCTATACGACTCCAGCGCATCCATCCGCCGATTCTTCATAACGCGATATGCGTCACCCAGCCCCTTGTGGGGCAAAGCGAGCTTCCGGTCCATTCGGGCCGCTTTGAGAAACTTCCGTTCCGCATCCCTAGGCTTGCCGGATTTCAGATCGATCATACCCCGCCAGTAGATTGCCACGGGGGTTTTTTTCTGTATCCGCAACGCAGCGTCCAGCTCGTCTTTAGCGGCATCCAGCTCGTCGGATTCATAGAACAAGACGGCCGCGTCAATATGTGCTTGGACAGTTGTCTTCTCAGTTGGCTGCGCCGCGGCGGTACCGATCGCAGCCAGTAAGAATATGAAACCGATGAGGACAAAGGATAAGACTTGAGGCATGGAAAACTCCGGTCGCCTATTGCTTCGTTGCAGTAATTCTGAAAAGAATATACCGCAGGCCTGCGGGTGTGGCAAGGGGAAACGCCCCCTTCCAAACGGGTGAGATTTCGCTTGACGGGTATCTGGTATGCGGTTACAGTGGGGTAGTTTTTTCGAGACAGGTTTTTAATCATTGACAATTGAATGACAGGAGAAGGCATTCGTCTATGTCACCAGTCAAAGTGGGCGTCGTGGGGTGTGGCACGATCAGCACAGTCTACTTTCAAATCGGGCAGGAATTTTCCGTGTTGGATATCGTAGCCTGTGCGGACCTGATGCCGGAGCGGGCCCAGGCCCGAGCGCAGGAATTCGACATTCCGCGGGCATGCACCGTTGAGGAATTGCTTGCGGATCCTGAAATCCGGATCGTAATAAATCTGACCATTCCGGCCGCCCATGCCGAAGTAGGCCTGGCTGCCCTGGAAGCTGGAAAGTGCGTGTACAACGAAAAGCCTCTGGCAGTCACCCGTGAAGACGGTAAGCGTATGGTTGATCTCGCCAGAGAAAAAAATCTGAGACTCGGAGGAGCGCCCGATACTTTCCTGGGCGGTGGTATTCAGACCTGCCGCAAGCTGATAGATGACGGTGTGATCGGCGAACCGGTAGCCGCCTCGGCGTTCATGATGGGACACGGTCACGAAAGCTGGCATCCGGATCCAGATTTCTACTATCAGCTCGGCGGCGGTCCGATGTTCGATATGGGCCCATACTACATAACGGCACTGGCCAGTCTGATCGGCCCCGTTCGGCGGGTGTCGGGGTCAACCCGCATCACATTCCCGGAACGGACTGTCACCAGCGAGCCGAAAAAGGGCACGAAAATCCGGGTGAACGTCCCCACCCATGTAGCCGGTGTGATGCATTATCATAACGGAGCCATCGGTACGATTGTCACCAGATTCGACGAGTGGGCGCACGCATGTCCTCGGATCGAAATTTACGGCAGTGAAGGATCAATGAGCGTTCCAGATCCCAATTCGTTCGGCGGTCCGGTAAAGATACGGCGGCCTGGAGACGAGGTCTGGGAGGATATCCCGCTGACCCACGGCTATTCAGGGAACAGCAGGACAGTGGGCGTGGCGGACATGGCATACGCGCTGCAGTCAGGCCGGCCCCACCGCGCCAATGGTGATCTCACCTACCACGTGCTGGATATCATGCATGCCATCCATAATGCCTCATCGGAAGGGCGGCATGTCGAGCTGGACAGTACCTGCAGCCGTCCCGCGGCATTGCCCACAGGACTGGCGCCATATACTCTGGATGTGTGAGGACATTGTGAGAGTGTCAGGAGGGGTGCCGGGATTGTATGCTGGTCATTTAATTGCCAGTCCGAATTGTTGCTGACGGGCCTGTGGTGCGGCGGTTGCCTGTAGGCGGAGCGTGCGAACACGATTGATGCCAACACGGCTATTCTGTACACCAGCCGTCCCGCCGGTTACAACCCGTAGGGTTCGAACAGTGATATGTGGAAAGAGAACAACAGGGCGTCTGGTGTCCCGGGGGGTGGAACTGAACCCTCCGTCAGCCTTCTGCTGTCTTTAGATGACCGCAATACCTCTCCTCACGCAATTGCGAAGGACACCACGAACATCGGATTCCTTGACGGGATGATTCCCGATCTGCCCCAGAAACATACTGCATCCAGCCAGATTGGGTATTCCAATTCGCTGCACACCGGTCCGGGTAAGTGTTTTGTCCACGGGGTTACTGAATTAGCACCGCTCACAACCGAGGGTGGGTTCTATCTCGGTTGGCAGCGGTAGCCCAGAGCCCCAAGCCCTTTATTTGTTTCCGAATCACCGGTATTCAACAGCAGCCCCACACCAAACCTTTCGACGCTTGTTTTTTCTAACACGGCCATTTTTGATAAAACCAAGATACGGATCGGAACGGACCGCGGTACAAGGGGTGCCTTACCTGGACGTAGGCGCCCGAAAACCAGTTCATCCACTACGCGGAACCGGGACCGGGAACCCATGTCATCATCGCCTCCGTATCGAAGTTGCAACCGAAGATCTTCCGAGGTAAGGGAATACACCGCCGTGTCCCACTGATGCAAAGGAGTGTAGCCCTGCTATCGCCAACAATATCGCCCGTGATGCCGTGAGCTTCGGCAGTAATACCTGGGTGATTCCAATCGATGATGGTAACTGATCAGGGGAGCCGCTGCAGATCAATTTTAATTGTGCCGATGACAATGTTCCGGACTGGCGGGCGATGATGACCTGGCGTTTCAATCGAATAGAACCTGTCGCTGGGAAATCTGGACCGTCACGATGCTTTTAAGGAGACTTTATGTCCGAAGAATCATATCGTTCGTTTCAGGATTTTTTGCCCCGCCTCGACCGCCTCCTGGATCGCCTTGACCACCTCCTGGATAGGTACAGCGGTGCTGTTGGGAATGATGACCGCATCTTCGAGGAAGCCACCGCCTTTCGGTGGGTTCGGAGGGATGGGCACAGTTGGCTTGAGCCGGTGCGCCACCCCGATCTGGTAGATCTGAACGACCTGGTCGGATTAGATCGAGAACTGGGGATTTTAACACGTAACACGGAGCAGTTTGTTCAAGGGCTGCCGGCCAACAATGTGCTCATATGGGGTGAACGCGGCACCGGAAAATCATCGGCCGTGAAAGGGTTTCTGGCCAGGTTCGCTAAGGAGGGGCTTCGGATGATCGAAGTGCGCAAGAACGACCTGCGGGATCTACCGATCATCGTCGAAGGTGTCTGGGACCGCCCGGAGCGGTTCATCCTGTTCTGCGACGACCTTTCGTTCGATGACGGGGAAAGCGACTACAGAGAGTTGAAGGCTCTGCTGGAGGGGAGCCTATCCGCCCGCCCGGATAACGTACTTGTATACGCTACCTCCAACCGGCGTCACCTGATGCCGGACCGGTTTCGGGACAACACATCGCGATACAGTCCGGACGATGACGAGATACATCCGCAAGAGGGTGTCGAAGAAAAAATCTCTCTTAGCGATCGCTTCGGTCTGTCCCTGGGATTTTACCGGATCGACCAGGATACGTTTTTCCACATCGTAGACCACTGGGTTGCCAAACGGCGCCTGCCGGTTGACCCTTGCATCGTCCGTGCCGAAGCCTTGCGATGGCTTCAGCGAGCGAGTGGCCGTTCTGGAAGGGTCGCTCGGCAGTTTGTGGATGACCTGGCAGGGCGAATCGGATTGGAAGATCGGAACACCATAGACAGTTAGATCAGATCCAACCTTATGCCACACTCAGTGTCAGTTCATACCTGTGAACATCCTCCGAAAACGGCAGGCAGACGACGATTCTTGCCTCCTCAATGGTGGCATCGCCTTTTTTACGATAGGGGTTGTGGGGAAGGACCGGCCAGGTAATCCTCCCCCCGGGGGGCAGGACGAGGCGCCACCCGGCGTGTTCAAGCCACTCTTCATTATCCGGATGCCACTCTATGCTGTCGTCTCCGAGGATGGTTTCAGTACCGGAAGAAAGACGCACGGCCTCTCCGAGATGGGGCATTAGCGTGATGTGTCCTTCGACCGCCTGTCTGGTGTTCGTCGTAGCCTTGCACACCAGCGTCAGTTCGGTGTCCGATTTCGGCAGGCAGGTTAGATGGAAATATTCACCCCCATAGGTCAGGGTGAGCGAGGGGGCATCCTGGTCACCCCCCGGCACTGCTGAGTCCGGCACGTGAAAGAGGCCATCGCGGGGGCTGAAATCCGGTTCTTCTTGGGCGAACGTGTGGGATAGAAGCGAGGTGTCGCCGACGGTGCAGTTACTCCAGAGCGGTTGCAGTTTGGTGTTGCCGCCGCCGATGATAAGGCCGGTCCTATCGTGGAATACGCTGACGAAGTTCTGCCGATCCTGACGCCACCGGATGTTCACCGGTTCGCACACGTAGGCGGACAAACTAACGAACCAGGGTTTGCGCCGGACGATCAAGGCATCCTCTTCCATTCGAAACACATGCCGGTCCCGGGACGCAGCGGGTCTCTCCTCCGGTCCCTCGCCTGCCGACAGCAGAATATTGGCGGCATAGTCCTCATCGAACACATTGCCGGCGTTTAGAAACAGTGTGTGCTGCTGTGCCAGGTAACCTCGTCCCGCGGCAGTGTGACTGAATCCAGGATTGCCCAGCCGGATGCCGGGGTGGTACGGATTGCGTTCGTCTACCGTCTCTACAATGCTTCCGTCCGGATAGGTATAGTTAGAATGAAACCTGGCGGCCCGATCCAGCGCTTCGAGTACCGCTTCGTCGCCGGAAAGGGCATAATATACGCCGAGTGCATCCACATACACGTAGTTGTAAGCCACCACGGGCCCGACGTTTTCGGTCCACCATCCATGGGGCGACTGCTCCCTGATCACCCCATGGATAAACGCGACGGCCTGTAATTGCCATTCTTTTCGGGCTAATACCTCACCGGCACAATACAGTGCCATGGCATGGTGCGTCGGGATGTTGTGGATGCGGCTCAATTCCTGCCGGGCTATGCCTTCGAATCCGAGCGTCAGTGCCGTATCCCAACGGCGCCGCACATTCTCTGCCACCCCATCCCGGATGATCCGGTAGGTGCGGATCCAGCGGCTGTACGTCCAAGGCATGTAGATCTGTCCCCAGGAGGAATGATCCTTCTTCCGGAACGTCCACATGCCGTTTTTGTCTTGGTCGTTGATCAGCGCATCGCCTCCGCGAACGATGGCATCCAGAACGTCAGAATCATGGTGGTACGGGCTTTCCGGCATCTGCCAGGCTACAGCCAGAGGCAACATCGCATGCTGATCGCGGCAGATCCAGGGAAGACCGCCGAACTGTCCGTCCGGACGCTGGGAAGACATGATACGCGGGATGGACTCGATGAGAGCATCGTAGATCTGGGGTTCGGGCCGCCAGAATTTTGGCATAGAAACTCCGAATGGGGTTCAGGTACACACAGTAATCGCCTGACCGGTACGTGCGGATTCATAGATGCCGTCCATCAGGAGGCTGTGGTTAATACCGTTTTTCGTACCAGCGGCGACTTCTGCTCTCCCGTTGACCGCGTCGAGAAAATTGATGATGGGAAATACCTCCGGGATGTCGATTTCCGGTACCTCTGTCTTGCCACCCGCGTGAACCTTGATCCAACTGCCTCCCCATCCGTCGATCTCGACCATAGCTTTTTCGAAGATGAATGCCATGTGTCCACCGTCCGCCGTGCAGTTGCCGCTGATGGTTATGTTGGCCAGGACGCTGTTTGCGAACCGGATGCTCACGACGGAGTTGATGTCCACCTCGCAGTCCTTGTTGTCCGTTATCGAAAATATGGTTGCCGGCTCCGATTCGACGCTCCACAGAAGGCTGTTGAAGATGTGTGCCCCGCTGTCGTAGGCCTGCCCGCCTCCAGAGAGGGCCGGGTTCTGGCGCCACATTCCTTCGGTAGCTTTCATCCAGTTCTGTGAGATAAATCCGGTCACCATTTCTAGTGTTCCCCAGGCCCCCTCACGGATTTGCTGACGAAGATACTGGAACACCTGTTTGCTGGCGGTGTTATAACCCACCGCGATTACTTTGCCGAGTTGCTCCGCCTTATCGGCCAGATTCCTTGCATCCGTGGATGAAGTGGTCATCGGTTTTTCCAGGAAAACATGACACCCTGCATCCAGCGCCTGAACCGCATGTCCGTAATGAAGCGTGTGCGGCGAGGTTACGATAATCGCATCCAGTTTTTCGTTATCATACATTTCTTCAGGGGTAGCGTATCCGGGTAACGGGCCGCCTTCGAAAAAATTCTCGTTCACGTTCCGAATCATCGCGGGATTCACATCACACAGGGCGGCGATTTCACCATCTGGACATCCTTCCAGGTGGCGGATGTGCTTGCTGACAATTCCTCCACTACCGACTACGCCGATATTCAACATGGTGTACCTTTCTGTTCGAGTTATGCGTTCTGCTGTTGAGGCGTTGTGGCCTTTAGGAATCTCCCGTGACCATATGCGCCCCTCCAACCTGTTGGTAAGAGTTCAGTAAAGCTGTTCCGCCAAATCCACCAGAACATACCAGTGCCGGTTCTTGGCACAGACCCGGTGGTCGAATCCGTTAACCTCCGCCTACTCAGGTGCAGGCATCGCACGACCCGGCAATTCCCGGCGTGCAACTCTCCTGGGCAGGAGGATCATATGGTGTTTCTCGACTCATGTAGCTCTTGATTCGTGATCAGTATAACGCTCGTTTCAGGAAAACGCAAATTACTCTGTTCCAGTTTGCGAAGCAGGCTCATCACCGGTGGCCGGAGATTCAGGCACAAATGCAGATACTCATTGCAACTATACATTGGCACCAGGTCGAAAGGCCCAATGCTTACAATGTTTAGGAACGGGCCGGGCCCTAAAACGCTGTGATTCCATTTCAAAAGATTGTGTGATCAGACGGTGCCCGACGACCAAATGAAGGTGCCATCAGTACCTTGTTGGGAAAGACCAGTGTCGAATCGCAGGCCGGGAAGTATGTCGCTGGGACACGATTATTGCCATATGCGGGCGGCGCGCTATGTGCGGCCTGGGGTATTTCCGACATAGGTAAGAACTTTACAGCGTGTTTTTTCACGGTTTACCATTACAAGATTGTGACAGCCAGGTACCAAACAGTGCCTGGCGCCGTGGTTTTGTATTTCTTGACAACTGTTCCCATACTATATATGAATAAACGCAAGACCTTAATCATGCAACATATGTGCCGAACCGTGAGTGGGACTGTCGGTCATGCAGAACGTGATCGATGGAAACACCGGCGATCGTGGATGAGTAAAGAGGCCCACTCCGGTGAATTCGGATCTGCGATGCTGACTGAACCGATCGGGGTTAATGGACGCTTCATAATATACACCGTAATTATTGCCTGTGGCACGTCGCTGTAAATAGCGTAGCCTGAAAATGGTACTTTCGCAGACTGGCCTGTGTAACCAGGTGCCCATTTCGGGTCATATCTTTTCAGGTCAGGATCTGCATGTAAAATTCCAGATGGCCGTTTCGACGGAATCCTGAAACCGCTAAGGTCCTATCCCGGTACTTCAGATTGTTTCCGATCAAGTGTGATAGGACCGATGCATTTCATCTACAACTGGCTTAACGTGATATCAAGGTGACCAGTTATGAAAAGCCAATCAACGAATGAGTATTTGGGCCCCCGCCTATTTCGGCGGACGGTAAGGCGGCTTACGGTCATTTCTACGGGGATTGTTCTGGCTGCTGCCAATCTTGCCCATGCCCAACAGCCCTCATTAACAAATGGCGCAGTCCCTGACTCTATAGTCGTGACGGTTCTTCACAGCAACGATGTATACGGCAGGCTTGGTCGCACGAAAATTGATTCTGACAGGAAGGGAGGAATGGCGCCACGTCTACACTTGCTTCGGGAGGTTTCCGCATCAGGACCCACCCTGATCCTCGACGCTGGAAACGCTTTGGGGCCCGGTCCCGTTTCGGCTTTGGACAAGGGCACATCTATGATTGACCTGATGAGCGAGGGTGGTTATGAGGCCCTGTTGCCAGCCAGTCACGAGATGGATTTTGGGATTGATGTCCTGAAATTACGGGAACAGGAAGCCACCTTTCCGTTTGTTGCCACCAACGTGCAATACGAAAGCGACGGGTCTTACCCCTTTGACAGAATAGTACTAAAAAATGTAGGGGGCATAAAAATAGGGATATTAGGGGTTGTTTCAGCGGCATCCCTTCAAGATACGGACCCCAGGCACCTTGAAGGGATGCTCATCAGCGACCCAATACAGGCGGCGGCTGTCGCGGTAGACACTTTGGTCCATGCGGGTGCCCGGTATATTATAGCCCTGTCGAACATGGATATAGAGGCAACGCAGTCATTCGCGGCGGCGGTTCCTGGAATCAACCTGGTCATAGCCGGAGGGCACAGGCCCCCCGACCGTGAGGGACATACAAATGTATTGACTCGACTGGTCAACGGCGTGGAGATAGTAACCACGCCCCGTTATGGTTCTTTCCTGGGACAGGTAGATATACACTTTGTAAGACACCCCGGTGATGTTTACCGACCGGTGAATACCGATGCATTTCTCCACACTGTGGATCATGAAGTGCCCGACGATCCCCGCGGCGCCTATTTGGTGGCCCAAGCCGAGTCCACTTTCCAACATATTTTTCAGGATACACTGGGTATCATTTTAGATCATGGCCGAGAGGCTCAAGCGTTGTTGGTTGCGCACATCCTTCGACTCCACGGGGAATCAGAAATAGGGATATTAAACCTGGGTCAGGTAAACGAGGTGGTGGCAGGTGTTCCGCTGATTCACCATGATATCAACCGCCTTGAATTGTATCCTGTAACGATCAATACGATGAAAATCATTGGAACAAAGATTAAACAGTTGGTCGCCCGAAGCAACAACAACCTGAATGAGGATAGGCGGCTGATATTCGCTGGCATGGACACCGCGAATATGACTATAGCCGGCCAGCCCTTGAACGATAAGGAATTTTATGATGTGGCCACGGTGGATTTCTTGGCACGGGGCGGAGATGGGTACAGCGAGTTGGTGGACAATCCCTCGTTGGTAGAAACCGGTGTGTCCCTTCGCGATGTCCTCGTGGACGCGTTGCGAGAAAGGGAAACTCTTTCCCACGAGCAGTTAAACAAAGAGGGCCATACAGGCGTCTGGTATTCGTCCTGGTTGCTGGACACGGGTTTCGAGCGAAATTACGTGGATGACACGACCGCCGCCTATCAGGAACAGAATGAAGCATTATCGTATTTAAACGGGTTTAATACGGTTTCTTGGAATTTTCTCATGAGATATATCCTTCAGTATCAGTCGGGTCCACACACTATGCGATTCGATAATCGGATGGATCTGGCTATGTGGGGAACGTCATTTTCAGACCTGTCACCTTTCGCAGACCAGGTGGATTCAGAGGCGACATATAGATATGGCTCGGGAAATAAAAGCGGTGCTCCCTTTCTATCTCTCCGTTTGAATTCGGCGTTCGGTAAGGCTGGACACCAGAGTCGTCCTTTGCAGTTGTTCAGCGCTTTCGGCTTTGAATTCAGACCTTCAAACAAGCTATCTCTGCGGCTTGGCGCGCGGCAACAGCATAATTTTGTCGTAGAGAGGAGTGATCTGGGAGGCGAATTCAGACTCGAGTGGCACGAACCGTTGCATGGAAATTCTGATTTTTCCACCCAAATCCGTGGTTTCGTGGCTGCTACCGATCGGCGGACAGTTTCCCTCGAAAACTACAACACCATATCGTTTTCCGTGCTGGACAGGTTCCGGCTCAACATCCGCCAGAGTAACTTTTTGCTGAGAGTTAACGATATACCCGGGGCGTCATCCGGGGACTTTGCGTTTCGGACCTACCTGACGGTGGGTATAGGTTACGGTCTTAACTGGAAATGGCGATAAGAAGCCCGGAGAGCGGAAACCCACGGCTTAAGCCAGAAGTGAAGCCTCCGGATTATAGGTCAGGTGATTTATGTTTAGTCGGCTATCCAGAAAACTAGGTATATGCCACGGCGAGTGGAGCCGCCTTATCTCCATGTGCATTCTTGTTTTTCTCCTCTTGGTCGGCTGGGCTTTCGGCCGGTCGAGTCGTGATTCATTTTTTATTCAGGAGGCAGGACCTGACCAACTTCCGTATGTATACATAATCGGATCCCTGATCCTTATCATTACAGCGCCTTTTTATTCGCTGGTGGTCAACCGCATGGCGCGGCATACCATGATGGTTGTACTTCTTGTTGGGAGTGCGGGGTTGTTGATAGGTTTGCGGCTTTTGATTGATCTGGATCTGACCGTTATGCCATATCTGCTCTTTAGCATGACGGACCTGATTATTGTTATGCTATTCTACATGCATTTCTGGACGTTTGCCAACGATGTCTTTGATCCTAGGGAAGGCAAGCGACTGTTCCCACTCATAGGTGGATCCGGTTTAACGGGGGGCATCATCGGTGGCCTCGCTGTTGAGCCTGTAGTCTCGGCTGTTGGTACCGTTAACATGCTGGTGGTCTGGTCCGGGATCCTGCTTATGGCGGTTCCAATGGTAATCTATGTTAACCGCGCGGCGTTCGGCATGAATTCAACGAAGGCACCTGAATCGGACGAAGAGAACTCTGAATCCAGTTTTTACGAATCGATCGCTTCAGTATGGAATGTCCCGTTAATACGTATCCTGACTTTCATGGCGTTCCCCCTTTGGCTTGCGTCCAGTATCATGGATTACCTTTTTTACGCAGCCTTGGATGAGATGTACCACGAACAAGACAGGCTCACTGGATTTCTGGGCCTATTCAACAGCGCCTCTTCAATATTTAGTTTAGTTGTCCAGCTGTCGATAACCGGGTGGTTGCTTAATAGATTCGGCGTTGGGAATTCGGTTCTGATTCATCCGCTATGTTTGTCCCTCGGCACGATGATGTTTACGATTCGGAACTTGCTTCCGGCGAGTGGGATATCTACCATCGGAAGTTTCAGGGGTCTTTTGGCGGTATTCGCAAAATTGAGCGACAACGTTCCATACTACTCGGTTGGAGAGTCTTCAACCCAGCTTTTATTTAACGCACTTCCCCAAGACATCAGAGGCAAGGCACGATCATTTATATCGGGTTGGGTAGAACCAATCGTCACGATGCTCTCGGGATTTATTTTATTACTGTTCATACACCTTGAAATGCCTTTGTGGGTCATATCTTTGGTGACGGTGGGCCTGGCGCTGGTCTGGGTTGGCATTTCCACAAGTGTCAAGAAACTTTATTTGAAGGCCTTGGTGAACAACCTGAGTTCCAAGGATGTCAATTTGAGCGGGGATTCCCTCGTCACTTTAACGAGCATGGGGGGAGCTGAAATAGCACCTTCCCTGATTGAAGCGGTGACTTCTGCAGATGAAAATGTCGCCTTGTTTGCACTGGAACAGCTGAAATCGAATCATTCGGCTGAACTCACCAATCAGATCCATTTGAAGCTGCCCGCTTCAAAGCCCAGGGTGCAAGTCGCTATTTTAGGAATTATTGAAGAGGCTTGTCTGCGAGAGAGCACAGAGACGGTAGCGCAACTCCTGGTATCCGGGGAGGATACCGTGCGCAGCGCTGCGATACCCGTACTTGGAAAACTGGACCCAGAAGGGTTTGCAGAAAGGATTATCCCTTTGTTGGATTCAGACAATTTGGAATTACGTGCCAAGGCGATTGTCGGACTTCTTCAAGGTAAGTCATCCGGTGACGGGTACCAGCGGGCGTCGGCTGCCCTGGACAGCACCCTGGCCGCGGAGGACAGCAAAACAAGGGAAATAGCCGTTTACATCCTGGGTGAGTTGAATCTGCCACAACACCAATTCAGGATTATCGGGTATTTGTCCGATGAGAAACTTGCCGTACAGCGAGCCGCTGTTGAGGCCGCAGCCAAGATAGCGGATCCTGAATTCGTCCCTGATCTTATACATCTGATGCGGAATGAATCATTGGTAGATGATGTAACGAAGGCGCTAACGGGTATGGTTGAACTGAGCCTTGATCCTCTCCACGAAACCTTGCGAGACTTGGCGAAAGACGGACAGTATGATTCAGATCCGGAGAATTCCAAGTTTTTACAGAGGATTCTTTCTTGCCTTGGCGATATAGGGGATCTTCGCAGTTCCGAGGTTTTATCGGAAGTGTTTGGATTTCTACCTGAGCATCAAGCCAGCCGTCTGTCTCATTTTTCGGACCATTCCGCCATTGTCGATGCGCTGGTCCGGATTAAAATGGCTCAGGATGCTGACAGCGTTGACACGGGTCAGATTTCCGATGCGGCTTCCCAACGGACCGCACGCCATGTAACGGGCCTTCTGGAACAACATGGGATGCGCCTTAGCGAGAAGGAAATCAAGATCAATACATTGAAGAATACAAAGGAATCAAAGGCCACGTTATTACTGGAAGACGCGCTTCGGCAGATTAGTGCAAGCCACGAAACACAGGCAATGAGGTGCTTGCAGGTTATACATCAACCAGGTACCATCAAGGCGGCTTCCAGCAATTTCCGCCGTTCTGACCAGCGCGCCAAAGCAGAAGCCATCGAATTGCTTTCAGAATTGGGTCGGGAGGCAAGAGACTTGGCACGCATCTTGGAAACAAAATATTTCCCCGAGGCTCAGGCCACAGAAGACCTTGCGCTTTCCGGAGTGCTCAGGAAGTCTTTCGACTCTGACAATCCCCTTTGGCTGCGGGTCTGCTCCTTATACGTAGCCGGTGAAATAACGGAAACCGACGTTGTGGATGAGGTGGCGTCACTGGTGAAGGACCCGGACCTTATCATTCGCCGGCACGCTATGTTGGCTCTCAAAAAACTTGATCCCCAGGAACGGGATTCAACTCTGCCAAGTGAGGTGGCTAAGATGGGTCATGATATGGAACGCATTCTTTTCTTGAAAAGTGTCCCGCTGTTCGCTGAGATGGGGGGGGAAACTATTCAATGGGTCAACGATATCGCAACAGAGGCGCATTTTTCAGAGGACGAGGTCATATTTGAGGAAGGGGACGAGGGGGATGCCTGTTACCTGATTCTGCGGGGCAGTGTCCGTGTGGTCAAAGGGGAGGATAAGGCAGCCGTGATAGCGATCCGTGAACAGGGCGATTATTTTGGGGAGATGGCTATCCTCGAAGATGAACCCAGGTCTGCCACCGTTGAGGCGCAAGAAGACACTGAAATGCTTGTCATAAACCGTGATGATTTTCATCGTCTGATCATCGGTCATCCAAACGTCCTCT
Source organism: uncultured Gemmatimonadota bacterium (assembly GCA_964470965.1). GTDB lineage: Bacteria > JAAXHH01 > JAAXHH01 > JAAXHH01 > JABIQT01 > CAYYIS01. Next base: position 62,431 of record CAYYIS010000005.1, on the reverse strand, counting down.
TCTCTCTTTTCAAAGGTTTAAGCAAGATTCTCCGTGAGACCAATGCTCAACTGTCGGCTTCCCTTGAACGTGCAGGCTAAAAAGGGATTGGGATTGAGAATCGGTGGTTTGACATCCGTGGGGCTGGAGCACACGTTGCCCTTAGAATTATGCACCAGTGCGGCCCGGAACAATATCAAAGTTGCCGATTCCGAAAATGCCGCTGACACCGCATCGGTGGTGATGCGGTAACTGCCGACTCCTCCGGGCCGTGTCATCTGAAAGTATCGCATGAAGCGCGCCATTCCCTGTCTCACCGATCACAAATGAAACATGTGATTACAGACGGGCCCACTTCGAATTGAAATCCTTTGGTATTTACATCCCTTAATATTTCTCCAACGCCATTCTGTCAACAGCTGCGTGCGGGTGGCTGCGTTGTGTTGTTTGTGTAGGTTCCAGGCAATTCATGCCTGACCGGGGCTATGGTTTCAGTAAGGAACTTGGTGGTACTGTAGAGACGGCAAATGACGGTGTCTGGGTGCCTGAATATTTTACCGGGTAGAACAGGCAGAGGAAGGCGATTCGGTGGCATTTTCGAAAAGTTGCATCGAATTCTCGGTTGCACGCGGCGCGAATGACTCTCAAGGAAAGGACGTTGAACATGGTTGAGGACGCTATGCATGAAAGCGCGCTTTCCAACGATAAATCGACTGTGGAAAAATACCGCGTCGCCGATCTCTGCCGGGCTGCTGCCGAAGGAGATGTGAATCTGGTCGGGGCTATCCTGGCGGTCAGTCCGCATCTGGTGGGCGTAGATCTGGCCTCCGACGACGAGCACCGCGCGCTGCACCATGCAGTGCTCAACCGCCAGGGCGGGGTGGTGCAGATACTCATGGACCACGATGCCGACCCGCATCAAGGGATTTTTCCTTACAGGGATGCCACCACGCCCCTGGCGCTAGCCAGGGACCGGGAATACCATGAGATCGTCGAACTGATAGATAAGGGGCTTGAGAAAAGGCGTGAAGCCAACCTCTGTCCCAATCTCACGGTCACGATCGAGATACAGGCTTTCGTAAAAGCGGTCGCAGAAGGCGATGAGGATGCTGCCCTGCGCATGATGGCAGACAAGCCGGATCTGGTGAATATGTGCGATGAGGACGGTAATACTGCATTGCATCATGCGGCAGGTAACGGACGGGCGCGGCTGGTGCGAGCCCTGCTTAAGGCGGGTGCCGATGTCGGAAAGGAGAATCTGGCGGGCGGCACCGCGCTGGAATCGGCGGCCGGCAACACCATCCACAAGAATCGCCAGATATCGGAGAATTGTTATCTGGCCGTCGGTATTCTGCTTGAGGCCGGGTCGCCGCAGAGCCTGTGCGTGCTGGTCATGCTGGGCGATAGGGAGGCGGTCTCTCGGATCGCTGAAGATTACCCGGATCTTTTGAAGCCGGACCCGCACAGCGACATCAAACTTCTTGAGTTGGCCGTATGGCACAGGCGGCTTGAGATGGTTCGCCTGCTGCTCGACCTGGGCCTCGATCCCGACGAGCGCAAGACCTTTCAGCTCGGCGATGAATATGCCGGTTCTTCGGGCGGTCCACTCTGGGCGGCTGCCGGCAACAGCATGTATGTGATTGCCGAACTCCTGCTCGAGCGCGGCGCCGATCCCAACGCAGAAGTATACGCCTCGGGCAATCCCATCAACCAGGCATTCGACAACAGGGATGAGAAGATGAAGAGGCTGCTGTATCGCTACGGCGGGGTTCTGACACCCGGGGTCGCTGCCGGGGAATGCGAGACGGCCGCAGGGATCGTGGCCATCGTACTCAGGCCGGAACTGGCGGAGGAATTGGTCCCCGCCGCCGCCTGCGGCGGGGACATCGACCTGGTCGGCTTCTGCCTGAGACGCATCGAATGGGCGCCGGATGATCCCCGCTGGCATCACGTTTTGGAACAGCCCATTCGCATATGGCCGTGCAGCATATTCCGAAAATACCGCGATCAGGTCGATCGTACAATCTTTCCCCGAATTCTCGAAATGATACTCGAGCACGGCGCTGATCCTAATGTGAAAGGGCGCCGCGAGACCTCGTTTCTGCACCACATGGCCGCTACGGGCCTGGTTTGGGGCAAGCCTCATCTCACGGAGGACGAGCGTCTGACCTTCGCCACGCTCCTGCTAGATTACGGCGCGAATCTCGATGTCCGTGACGCCCTGCTTAGGTCTACCCCGCTTGCCTGGGCCGCTGCCTGGGGTCGCACAGACCTGGCACGTCTTTACATCGAGCGCGGCGCGAATCCGAATTTACCCACCGGCGACGCCTGGAACACCCCGCTCGCCTGGGCCAATCGCAGAGGCCAAACCCAGATTGTAGAAATGCTCAAAGCCTACGGGGCGACCGCTTGAATTTTAACACGCCGGGTAAAGTGCCGGCGTTTTTTTCACGAATTTGATCCGGGGGTCGGGTTGCCAATAAACGCCCTGACATCACCCCGTTTGCCGGGGAGAGGCCGTTGTGACGACTATCACATCGGGTTGATCTGCTCACCGGAAAGAAAACTTTTTTGACATCAGGTGTTCAGATTAGGCTTGACCCACCACCATGTATATCAAGTAATGTACAGTATCTTTAACGGAAAGCGTATTACGCAGGTTTCCGACCAAATCACAACATATCCATCAAATGCTCTACAATCGATGGAGCCTCCCGAACACCAAACTGTCAACAGAACAATCTTATGGATACCCTCGTCGGCACGATAGAACGTGTTACTTTTCAGAATCAAGAAACCGGTTATACGATTGCGAAGTTACGTCCTGAACTGCGATTTTGTGAAACGACGGAACGGCTGACGGCTGTGGTTTCCAGGGACGGGCTCCTGCCGGCCGTTGGCAACCTGGCCACGCTCTCGCCCGGTGAGCGTGTGGAATTTAAAGGATACTGGGTATCACATGCAAAATTCGGTCGCCAATTCAAAATCATCGAATATAAAAAGTTGCATCCCACGACCGCCGACGGCATCCGGAAATACCTCGGTTCAGGCCTGATAAAAGGTATCGGACCCGGCCGCTCAAAGATGATCGTAGATCATTTCGGAGAGGAGACTCTGGAGATCATCGATCAAAATCCGGAACGGCTTCTCGAGATAAAGGGAGTCGCCCGAAAGACAGTGGATATCATTGGACGGGGGTGGCAGGACCAGAAGCACATACAGGAAGTGATGCAGTTTTTGATCTCCCATGATGTGAGTACCAATTATGCGGTCAAGATCTATAAGACGTATGGTGATGAGGCGATTGACAAGGTTACGGAGAATCCGTATCGTCTTTCATCGGATATTTGGGGTGTCGGGTTCAGAACAGCCGATAAAATTGCCATGGATCTCGGGGTCGAGGCAAGCGATCCGGCCCGTATCGTGGCGGGAATCAGGTACGTCATTACGCACTTCACCGAGGATGGGCATGTGTACACACCCACCGCCCTTTTGACGCAGGAAAGTGTGCAATCGCTTAATGTGGATGAATCCACGATACCGCCTGCCCTTCGGACGCTCACACAGAAAGATGAGATCGTTGTAGAAAACGACCGGGTGTATCTTACATCGTTTTATCACGCAGAGCGGGGTATCGTGCGTCATATCGGTCGGTTGCAGACGTCCCCACGGCAGCAGTTCAAAACGGAGCATATCCTCCAGTTGATAAACCGTCTCCAGCAACAGGAGGACCTGATGTTCAACGAGCAGCAGCGTAAGGCTGTAGTTACCGCACTGACCGGTTCTATTCTGGTGCTCACAGGCGGCCCCGGAACCGGCAAGACCACGTGTACCAGGGGTATGCTGGCCTTGTTCCGTTACCTAAAACAGAGGGTAGTGCTCGCTGCGCCGACCGGAAGGGCGGCTAAGCGCCTGGCAGAGGTGTCCGGCACAGACGCGAAAACCATCCATCGACTTTTGGAGTTCAGTCCCGGTGGTATGAATTTCAAAAAAGGGATGGATGATCCGCTGGACACGGATGTGGTGATCCTCGATGAAGTGTCTATGGTGGACACGGTGATCATGAACGCGTTGCTCCGCGCCGTGCCTTCCCATGCCCGTTTCATTATGGTCGGAGATGCGGATCAGCTACCGTCCGTAGGGGCGGGTAACGTCCTTCGGGATATCATCGCATCCGGCGGTGTGCCGGTGGTGCACCTGGACCAGATATTCAGGCAAGCGCAGGAAAGTGATATCGTTCTTAACGCTCACCGGGTAAACCAGGGTGAATTTCCTGAAGTTAAGGCTAAAAAAGAAGGCGACTTCTTTTTTTTGGAAGAAGAAAGACCTGCTAGAGCACAGGATTTGATCCGGGATCTTTGCCAACACCGGCTGCCCGGGCGGTACGGATATGATCCGGTTGAGGACATCCAGGTTTTGACACCGATGTACCGGAGTGAAGTAGGCGTAGACCATCTGAACAGTGTGCTGCAGGAATCTCTGAATCCCGGGGGAGCGGCATTGAAGCAGGGCAACCGTGAGATCCGAGTGGGAGACAAGGTGCTCCAGACTCGCAATAACTATGAGAAAATGGTGTTTAACGGGGACATCGGACGTGTTGCCGACATCGATCCGGAGGCGCAGACCGTTCAGGTGATGTTCGGCGAGGCGGTGAACTATGAATACGCCGATCTGGACGAACTGGTGCTTGCCTATGCCATCAGCGTTCACAAAAGCCAGGGCTCTGAATATCCTGCGATTGTGCTGCCCGTCTTCACCACGCATTACATTATGCTGCAGAGGAATCTGTTGTATACCGCTATTACAAGGGCGAAATCGTTGGTCGTGATCGTCGGGACTAAAAAGGCCCTAGGGATCGCCGTGAACAACAACACGGTACTAGATCGGTACACCGGCCTGAGGGAGTATCTGACTCTTGGGGACGGCTGATTGGAGGGATTGGCAATGTTTATCTTGACATTGCCGGACGATCGTCTATTTTTGATAAATCGTTCAAAATTCATACATAGTGAACCAACGTTTTGGAGGTGACGCGTGGCCGTTCCTGAGGAACGACTCCACGATGAGGAAGAGGGGCAACCTGCGGAGAGGACTTTGTTCGGCGCCCCGGACGATCCTTACCGCTCCGGCTTCGACATGAAGACCATCTGGGCTTGTCTGTTTGTCGGATTCGTCATGCTGCCCGGTTCCATCTACCTCAGTCTTGTGACCGGCGGACAGACCGGCGCGGCGGACTGGGTAACCGTGATTCTCTTCCTTGAAATCGCGAAGCGCTCTCTTGTCAAACTAACCCGCCAGGAAATCATCATTCTGTACTGGGCGGCGGCCGGTCTTGCCGCGGCCGGCAATGCGATGAATAACGGTATCACGGGCGGGCCCTTTGCCCATCTAATCTGGGAGCAGTACTTCATCCAGGCGCCGGAGTCTACCGGGCTTGCGCAGTTTATCCCATCCTGGGTGGTGCCGCAGCCGGGATCCGAGGCACTCACCGATCGCACCTTTTTTCATCCAGACTGGTTAGTTCCGATTACCGTGCTCACGGCAGTAACAGTACTCTTCACAGTCAATTCGCTGTCTATGGGGTACTTCCTGTTCCGTGTCACCAGCGATGTGGAACGGCTTCCTTTCCCCCTGGCATCCGTACAGGCAGGCGGCGCCACAGCACTGGCAGAAACCTCTGCAAAAACGGAAGGCTGGCGATGGCGGGCGTTCAGTATAGGTACCGTCATAGGGGTGTCATGGGGATTGATCTATGTGGTCATTCCCATCCTGTCCAGTACCTTTCTAGTGACTCCGATTAATATTTTACCGATTCCTTTTATTGATTTCACAGTTAGTTTTAAAAGTGTTTTACCGGCTACTATGATTGGTATAGGGACGGATCTGGGTTTACTGATTGTCGGTTTTGTGCTGCCCTTCTGGGTAGTAGTGGGGTCCTTCGTTTCGTCCGCTGCCAGCGCCATTGTCGCCAACCCGATCCTGTACAACGTGGGTATCCTGAAAACCTGGGAACCGGGGATGTCCATGATTCCGACCCAGATCGCCAATAGCATCGATTTCTGGTTGAGCTTTACGATCGGTTCTTCGCTCGTGATCGGTATCGTAGGACTGGGCGGAACGATCCGGGCGTTGGCACAGAATGCCAGAGAAAAGAAGGAACAAGGCAATCAGGTGCCGAATACCCTCCTGGAACCACCCCAGGGAAGAGGGGATATGTCACTTAAATGGGTCCTGCTCATATGGTTTTTGAGCACCACTGGTTTTGTGGCGATGATCTACGTTTTGATTCCGGATTTCCCAGTCTGGATCACGGCGATTTTCGGCTATCTCTGGTCGCCCGTATTTTCCTACATCGGCGCCCGTATGGTGGCGATAACAGGATCTCCGTACGGCTCTTCCTTCCCATTCGTTAAAGAGGCGTCGTTTTATCTTTCCGGATACAAGGGGGCCGCAGTATGGTTCGCGCCCATCCCTATTTTCGAACACGGTCCGGTTGCATCCACATTCAAACAGCTGGAACTCACCAAGACTTCGTTCGGCAGCCTGATAAAGCTCAATCTGGTAACTATGGTTCTTATGTTCGCGTGCAGTTTCCTTTTCTACTCCCTTGTGTGGAAGCTGAATCCGATCCCATCTGCGGCTTATCCGTTTACACAGAAGATGTGGCCGCTCAACGCCACCATGAAAGCCATCTGGGTTAAGACGACGTTGCCGGGCGAGTCGAATTTCCTTCTGGAAGTCATCAATCCGAATTACATCTTTGCCGGGCTGGGCGTTACCGGCGGTATATATGGTCTAGTCACATTGCTCGGCGCCTCACCTCTGTTTTTCTATGGCTTCGTAGGCGGCCTCGCCGCACCGATGTGGAACACCATGCCCACATTTATCGGTGCGATTCTGGGACGGTATTATTTCACAAAGCGCTTTGGCCAGGAGAAATGGAGAGCTTACGTTCCCATTGTGGCTGCCGGCTATGGCGCCGGCATCGGATTAATAGGCATGACGGCGATAGCCATAGCTCTTATTTCGAAGGCTATATCCCAGATCGCATATTGAAATAATTAAGAGCATCAAGGTAAAAAAGGGTAACTGCTATCGATTGCAGTTACCCTTTTTTTATAGGATTTTCCTAGATCGTTTCAAGACATTACATGTCCCATACACTATCTTTCAGATCATTTAAGTATCGGATTGTTGCAGGTTGGAAAACCCAGCGAATTCACAGGTTTTTTATAAAACGAATATCGGCCCCGGTCATTACGTACCGTATAGGCGCGTGAGGCGCGGAATTGCTCTGAATCTTCCATTTTGTTAAGAGTCATCCCGGGGCACAGCCGTTACCTCCGGAGACTCTTCCGGTGCCTGGGATAATGACAGGAATCGTGCGTAGTAGGAGTGGATCAGGAAGGTTACTGGCAGGGCGATGATCAGCCCCAGCATGCCCAGGAGCTTACCCCACACCGACAGGGACAGCAGGATCACGGCCGGATTGAAACCGGTAACCTGGCCCATGATTTTTGGAACCAGCACAGCGTCCTGTATTAACTGTACCACCACGAAGACGGTTAGAACCAGTAGGATCATCACCCAGGCACTTTCCCCGGTTTCCAAGGATGACATCAGTGCGAACGCGGTTGCGGGAATGAGACCTGCCGCCTGGAGGTAAGGCACCATGTTCAGAACACCGATAAACAGCCCCAGCAGGACGCCCATGGGCAACCCGATGGACCAGAAGCTGATTGCGAAGAGAACCCCCACGAGAAAAGCGATCAGCGATTGGGCTCTGAAGTAGTTCCGCATAGCCGACGTAAAATCGTTCAATACAGCCAAAATGGTGTCTTTATACTGGAGAGGGATCAGATCTTTCCATCCTTCGGAAACCTGATCGAAATCGAGCAATATAAAAATGAGGTACATCATTATTATCACCAGGGCGGACAACCCGATGACAAAGCTGATGGTGCCTGAAAACACGCCCCAGATACCCGGCAGAATCTGTTGGGCTACCGTCTTAACGTTCTCAAAATTAAGGAACAGCAGGAATTCTTCATCTGTCAGGAATATCTCGATATACCTTCCCACTTCCCTGGGAACTAACTCGGTCATCTGCTGGCGGAAATTGGAGACATTGACGACGTTGGTCAACAATTCCTTCATATGTGTCATTTCCGCAAGGATGATCGGGATGAGAATCGCGAGCAGGATCATCACGATCCCTATGATGATGGCCAGGCTGACTAGGACTGCAAGCATCCGCGGCCCATACCTCATCTTTCGCTGAATCCATGACACCATGGGATTGATGAGGTATGCAAGCAGCAGCGCGATCGCGAAGGGGATCAGCACGTCGCTGAGATACCCGGTAAGGAAGATGATGGCCCATACGACCACCACGGCGAGCGCAATGCGAAAGACCCGGTCGAATGTAAAAGGTTTGTCGAACATGTTATCGGTTCCTTGCGTGTGAAATCATCCTGCCGGATACGGCACACAGCGGCTGGAGGGCCTCTACTTCGTTAGGTGGATAGCCTCCCGGCCGGTTCGCTAGAGCCAAGGCGCCGACCAGGGTGTCTTCGACGAGGAACGGGAGTCCACAATAGGATTTCAATCGTTCGTGACCGAACGGCAGACCACCACTGCGGGGATCCCTTTCCGGATCGCTGGTAACCACTGGTGCCCGTTCCTTGATGATTGCACCGTTCAGCGTGTTGAGATTAAAAAACTGCAGGTTAGAGACGACGTCGCGATATGTATAATCAGACTTGTAGATGTTCGTTACCGCGTGTGACTGCAGGTAAGGAGTTTGATTCCCACCGTGGCAGACCTCTGCCAGAAATCCAAAGTCACTACCGGTGATCTCCAGCACATCGGGCAGAAGTGCCACGAAAGTTGCCTCGAGATCACCTGAAGCCAGGTATGTTTCTAAGGCGCCCGCCGTGGCGTCCAGCAGGCTACCGCCTGCTGGTGCGGTATCATAAGCGTGGTGTTTGTCCAACAGGTCAATCGCCTGAGCAATGAAAGGATCTTCCATCGGTTCCGCCCGGGATCGCAGTTTAACTATAGTATTGGAATAATCCATAAAATATAACTAGGATAAAACATTGCAATTGTCAAGTGTCTCTTGTTGACATATACTACGACGAATCGATTGAAAGCACCTCTCAAACAACTTGACCACAACCTCAAAACATTTCGGAAGTAGGTATCGTGACGAACAGGGGACTCTTCATGACACTCGGCGGTAAAATCACTGCTGGATGCATAATCGGACTGGCAGTCGGCATGACGTACGTGGCTATATCTCAAAATACCAGGTATACAAACTCCGTGGGGCGTGATCTACCGCCCGACGCTGCCCCTCCGGAGGAGCAGGTCCTTCGCATTATGAGCCCGGAGCCTCGCAGTCTGGACATCAGTATCAACCTGTATGACGGCGAGGCCACCATCCTCCCCTTCGAACCATTGATGACGAGGGATCCTTACTGGCAACCAATACCGGCCGGTGCGGAGCGCTACACCGTATCAGGTGACGGTAAGACCTGGACATTTCACCTGCGTCCGGGCGCCCGTTGGAGTGATGGAAGACCGGTTACCGCCCAAGACTATGTCTACGGTTACCAGAGATTGCTCGACCCGAAAGTGGCAAACCCGTACGCGTTTTTCTATTATGACATCAAGAATGCCAAACCGGTCAGCCAGGGTACGATAAAAGATCTGAATCAACTTTGCATTCATGCGGTAGATGCCCTTACGCTAGTCATAGAGACCGAGAGAGCTGCTCCCCATCTGCCGCATATCGTTTCCTTTTCTCTGGCCTATCCGGCGCCTAAATGGGCGATTGACAAGCACGGAAAGAAATGGACCGAAGCCGGAAAAATTGTTTCCAACTCTTCGTTCAAACTGGAGGAATGGGCGTACGGCAGCCATATGACGTTTGTTTCGGACCCCTACTACAACGGACCTTACAAACCTTTCCTGGAGAAAGTGATCCATCCGTTCCGAGAAGCCGGAAACGCAACGGTTCTGTCCTATGAGAACAACGAAGTGGACGTAGAATCGGTGGATATCGCCGACTTGGACCGAATTGAGCGGGACCCCCGGTTGAGGTCGGATCTGATAAGATCTCCGGGAAGAACTTCCTGGTATCTCTTTTTTCGCACCAAGGAACCGCCGTTCAATGACATTCGCGTACGTGAAGCGTTTGCCAGGGCGGTCAACCGTGAGGCTATCTGCCGGGTGGTCCTGCGTGGCACTGCAGTCCCTGCCTATTCCATGATCCCACCTGACTTCATCGAATACAGCGGACAGGAGCTGAAGCACTACCAGTCGTATGATCCGGCCCGTGCAAAGGCGCTCATGCGTGAAGCCGGCTTCCCGAACGGCAGGGGTTTCCCCAAGTTCGATATGTGGATTCGTTCGCCGACGCCGTCGATGAAGCTGGCGGGAGTGGCGATTCAGCAGATGGTAAAGGACAACCTGGGTGTGGACGTCACCGTGCGCACTGCGGACCGATCCGCTTATATGAGCATGCTGATGGACTGGAAGATGCCTTTTGGTTTCCTGAGGTTCGTCGCCGATTACGTGGATCCACGCAACATGCTGGACATGACCTGGCATTCTCAGCCCAAAGGCGCAGCCCGGCACGATTGGCAGGTGGAGGCATTCGACCGACTGGTAGACGAAGCCGGGGCAGAACTGGACCGTGAGCGGCGCATTAAATTGTACCAGGAAGCGGATGAGATTCTGGTGAAAGACTATGGCGCAGCATTCATATTCCACCCCCTGAGCCTCGGGCTGCGCAAGCCCTGGGTAAAAGGGTATGAACGCAAGCCGGACGGAACCGTCGGCGGGTTGGACTATACACAGCTCTACATCGGAAACAATGTGGCGAGATAACCGAGCGTTTCGAAAGGAGGCGGTATGTGCGGAAGATATTCTCTAGCGTCTGATAAAACGGCGCTGTCCATGGCGTTCCCGGAATTCCACATCCCGGCGAACCTGCCGGCCCGGTTCAACATCGCGCCCACGCAACCGGTACCGGTGGTGGCCAACAATCAGGGAGGGGAGGTCGAGGCGTTTCACTGGGGATTGATACCGTTCTGGGCAAAAGACCCGGCTATCGGCAACAAGCTCATCAACGCCCGGGCGGAGACGCTGCATGAGAAACCATCGTTCAAACATGCATTTCGCAGGAGGAGGTGCCTGTTACTGACTGACGGATTCTATGAGTGGTACCGCGAGCCGGGCAGCAGAACCAAGATCCCGGTGCGTATCCACATGGCGGATGGTCTTCCATTCGCTTTCGCCGGGCTTTGGGAGTCATGGCGGCAGGCAGATGGCGAATCGTTGCTGTCCTGCACTATCATTACAACCGAACCCAACGAATTGATGGCCAAAATCCACAACCGGATGCCGGTAATACTGGAACCTGACGACTATGCTGACTGGCTGGACCCTCGTCAGCGTTCACCCGAGAGCCTGGGACCACTTCTCAAACCCTACGATCCGGATAAAATGACAGCTTATTCAGTATCTACCATGGTTAACAACCCGGTCATGGACAGTCCGGACTGCATCGTGCCGGAAGGCGAAGCGGAGTTTCTGTAGACCGTAGTGATGCCGACCAACATCTGTACCAAACGAATCAGAATACTGGTTTTATCCCCCGTTGTGAACAAGAAGTGTAATGTGCGGAAAACTAAATTTTGATCGCTGGATAGCCCAATCCTTTCAGTGTATCTTTTATCTCGTCCAGAATTGCCGGATCATCAATGGTGGCTGGCATCCGGTATACTTCGCCTTCCGCGATTTTTTTGATCGTGCCGCGCAGGATTTTGCCCGAGCGGGTCTTGGGAAGACGTTTTACCACGGCCGCTGTTTTGAATGACGCCACCGGACCGATGCGCTCTCTGACCAGCTGGACGAGTTCCATGACTATATCGTTTTCATCATGAACTGCCCCTGCGTTCGGAACGATGAATCCGATAGGAATTTCGCCTTTGAGACTGTCCGCGACGCCTACCACAGCGCATTCCGCCACGTCAGTATGTCCGGCCAGCACTTCTTCCATTCCGCCGGTGGAAAGCCGGTGGCCCGCCACGTTGATGATGTCATCGGTCCGGCTCATGATCCACAGGTAGCCTTCCTCGTCTTTGTAGCCTGCATCGGCGGTGAGGTAGTATCCCGGATAGGTGTCAAGGTACGTGTGACGGTAGCCTTCCTCGTTATGCCATAGCGTTGGCAGGCATCCCGGGGGCAGGGGGAGTTTCACCGTGATATTCCCGATGACTCCCGTCCTCATCTCCTCGCCGGTATCATCCAGAACCCGGATGTCGTATCCCGGTACCGGGTGGGTGCAGGAACCCGGTTTTACAGGGGACATCCCAAGACCTATACAATTGGCGCCTACCGGCCATCCGGTTTCTGTCTGCCACCAGTGGTCGATGACGGGGATTCCGAGGTGTTCCTGGGCCCATTTCAATGTGTCCGGGTCACAGCGCTCGCCGGCGAGGAAGAGTGAACGGAACGAATTCATTTTATATTGGCGGATATATTTTCCGGTGGGGTCTTCCCGTTTAATGGCCCGAAATGCGGTGGGGGCCGTAAACAGGACATTGACGCGGTGCTGGGAAACGACGCGCCAGAACGCACCGGGATCCGGGGTTCCAACCGGCTTGCCCTCGTACAGTACAGTGGTGCATCCCTTGAATAAAGGCGCATATACGATGTAGGAATGACCGACCACCCATCCTACATCCGAAGCGGCCCAGAATACATCGCCCGCTTGAATGCCGTAAATGTTCTGCATACTCCATTTGAGGGCGACCAGGTGCCCCCCGTTGTCCCGGACCACGCCCTTCGGAACGCCGGTCGTTCCGGATGTGTACAGGATATATAACGGATCGGTGGCTCCGACGGGTACACAGCCAACGGGGGTTGCTTCCGCCATCAGCTCCGACCAGTCGTTGTCGCGCCCCTCCACCATCGATGCCCGTTCCTGGGAGCGTTGGTAGATGATACAGCAATCCGGTTTCTGCTCCGCAAGTGCGATAGCCCGATCCAGGAGCGGTTTATACGGGATGACCCGATCCACCTCTATTCCGCAGGAAGCTGAGACGATCAGCTTCGGCCGGGCATCATCGATTCGAGTGGCCAGTTCATTGGCTGCGAAACCACCGAACACGACCGAATGTATCGCTCCGATCCGTGCGCATGCCAGCATGGCCACGACTGTCTCCGGGATCATAGGCATGTAGATGATGACACGGTCGCCTTTCTCGATCCCCAGACTTTCCAGGGCGCCGGCAAAGCGAGCGGTCTCATCACGAAGCTCAGAATAGGAATATGTCCGAATCGTATCGGTAACCGGACTGTCGAAGATCAGGGCTGGCTGGGCCCCACGGCCGTTCGCCACGTGCAGATCAAGGGCGTTGTAGCAAGTGTTGACCTCTCCGCCGGTGAACCATCGGTACATCGGCGCCCCGGAATCCTCGAGTACATGAATCCATCGGGTGTACCAGTGGACATCGTCCGCCGCCTTGCTCCAGAATGATTCCGGATCGTTAAGTGATTGACGGTAGGTTTCAACGTATGAGGGCATGGTCTGTTCCTGTTTAACAGCTAAGCCTGTTTCCTCACTTTATCTCCGGCGCGGATCAAACCCGGTCTCACGACCTTAGCATTGATACCGCGCAACTTAAGATTACTAATCCCGGAATTGACGAACTTCATCGCGTCCAGTCCAAAGCGCTCCACGAATTTTTTGCAACCTGTATGGGGAATGGCGGTAACCTCAATGACTGCTGTGCCGAGTTCCAATCGTGCACCGGGCGGCAGATTGTCCTCGCTGAGATCCAGATCCATGAACAGCTGGTCACCCGCAAGTGGCCACCTTTCCCTGGAGGTTGCCACCAGGTTTATGACCCGGGAGTTCATGATATTCAGTTGCATATCGGGATGGGCGGAACCGTCGTCCGTTCTTGAACTGCCCCGGGATTTCCATGTGTCACCTACCAGGCCCTCTGCAATATCGAGTTTTCCCTGGTCGAGCACCTCCCGTTCATCGACATCAGGACGGCGAACGATCATATCCAGCGTCCCGTTATCCTTCGGTGATTGCCTGATATTGTCCAGTCCTGCTTCCAGCTCCGTAGCGCATAAATGCTTCGTCACATCTTACTCCTTTTGTTGTTGTTTCTCACTTGCAGCATAGCATGGAGAAAATGAATCGCCTTCGGATATCATCTTTACTATCACAATTTTACTGTATCCCTTACACTTGTATAATGAGATCTCCCCTGTTTGATCTAATCTCCAAAGGAAACGCAATTGATTAGTGGACTATCAGCTGAATGCTTATCATATTGTAATACACTGTTTAGATTATCCATTGGATGTAGTTAAGCATGACGGAATGCAAAACACAAGTATAAATCATGATAGGAAACCCCAGGGGCTCGATATAAGATGCTTACACGATCCGCAACAAATGATGATATCCCGGGAATATCAGTTTTGCAGGAAAAAAATCTGTTTGAGAATCTTTCGGAATCAGAAATGGAAGATGGATTTGTCACCACCCCGTTCACTACAGCGCAGCTGGAAGCCCTTCTGGTGGAAGGTGGTGTTTTTGTTGCGGTAGAGGACGGAGAGATCATGGGGTACGCCATGGCCGCCAGCTGGGAGTACTGTGAACAGTGGCCGATTTTCCCGTACATTTTCGCCCGGCTTGCGGGATCTTCTTTCGGGGACACGGTTATATCCGACACCAACTCGTACCAGTACGGTCCCGTCTGCATCGATTCTGGGTTACGGGGGACGGATCTGTTCCCGCGGTTATTTGAGGAAATGCGGCTTGAATTCTCAACTCGTTATCCGGTGGGCATTACTTTCATCAACCAGGTCAATCAGCGGTCCTATGAGGCGCACACTCGAAAAATCGGTTTGGCCGTAGTCGATACCTTTGAATTTTCCGGGCGTAGGTACTATTCTCTCGCCTTTGATACGGCCCGATCGGTCTTGCCGTCATTGTAAGTTACAAAAACAAGTCGCTTCGGGATGCCCCAGCCGCGTTTGTCATTCATCTTATCCGCTGTCTTCCATGGACAGGTCAACAGGGCATTAGGAGCTGATATGATGCTTCCATCCGCCGTGTTGGCATCGACGCGGCTACCGGTCTGACCGATCTCGGTGCTGTCACCTACCGTTAAAGTTTGGACCAAAACATTAGTGTTTCTGCCCGCGGCTGGTCTGTACCATCCTGAGGTAACCTGGCCAGGACACCGAGACCACACCTGCCGAATTCATGCCGGGCCTTCCTCAAAGCATGTGGTGAAGACGATTTCGCAATCTGAATTCTTGAAAGCAGGTGTGTTGTGAAATTGTTACATCGAGGGACTGGAACTACTCCCTCTCCGGAATTCCCGGTGGAGCCGTATAACCAATGCTTTCCCAGCCTGCCACATCGCCACCGTAATTTCTGTAGGGATGAGGATACAGTTTTAGCGAGCGGTCTTCCATGGGCAGAATGATCCGTTTGTGATTTCGATAGTGGGAATGCTTTATGGCGATGGCGGTCTCCAGGGAATTGCGGTAAACCCTGCCCGGGCCGAACATCACACCCGTATCGCACGCGGTCATCAGACGCTCGACAACGCGGGTGAAAAACTCTTTCGGCTCCTGCATCAGCCACTCGGGGTATACCGGAGCCGCTTCGGCTCCGGATCCCTGCACAAGGACAGACTGTCCTCCACCAAGCCAGACCTGTCCGTTTTCGCCGGTAATGGATACCCTGCACGCGATGCCTTGGCGAGGTGGTGGCATATCACAAACGATGCCGCCGGACAGTCCCAGACGACCGTATCCCGGGCTGTCCGACTCAAGCGGGGACGCTTCTGTCGCGGCATAGTTGCCCACCGAAGGGAGTGTCCAGCCTTCGACCCAGTCTATTGACATACCCGTGGCAATCTGCAACTGGGCCAGCTGAACGCACCCCCCTCCCGATATCTCCACGGGCAGCCCTCCTGGAATCGCTGCGGCAGTCAGCTTTCCTATCTTGCCTTCCTGAATCCAGGCTACCGTTTCCTGCAGATGTGATATCTCTAACGGCGCCGTTCCGCACGAGAACAGGGTACCCCTCTCCTCACACACTCGGACCATCTCATCCGCATCTTCAAGTGATACCGCTATCGGCTTCTCGCAGGAAACCACGTTAATTCCTGCCTCCGCGCAGGCGATCACCGATTCCCGGTTTAGGGCGACGGGCAGGGCCAGGGAGATGATATCGGGCTTTTCCCGTTCGAGCAGGTCTTCGAGAGAATCGAGAACCGTGTCGATACCGTAGTGGGCTGCGGCCTCAGCGCGCCTGTCCTTCGCCTGGTCTACCAAGGCCACGATTTCACAGGTAGGGTGCTGCGCATAGGCACGCAAGTAATGCCGTCCCCACATACCACACCCGCCCACCATGGCCACACGATATATTTTATTCACCATCAAATATTTTCGACTCCACTACCATTCGAGGTGTGAGCAGGCAGGCTCCAGCGCCTGCAGCCAATCCATTGCCGGCTGACCGATCGGAGCACCCGGAGGAGCAGCCGGGGTTGCAGGAGGCGCTGCCGCATCGCCCGGTTGTTCGAGAAAACGGGTAATGTCTCGTGCCAGTGCCTGGCGATGCGCCAATTCGGAGGTGTCACTAGATCTCTGGCCTAACTGCTGCCCCAGCGACTCGAGGCGATAGGCGGCGATGGCCCGTACCTGCGGCATGGTGGCTCGTCCGGCCAGGCCAATCATACGGTCTACCACCACGCGTTCGATCGCGCGGCTGATTTCTGAATGATACCCGTTGGATGTCTGTATTCCGAATGTCCCGTCAAGCAGACGGTTCAATACTGCATCCAAACCCGGAATGGAGGCATTCAACGCGTTCTGTTCAACCATTCGAGCAGCACGGCTTGGGTTGAGCATCTCTGAGACGGTATGATCGGCTGCCACCATTGCCGGTGTAATAGCGTCGAACATAAGGCCGGTATACCGGGGGAACAGCTCCCGCGTGCGACGATAACCAGGCGGCCGGGGTGGAATTTTTTCCAGTACGGATTTCGGGATTGCCAACTCTTCCGGATCCAGCGTGGCGAGCAGGGCATCCAGCGCTGCATTCTGCTCGCTGGCCGGGACCGGGCGCACGGGGACGCGGCCGTCGCCCCGCATGCCGTAGATGTAATGCATACCTCCAAGGGCGGAGGCAGCCGCGGTAACTTGAAAACGGTGGTGCATGTACAGTGGTACCAGCACCTCTTCCATGGTGGCCAGGGGCATACCGGTTTTTATGGCGCGTTCACCGAACCGGTCGAGTGCAACCCGTCTAACGCGCATCATACGGTTTAGCTCTGCTGCCGGGTCGTTGCCGTTGGACCACTGATCCACTTTAGGATTTGCGCTCATGTCCTGGTTGGACAGGTAGATGATGTCATCCTCCCAGGCGTCATCGAGGATTTTTTTGAGCGCAGCGGTTTCATTTATTCCGTCCGGGAAATCCTGATAGCCATAGGTAACCGATACCTTGTCCCAGGCACCTATACCCACATCATACACCTCGGAATAGTCGAATGTTCCGTCACTCTTAAGCGTTACCAGTGGATGTGGGTAATCCAAAACTGAAATGCGGCCTTGCTGGCTGTCGTAATAATTATGACCGAGGCCGATCGTATGCCCGACCTCATGGGCGCCCAACTGGCGGATTCGCGCCAGCGCCCACTCAGCGATGTCTGTTGGCACTTCATCCCCGTTTTCATAGGGCGCCAGCAGCCCTTCGCCGATCATGTAGTCCTGGCGTACACGCAGCGATCCCAGAACAACGACACCCTTGATAATTTCGCCTGTCCGCGGATCAGTTACGGACCCGCCGTAGCTCCAGCCCCTTGTGGAACGGTGCACCCAGTTGATGACATTGTACCGGATATCATGACTGCTGGCCCCCTCGGGGAGCAACTCGACTTGGAACGCGTTACGATAACCTGCCGCTTCAAATGCCTGATTCCACCAGCCGGCTCCGTCGAGCAAAGCGGAACGGATCGGTTCCGGCGTTCCCCGATCCAGGTAGTATATGATCGGTTCCACCGGATCGCTGATCCTTGCATTTGGATCTTTCTTGTAAAGGCGGTGTCTGCGGATGAGTCGTTTGTCCATCGGCTCACCAAGCGGCGTCGCATAATCGCGGTAGATAAGGGCCCCGAATCCGGATCTTGGATCATACAGACGCGGTGTATAATTGTCGTCCGGAAGTTCTACGAAGGAGTGGTGGATGCGCAGGGTCACTGCCGAGCCGCTGGCTGCGACCGCTCCGGCGCCTTCATACAACGTGCCGCCGCCGCCGCCGCCGCCGTCCGAGGTGTAGGTGACGGTGACCTCGATCTCCGTATTCTTGGGAAAGTTCATGGTCATGGGCATGAAGACGGCGCTGCGTGACTTGTCAACACGGTAATTACCGGATCTGCGTAGGCGTGGGATTACATTGTGTGTGTCCCGCAGCAGGTAGTCCGTCAAATCCACCAGTACCCGACCGTCTGTTTCCGCAGCGACTTTGAATCCCCAAAGAGTAGACCGTGCGAACGCATCCGTCACCGCCTTCACCTCATCGGGATTGTCGGACGATGCCCGAAACCTGTAGTTGGGCTGGATCATAAGAACCTTCGGACCGACCCGTTCAAACGTGACGATCCGGCTGCCACCGCCCTGACCGCGGTCCAGGCCGATGTCATTGGAACCGAGGCCGGCCGCGAGACCGCCCAGATTGAGAACTTCCTTATCCAACCGGTTGATCTCCATCCAGAGGGTACCGGATTTTTCATTCCAGTACAGTGGGAAGTACCCATCAATTTTCTCGAGGCCGGCAGTTTTTGTTTCGATGGAAGGTGTTGCGGTCGGTCCGCTCTGGGCATAGGCAAATGAGCCGGTCCACCCGAATAGCAGTATGGCGACAAAGGTCGTTAGGGACCTTTGGAAAGAATTTTCACGAACGTACATGAACAACCTCCTTGTGGAGAGAACCTATAGATTGTACCAAAGGGTGAATTCTCCAATCTGAATACCATAGTCGTCGAAGAAATAAGATTGAAAAAACCCCGGAATACGGACGATAGTTTACCAGGCCTGCGGATCTGGTATGCGCACCGTCTTCCCCTCGTCGATAGACGCGACAGCCGCTATTCCGGGGAGTGTCATGTTAACTGCAAGGGTCGGCCCGATCGGCGCCGGTGTACCGTCTATGATAGACCTGACGAAATCATCAACGATCCGCACTGCCGGTCCCGCATGAGAGCCCATATCCTTCGCATACTCCGGCAACGGGGGATAGTCACAAAGCTCTTCGGTCATTTCCCTGTCGTCATCACCGTGCGACCAGTATGTTGCCATGCTCCTCGCTTTTTTTCCCCGTCCGGTTTCGAAACTTCCCTTGTCGCCGTAGAACGACAGGTAGTGACCGCCCGGGTGTGCATTGCAGAATGTATTCATCAGTTTGAACAGCAATCCTTGTTCTGATCGCAGAATTGCCACTTCCAGCCAGTTCCGTCCGGGGTTCGCCCCCATCGGCGTCTGCCCGGAGACCGCGTGAGCTGTGACTTCAACAAACCGGTCACCGGTCATGTGCAGGTAGGGACCGATCCCGTGGGTCCCGTACAGCATCGGAGCCAGGGTATGCCGCCAGGTGGGGGTGCCGTCCCGTTTGAACCAAAGGGATTCGGTATGATGCAGATATTCCGCCTCACCGTAGAACAGCATGCCCAGCTTACCCTCGGCGTACAAAGCCTGCGCCCTGAGGATACTTGGTTCATAGGGCCAATTTTCTGCCATCATATACCTAGATCCGGACTCCCGAACCGCAGCCACAATATCCCGACATCCCGCTTCGGTCGTGGCCGCCGGCACTGCTGACAACACATGCTTTCCTGCTCTGAGCGCAGCCGCAGATTGCTCCGCGTGGAGCGGAGCCGGGGTGAACAATGCGATTGCTGATACATCAGGATTTTCCAGTACCTCATCCAAATGTCCGGAGGTGTTGCCGACTCCGGATTGTGGGGGGGGCCCCGCGCGGGGCCGCCCCGCCACAAAACAATAATGAAACAATAGGCCAGCGACCCTAACCGGAGGCCGCCACTCCGTGCGGGGTGGCCGCCTCCGGTTTGTGGGGCGGCCGGTGCGTGGCCCCCCGCGTCTATATCGCATAAGTGCATCAGTCGGCAGTCGGGGTGATTTCGAAAGCCGTTCATCCACGTGCATCCGAACCGGAGACCGACGACGGCAACATTGAGGTGGCTCATATTGACTCCGACGGTCCGGGATAGCCGTGGCCAAGGCGACCGGGATGTGATTTATCCTCCGAGATTAGTCCTGAAGCAGGCTGATGAATGTCCTGGCCGGTACAATTTCTGGTGCATCGGATACCGGGCTTGGACGTCCTTGTAATACTACCGCCAAGTCCCACCGTCGAAAACACGTGTGCGGAGGTAGGTCAAAGGACGCTTTTCTTGGGTTCTTTGTGCCAGGTCCTGGCAGTGGTATCCATTCTGCGCAACGTCGATTCCTTCGCGATTGAAACTACTGAATCAATGGGTCATCTTTCCCCGCGTTCACTCCCAGCCCACAACGGTACGCCTCGAATGAAATCAAATCTGCGGAGTCTACGTTGCCCACATTCACCTCGTTGCCATAGCGGTCCACGATCTGTCGGCGCACGTGGTGGATCAGTGCGGCGTTTACGCCTTCGATCCACGGGCCGGGTAGCTCGAACATGATGCGGTCGAGACCGTTTTGTTGAACGACCTGCTCTACCGCCCGGGCTGTGGCAGCATCCTCATTGATCAGTTCAGCTGCTTCGAGCAGGATGATGTCGGCCCCGGCGTCCAGGCAGGCAGAGGCGTCGTCGGCCAGGGAGTTGCTGCTATCGAGACCTTCCTTCTTGCCCACCTCGCCGAAAACATGCAGGTGGTTGGCGACCGCCTGCCGGATCATCTTTATTTTCCAGTCCAGTGTCACTGCACCCAGGTTGTCAGAGATTTCGATCCAGAAATAACCAGCGTCGCATACGGCCGGGATGTACAGGTCTGCCTTCCCTTGTACCTCCGCGTATTCGAAGTACTGTCCACCGGGAAACGGTTCGACCTGATGATTCTGATAGGTGCGGATCTTGTCTATCAGAATATCCTTGGGCAACAGGCGTGAAATACCCACCGCGACCTTAGCGAAATCCACGTAATCTCCCCCGGATACCAGAAGATCCAGCTGCGCATGCGGCCCGATCCCCCAATCGACGACCATTGTGCGGCCCGAAGTCCGCGGTTTCTCCGGTCGCCTAATACCATCCAGTCCTTCGAATAAGTGTGCTGCCATTTAAGCACTCCAATGTATTAAATCAAGCAGGCATATTTCGTCTATCTGACTATGCTTGCGGCTTCATACTCTCCGCTACTTTCTCCACCTCACGCCAGACACGCAGCAGGTTTTCTCCCCAAAGCTTCGTGATATCTTCTTCGGAATAACCGCGCCGCACCAATTCCAACGTTACGTTGAATGTTTCACTGGCGTCGTTCCAGCCGTCGATGCCGCCGCCGCCATCGAAATCTGAACTGATGCCTACGTGTTCGATGCCGATCAGTTTAACCGCGTGGTCGATGTGGTCTACGAAGTCCTGCACGTTGGCGTTCGGCCACTCTTCGTCAATTTTGGCCCTTTCCGCGTCGTACTCAGCCCGTTTTTCTTCAGACAGTTCCCGCAGGGCCGCGCCGCCGAAGCCCTGGATACCCATCTTCTCCCGAAGCGCCATGGTGGCCGCCGATTTTTCTTCCGGAGTCTTCTTCACGAAGCCTCCGAGAGCGACCGTCTGCATCACACCACCGTTTTCCTTGAGCGCCAGCAACTGTTCGTCGTCCATATTCCGTGCCACATCCGCAATGGCTTTGGTGCTCGAATGTGATGCGATGACCGGCGCTTTGGACAGTCGCACTGCGTCCAGCATCGCCGCTTTGGAGATGTGGGAAACATCCACCATGATACCGAGACGGTTCATTTCCGCGATGACCTCTTCACCGAACGCACTGACTCCGTCGTGCTCCGATTCGTCGTCGCCTAGGTTTTCCCGCGGCGTGGAGGAATCGGAAATATCGTTGTGGCCGCCGTGGGCCAGAGTGATATATCGCGCGCCGAGACCGTGGTACTTCTCGAGCAGAGCGAGGTCTTTACCTATCACGTAGCCGTTTTCTATACCGATACAGGCCACCAGTTTGCCGCTCTCGTGGATTCGCACTACATCGTCCGCCGTGTAAGCCAGTTCTATCTTGTCCGGATGCATCTGCTTGGTCATCCGGTGAATGGCGTCAAATTTGGTCATGGCATCCTGCTTGGCCTTCTCGTAATTCTCAGGTGTGCGCTCGGTCTGGCCCACGTATACGATGAAAAACCCGACATCAAGCCCGCCTTCTCTCATCTTGACCAGATCCACCTGCCGGTTGCCACGCACGCCGGGATCCACTTCTTCGGTGGCGAAGTTAAACGGGATATCGTCGTGCGTGTCGAGCGTCAGTACCCGGTCATGGATGTCGCGCGCGTGGGTGACCAGCTCTTCTTCCGTCATTTCAGTCGGTTCCTTTGGCGTGCCGGAGCAGGCCATACCCAGTACCGCGACTACGACTAAGGCGGCTAAAGATTTCAGAGCGAAATGCATAGTGTCTCTCCTCCAAAAGAGTGAATTGAAATTTTCCACGCCGTCTCTCCGATCCCGGCGGACGGCATGGTTTTGCGTGCCAAACACTTTCCAATCTGAACTCAGGGCTCTTGTTATTTGCTCACTGCCGGTTATTCTCCCCCCCATCCCGCTTCCACACGCACGATGGCGTATTCTTTGAGGTCGGCCGAAATCCGAATCGTTCGTAGAATCCACCCAGTCCGCTACCGTCCGTGAGGGTGACGGATACATAGTCGGACTGCCGTAGATGGGCCAGAACTCCCATCATGCAACGGGTTGCGATGCCTCTCCTTCGGTAATCCGGGTGGGTGATGACGTCTAGTACCTGAACAATATATGGATCACCGCAGACACGTGCAAATCCGACCAGTTTGCCGTCTGATGTATGTGCTGCGAAGGTATAGAAGCTGACCCGCAGCATTTCAGATGTTTCTTCATTCGTCCGGCGGTTGTAGCAGTCCCAACCGATTGCCCGGTAAAGTACATTGAGCTGCGTTGCGTCGACAGCGCCGTTTTCGGTGAAAGTGATGTCCGTTAGATCGGACTGCATGGATATGGTCTTTCGGTTTCTGTCATCCACGCAAAGTAATCACTTGCGTGGTTATCTTTCACGTATAAATATTCATGACTCTGTTAACGATCCTAATTGATAAAACTTGACCATAATGGTGCTGCGCCAACCGTGGGAGTTCTCATGTTACGCTTCGCAAAGCCGGAAGGCAAATATAATCTTGTTCTCGAAGAAACGCCGATCCCGGAGCCTGGGCCGGGAGAAGTGCGTGTCAAGGCGGTTCGGAGCCTGATCAGCCGAGGTTCCGAGATGGGCGCCAGATATACCAGAGAGCACGCTGTGAGTCCTGAAATAATGGGTTACTCTCTGGCCGGCCTGGTCGATGCGCTCGGTGAGGGCGTCTCGCATCTTTCCATCGGCGACCGGGTCGTGGCACTGGCACCGCATGCCCAGTATGTAGTGCGTCCCGCCGTAATCACTACGCCGCAAGACCATGCCCGGGTCACACCCATCCCGGACCATGTCACTTTCGACCAAGCACCATTTCATCCGTTGACCTGCGGTGCCGTGGCTTGGACCGGCGTGGAGGAGATAGAGCCCAACGATACCATTGCGATCCTGGGGCAGGGCCTCGTCGGCAGCCTGATGCTTCAGGTTATGAAAGCCAACGGGGCGGGTCGGGTCGTCGCGATCGATGCGCTGGAAAGCAGATGTGAGATGGCAGCCTCCTTTGGCGCTGATGTGGTGATCAATGCCGCAGAAGAAGATCCGGTACGGACGATCCGCCGACTCACCAACGGCATCGGTGCAGACAAAGTTGTATACGCGGTTGGTGGCCCTGCCGGCCCGAAGGCATTCGAGCAGGGGATCGATATGCTGGCCGTGGACGGTCTTATTCATCTGATCGGTCTGTATGAAGACGAACCACTACCACTCATTTCCAGCAAAATCCAACGCCGCCGACTGATCGGAGGGTATTACGGCACAACCATCGGCGCACACCAGTCCCGCCGTGCCATGGAGCTTCTCGCTTCCGGCGCCATCCGAACCGAGGAAATGACGACGCACCGCTTTCCGTTCCAAGAAGGACCGGAAGCGTTTGAATTGCTGTACCACCAGCCCAATGAGGCATTCGGGGTGTTGTTCGAGTGGTAACCTACCCCTCAAGCCCCAGCCTGGTGAGAAGATCGTTCAAGTCGTCGATGGTCTCATGATCAAGCGGAGAATACGGTGTTCGGGGCTGAGCGCACCCGAGGGCGCCTCGCATCTTATAAACGTGTTTGCGGAGAGAGAGGCCGATACCGGGCTGGTTTTCGAAGCGGATCAGCGGGCAGTATCTGTAAAACGTCTCCGTGGCCCCATCGAAATCACCATTCATGTAACTGGTGTGTATGGCCTTTAGAATTTCCGGATACGCGAAGCCGGTCATGGTGCCCATGGCACCGTGTCGCAGCTCTTCCAGAAACATGTTGCCTCCCAGGCCTCCGAAGATCTCCACGGAGGGATTGGCCGCCAGTACCTGACTCACTTTCTTCGGCGACGGCTCCTCTTCCAGTTTGAGAAAACGGCACTGGGGAGACACGCCGGCGATGTCCGCGATGAATTCCACGCTCATGGTCACGCCTGTACTCGTGGGATGATCCTGAACTACGATCGGGATATCCACGGAGTCCGCAACACGCAGGTAGTGCTTCATCAGCGCTTTATCGGTGCCCTTTGCGAGTTTGGGTGGCGCCACCATCAGAGCGTACGCGCCCAGCTTCTCCGCACGTTTGCTGTACGCTACACATCCGTCGGTTCCCGCATGAGACGTCCCCACACAGATCGGTATCCGCCCGTTCGCCGCTTCCACCGATCGAGTGATGATCTCATCTCGTTCGGAGTCAATCAGCTTACTCGCTTCGCCCATGACCCCGAGAATGGTGATTCCGTCGATACCCAGTTCGACCAAGAAATTGACCAGCGTTGAAATACTGGTCACGTCGAGAGAACTGTCCTCGTTGAACGGCGTCGGCGCGATAGTGTATACTCCCCGAACTTTACTGTCTTCCATTATCGGTTCCTTTCTGTGTTGTTAAACCCATTCACCGGCCACTCGTGCTACCAGGGATTGGGCCAAGACGGTAGGACGGCCGCACAGAAGAGCGAATTCGGTGCGATACGACTCATCGTGCCCCATGCAATCAAGGACGACCACTTCCACCTCTGGATCCGCCATTTCCCTAGCGGCGCGTGTCATTTCACCATGAACGTGTGGCGCTGCCCATGTGACGACGGGTTCAAAACCATCCGATTTCCATTTCTCCAAAGCGGCAGAAATCTGGCTTCTGACCGGTGTTACGACACCCACACGACGTGTACGCGACAGGGCACCGACAACTGCGGGCAGCACCTTCCCGGGTAGTAGCACCGGCGTATCGCACACCACCTCGGGGAATCCGCCGGTGCACATGACCACAACAAGTCCAGCACCTGCTTGTGCCAATTTCTGAGACTTAGCTGCAACCAACGGCGCAAGTATGGTGAGATCTATCTCCACATGGTCGCCGTCGGTCAGTCTTGTTAGCAACGGATAGGCTGCCGGTTGCTGTGCTAGACGCTCGATCTCATTCCGGGACTTCCCATCCAATGCCCCCACAAC
The DNA here is from genome assembly GCA_964470965.1 of uncultured Gemmatimonadota bacterium. Taxonomy (GTDB): domain Bacteria; phylum JAAXHH01; class JAAXHH01; order JAAXHH01; family JABIQT01; genus CAYYIS01. The sequence continues at coordinate 36,562 of CAYYIS010000005.1, read as the reverse complement.
CCGTATCTCCGCATCAGGCGCATAGGGCTTAAACGCCTGAATATAATCCGGCCTCGGAGATTGCCCGATCGATACTAATCCAAGGAGTTTATTCTTCAAAATTGTTTTGCTTTCTTAGCCGCTGCTTCGTCCTTGACGTCTGAGCCACTGACCGTGTCCCGGCTGTGCCACGATCGCACCGTTCCGGTACACCGGTACACCGCGGACGATCGAGCAGTTCACTTTGCCGTGCATCTCTTTGCCGTGTGCCGTATCCATCGATTCACCTGATTTGGAAAAGCAGGAATACATATCAAAGGTCCATCTGGCAGACATGTCCACCAGGGTGACGTCTGCATCATAGCCGGGGGCCAGTTGCCCTTTACGGTTAAGATGGAATACTTCCGCGGCACGGGTCGACATCTTCTGGACGAGATCGGGCAGGGTGAGCAGGCCCTGGTTGACGGCTGTCAGCAACATTGGCACCATACTCTCCAGTCCCGGACATCCGGGAGGAACTTTGAATATGTCCTCATCCTGCTTCTCATGGCGCAGAAACGGGGAGTGGTCGCTGCCTATAAAGTCGATCGTACCGTCGAGAAGGTAGGGCCACAGACGCTCTACCTCATCCGCAGTCCGGAGCGCCGGGTTGCATTTGGCAAGACCGTTGTGCATGGCCAGTTCCTCAGCGTTCAGGCACAGGTACTGAGGACAGGTTTCAGCGATGACGTCCAGACCCCGGTTTTTGGCCTCCCGCACCAGCTGTGCCGCATTTGGGCTCGACAGGTGCACGACCTCTACCGGTCCACCGGTGTAGGTGGCGATGGCCATCATAGTGGCGACCGACGTGTCTTCTACGATCGACGGGCGGCTTTCCGCGTGAGCTGGTCCGTCTGTGCGGCCTGCTTCCGAGAGCCGGTCGATCATGGTGCTGAGCATGGGGTAGTTTTCACAATGGAAGCTGTGACGCAGGCCCGTTTTCGCGGTCGCGGCCATCACGTTCTGCATATCCGCATGGTCAAGGCACCACAGCCCGAAGAATTCGCCTTCACGGTGCAGCGGCGGCCCGGTTAGAAACGTCTTGAACGCCAGTACGCCCGCATCCGCTATCTCGGGTATTCTATCGATGTTCTCATGTCCAGCTGCGCCATACAGCCCGAAATCGATCAATGCATCCCGGTCGAATGTTTCGGCCCTGCCGTAAACCCCCTCTGCCGTGTTGGCGGGCAGGGTGGAAATCGGCATTTCCATAAGAGAGGTGATACCGCCGGCGGCAGCGGCGCTGGTGCCGGACACCACATCTTCCCGCTCACTGTTTCCGGGTGATCTCAGGTGGACATGCGTGTCGATGATACCGGGTAGGACATGCAGGCCGGTCGCATCGATCGTCTGCGCTGCCTCCGGCTGTTCGCCCGGTGCCAGGATAGCCGCTACGCGTCCGTCTCGTATGGCCACTGTCCCCGGCCCCACGGACCGGGCCGATACGATATCGCCGCCGGTTATGGTCAGATCGTATGATTCACTCATAGGGCGTACTCCTACGGCAGGATAATCTCGCCGATTATGATTCGTTGGATCGTTTCAACCAGGAACCGATGCTCCACTTCAATTAAACGTTCCGCAAGAGATTCAGGAGTGTCATCCGGTGCTACGGGCATCGTTTTCTGGGCAAGGATCGGACCCGTGTCGTATTCTTTATCCACAATATGGATTGTTACACCGGTTTCCTTGTCCCCGGCTGCCACGACGGCCCGATGTACATTTTTGCCGTACATGCCCTGTCCTCCGTATTTCGGAAGCAGCGCAGGGTGAATGTTGATGATGCGGTTACGGTATGCTGCAAGGGTCTTTGGTCCTATTTTCCTGAGGAATCCTGCCAGGATGACCAGTCCTGTCCGATGCTCTTGTAATGTCGCCAGGATCGTTTCGTCCAGCACATCAGAATCCGGATGTGTCAGCCCGCTCAGGTTGTAGGCCGCGATCCCTTCCTTCCTGGCCCGTTTCAGCGCGAATGACTTCCTGTTATTACTGATCACCACCACCGGGTTTGCATTTACACGACCCGCGTTGCATGCATCGATCACCGACTGCATGTTGGATCCGCGATGTGAGGCTAAGAAACCGAGGTTGGTAAGACTCATTTTCTCACTCACCCACCTTGAGAATGGTCACCCACATGGGGCTTTTCCCTACAGGATAGGTCTCCAGATGCGTCAGCCCACCGGTCAACTGGTCGATGGAGTATGACGCCAGGTTATCAGATTCCAGCCCACCTACGAACAGGTATCGCCCGTCAGGGTCCAGATTGAAGGCGCGTGGCATCGGTTCTGTAGGTGCCTGACCGGCAGAGGTCATTTCCCCGGAAGTTTGATCAATGGTATAGCAGGCGATGGTGTCGTGACCCCGGTTCGATGCATACAGGAAACGACCGTGGGGGTCGATATGGATCTGTGCGCAGGTATTCTCCCCTGCCCATCCATCCGGTAAGGTCGACAAGGTCTGGAAGGGGGACAGCGTGCCGTTCTCCGAGTCAAAGTGGTAGGCCGTTACGCTGCTGCCCTGTTCGTTGTCCACATAAACCACGTCTAGGTCTGGATGGTGGACGTAGTGCCTTGGTCCCGTGTCATCGGGCTGGGGCACGGTAGGCGGATTGTTGGGCGTCAGCTTGCCCGTCTTCTCGTCGAACCGGTACTGGTAAATAACGTTGGACTCCCCCACATGGGGCAGGAACGCGAAGCGGTTTGAGGCGTCAGTCTGGGTATAATGGGCGCAGCGGCTTGTTTCACGCCATTCTATGGGAGGTCCCTGTACCGCCCCATTCATGCCAATAGGATGGACACCGATAAGCCCTCCGTTGTAATGAGCCGACAGCATGAACCGTCCGGTATTATCCGTCGCCAGACAGCAGGGGTCCGAGTCAATTGATACCATGGCGAACTGCGACAGAGAACCGCTGTTCTGGTCGATCCGAAAACTCAAAATCTCGCGGGAGGAACGAAGTCCTGCGTATAGAAACCGCTGCGCAGGGTCCGTCGCAAGGGGCCCCGGGCCGCTGTGCATTTCCGTGTTTTCCTTAAACTGAAGAGACCCGTTGTCAGGGTTCATCGTGTACATCGCAATCCTGTTCTCTCCTGAAACGGAGAGATACAAGTAACAGGGCATGATTTCCTTCCTTGGGATTTAGGATAGAACGTAAATTTAAAGTCTTACCGGATGGAATGACAGGTGAGGTTAAGTGCCTACCTATCAACATCCAGTATTACACGGTGTATATCCATCGCTGTCTCAGTTCCGGCGTAGTACAGCACTACCACATTGCCATCGGATAGCGTCTCGGCAAATGGCAAGCCAAACGACCACACCGAAAACCCCATGGCGCCTGCCCGGTCTACGTCGCCGTCCAATGGATCCTGATGAGTATAGACTACCACTTCATCGGCTGCGTCGAAAGTGGCGTCGATGGACGATGCCAGACGGGCCCGGATGGTCTGGGTGTTAAAGCGGTCCACCCAGGCGAGAACGACCTGCCCGTCAGAAAGGACCGCAGGTCGCGATGCCTGGTCTGTGACACCAAGGTCGTCCGCCTCCGACCAGGTTATGCCGCCATCGGAGCTGATGCGTCGGTGAATGTTGAGATAGGTCTCGGTTTTTCTGTCAAAGGTCCAGACAAACGTACCGATACGACCGTCAGGCGCTACTCCGGCTCGTTGATCCCAGTTGAAGATGCGGCCGCTGGGGTCGAAACCGGCGATATGCGGTTCACCCCATGTTTTTCCCTGATCCGTGGAGTGGCGCAGGACCACTCGCTGGTGCCATTTCGTGGTGTCGTCATACGTTTTGTTGGTTTCGATGCTCATGGCCAGCGTTCCATCCGGTAAACGCAGCACCGGATTGGTCAGGCTGGGCGGTCCCAAGTCTTCCGGCATGGGCACATTCCGCCAGGAGGACCAGGTGGTACCGCCGTCGTTTGAGTCAGACAGGATGACCGCCATGGGGAGACAGCCTTCGGTGTCCGGATTGAAGATCGGCTGCCCTGGATAGGCTTCCCGGTCTACCCACAGGCCGGCGGCCAGCAGGTGGTCGGGTTCGATTTCCGTGAGATAGCAGACTTTTATGGTTCCCCGATGGCCACCTATTCTCGGAACCTCAAAGGGGATTCGCGGCTCGGACCACGTCATGCCGTTATCACTGGAAATCACCATCTCTATGACCTCATCGTCCCCGTCTTTTTCTGAACCGGTCCGGTAGGTGGCAAGGACCTGCCCGTTCGAGAGAGCGACGGCACAGGGAAACGACAGGATGGCCCGTGCGGTACCCGGCTCAGAACGGCGCAACACGCCGCTCTCTATGATTCGCATGATAGTATCTCCGCGAGCAACGGCATGGCGATGTTCCCGCCGCTGATCAGCGACACCACCGTTTTACCGTGCACATCTATGTCACCGGACATGAGCGCCGCCACACTTACGGCGCCACCCGGTTCCGCTACCAGTTTTGTGGTGCTCGCCAAGATACGGATAGCATCCCTTGCCTGTTCATCTGATACGAGAACCACATCGTCCACATACTGCCGCACATGGTCGAACGGTAACGCGCCCGGCCGTGCTGCGATCAGTGCGTCACAAATGGTGTCCGGCTCTTCCACCTCGCAGATGGCGCCTTCATGGAAAGACCGGTATACTGCCTGCGATCCCTCCGGTTGCACGCCGATGACTTTGACGGCCGGCCGCAGCGACTTAACGGCTGTTGCAATCCCTGCGATGAGTCCACTGCTGCTGACCGGTACGATTACGATATCCACATCCGGAGCTTGCTCCAGGATCTCGATTCCGATTGTGCCATGGCCCCGGACGACGTCGGCATCTTCCCAGGTGTTTATGGCAGTGAACCCACGTTCCTGCTCAAGGCGGTCCAGTGTCTCCCATCGGGCTTTGTTGTGGTTCTCACACAGCACCACTTCAGCTCCGAACCCCCGGGTCCGTTCGACCTTGAAGAGGGAGGTTTTCTGCATCATAACGACTGCCGTGGGAACTTCGAGTAATGCGCCCATGTAAGCAAAGGCGGCAGCAAAATTACCCGAAGATGAGATAGCGGCACCACGCTGCTTCTGCTCGTCCGATAACCTGTTAAGGATGGTGAATGCGGCCCTCGATTTGTAGGAGCCAGTTACCTGAAGGTTCTCCGTCTTCAACAGCACCGTAGCGCCGGTTTCATTAGAGATGGCATCCGCCTGAAGCACAGGCGTGTTGACCACATCGGACGGCAGTTCCGCTCTTGCCTGTTCGATTTCTTCGCGTGTTATCATGTATACTCCATAGGAGACGCTTAGTGCTGATTTATTGACCTTTGTACAGGTGTTCTATATATTGCTTCTTGAAGCAGGTTGTCAAGGTTCAAAACACGCCATAGGTAAAGAGGCCATTCATGCCAAAAGCAGTCATCCTCCTCAGTGGTGGAATAGACTCTACTACCACGCTGGCCGTGGCCTTTCGTGACGGCTTTGAATGTTACGCAGTCAGTTTCGATTACGGTCAGAGGCATCGGTGTGAACTGGAGGCTTCGCAGACCGTAGCAAAAGCCCTGGGCGCACAACAGCACCTCTTGATCCCGTTCGACATGGGGGGTATAGGAGGTTCCGCTCTGACAGACGACATCGATGTACCCACGGATCGTGACGAATCGAGGATGAGTGTGGACATTCCTGTGACTTATGTCCCAGCCCGTAACACAATCTTTCTGTCGTTTGCCCTGGCATGGGCCGAAGTACTGGGGGCGTTCGACATTTTCCTTGGCGCCAACGCGGTGGATTACAGCGGGTATCCGGATTGTCGTCCCGAATACATCGAAGCCTACGAGCGGATGGCCAACCTGGCCACCAGGGCAGGCGTTGAAGGCACAGGCCGCTTTCAGATCCATGTGCCGTTGATCCATATGACCAAGGCGGAAATCATTCAGACCGGCATCGACCTGGGCGTGGATTACCGTCTGACTCACAGCTGCTATAATCCGTCTGATGACGGCGGTGCCTGTGGACGATGCGACTCCTGCGTGGTGCGACGTAAAGGATTCCGGAAAGCGGGCGCAACGGACCCGACGAGGTACGGGTGATTGCAGATATCCGAGATTTTCTATTCGATTCAAGGAGAAGGACTCCTGGCCGGGCAGCCATCGGTGTTTATCCGCACCTCCGGCTGCAATCTACGATGCAGGTGGTGTGACACGCCTTATACGTCCTGGCGACCGGAGGGTACGTCCATGTCTCTCACGGAGGTCCTGTCGGCATTAGAGACGTATCCAAGCCGTCATGCGGTCGTGACTGGGGGTGAGCCCATGATCGCGGGCGAAATTGAGGCGTTGACGAAAGCGCTCAGGAAACGGGCTTATCATATAACGATCGAGACGGCGGGAACGGTCTTCAAGCCGGTTGCCTGCGATCTCGCCTCTGTGAGCCCGAAACTGGCCAACAGTACGCCATGGCAGGAGGAAGACGGTAAACACGCGGAGCGTCATGAGGGTCTGCGCATTAATCCAGAAGTTATTCAATCGTTCGTTGAACAATATCCGTATCAGCTCAAGTTTGTGATCGATTCGCCTGGAGACCTTGAAGAATTAGAGCTTCTTTTGGGACGGTTGAAGGATATTGACCGTACACGAGTCCTGCTTATGCCGCAGAGTACTACCGCGGAAGAACTGAACGAAAAGTCTCACCGGATATCAGAGCTTTGCAAGACGCACGGTTTTCGCTACGGCGTAAGGCTGCATCTTGACCTGTATGGTAACACAAGAGGAACTTGAGGGACCGGCGTGCGATAGGCAGGCTGGCGGCCAAAGAACAAGTAAGCCGTGAATAGACAAGACGTCCGAAGGAATCAATTCAACCGGATACGGCGATACAGGATAGCGCTGCATTGAATCTGCGCATCTTATTACAGGATATAGACATGACACTGGAGCCACGTAAAAAACAACTCGATTTTCTGGGAGCAGAAGCCATTACCCCGGACGTTCTGGAGACATTCCCCTACGAGGATCCGGGCAATCCGATCGATATCGAAATCGACACAGATGAGTTCACCGCCATGTGCCCTTGGACCGGCCTGCCGGATTTCGGAACCATCACCGTCTCTTACGTACCGGACAGGAAATGTCTGGAACTTCGAGCCTATAAATTCTACCTCCTCTCCTACCGTCCCGTCGGTTTGGTTCAGGAACATGTCACACGCAGGATTCTGAACGATCTGGTGAAATACGTCGAACCGATCCGTATGACCGTGAAGACCGATTACCGTATCCGGGGCGGGATCCACACCACCTGCTCCGCGGAATACGAGCGGGATATTTAACAAAACCGAGTTAACTCATTCAAGGAGCCGTATGAGATGAGTGCAACCACACCGATACCCCCTGTCGATCGTCGTCACACGGAACTCCGTCATCTAGACCTTCCTTATGCGTTTGATCCGCCGGAGTCGAAGGAGATCTGGATGAAGCGGGCAAAGGCGCTTCGGGAGCAGATTCTCGTGGGACTCGGTCTGTGGCCTCCGCCGGAGAAATGTCCCCTCAATGCGCAGGTTTTCGACCGGATTGAGCATGAGGACTATACCATCGAGAAGGTATTCTTTGAAAGTCTGCCCGGGTTTTTCGTAACAGGTAACCTTTATCGTCCGGTCGGTGCAGAGGAGCCCTGCGCCGCCGTTCTGAATCCCCATGGCCACTGGAAAGACGGGCGTTTGGAAGATTCGGTGGACGGGTCCATACCGGCACGATGCGTAACCCTCGCTCGTATGGGCTGTGTGGCGTTCGCTTATGATATGATCGGGTATAACGATAACAGACATCTGCCCCACCGGAATTGGGGTTCCGATCACATGCAGCTTTGGGGCATCAGCATGATGGGCCTGCAACTGTGGAACAGCATCCGGTCCATCGATTTTCTGGTTTCTTTACCTGACGTGGACAAACGCCGGATCGCCTGCACCGGTTGCTCCGGTGGTGGCACTCAGACGTTTCTGCTCACCGCGGTGGATGACCGGATCATGCTGTCGGCGCCGGTCAATATGATTTCTTACCATATGCAGGGCGGGTGCCAATGCGAAAACGGTCCCCTTATAAGGATCGGCACCAACAACGTCGAAATCGCCGCCCTCATGGCCCCACGTCCCATGCTTATGATCTCTGCGACCGGGGACTGGACCGTGAATACGCCGGAACTTGAATTCCCGGCGATTGAAGCTGTGTATCGACTGTTTGACGCGGAAGACAGGATAAGCCACGTGCAGATCGATGCCGGCCACAACTACAACGAGGACAGCCGGGGCGCCATGTATCCGTGGTTTGGAAAGTGGTTGCTGGGCATAGACGACCCGGAGCAGTGCCGAGAACAACCGTTTATCAGAGAAAAGAAGGAAGATATGCTGGTCTTCGGGGAGAACGGGCTACCTGATAACGCTGTGGATGAAGCGAAACTTATCGAGCAGTTGACGGCGCGATCGGAAGCACAGTTTTCAAAACGCTCGCCGAATGAAACTAAAGAGCTCAGGAAGTTCCGGCAGACTGCAAATGTGGCGTTTCGGGCCATGACCGGCGCAACGGTCCCCACCCCTGATAATCTAATCGTTACTCACCTTAGTCAGTCAAAAGGGGAGGGATTTACGGTCAAGCGTCTCATCCTTGGCAACCCCGGTCTCGGGGATCGGGTTCCTGCGATTATGTATACCCCGTCGAAATCTTCCCGAGGCGCCACACTGCTCGTACATCCGAGAGGATCTAACAGCCTCATCGATGAAAACAGGAGTCCGAGTCCCCTGCTGATGGGACTTCTCGAGCGCGGGCAGATCGTGATGACGATAGATGCCTTCGGTACCGGAGAATCCACCGGACCCTCCTTCGGTGCCCCTCCGAATTTCCAGACGACCTATAATCATACGGCCGTAGCTAATCGTGTCCAGGATATCATTACTGCCGTCACCTGCCTGAGGGAACAGACCGACTCGTCGACCGTGGCGCTCATCGGCACGGGAGAGGCTGGCCTGTGGTGCCTTATCGCCTGCGGCATCGATCCGCACATTGCCCGCGCGGTCTGCGATACCAATAAGTTCGACACCGATGATGATCAGTCTTATCTGGAGAGCCTCTTTATTCCCTGCCTGCGGCGTGCCGGTGATCTGCGCACCGCCGTGGCGCTGGCGGCTCCCGCCGAATTGCTGCTTCACAATACCGGCACTGCATTCCAGACAGAATGGATGGAGGAAGTATACCGGGTCGCCGATGCGCGGGACCGTCTCCGCGTCATTCGCAGGCGCAGTCCTGTACTGGACATCTGTGCCTGGGCCGCAGACGGCTCAGGCGGCTCCGTTTGAGGAGGACGTCCATGCCCCGCCATATTGAACTTACAGAGTTAAGCGTTCCAAATTTCGGCATGCCTGCTGTACAGCCGGTTGTATCCACGGAAGAATATGAATCCCGTATTACGAACGTGCGTAAGCTTATGGCAGCAGATGGATTGACCCACCTGGTGGTATACGGAGACCGGGAACATTTTCCGAATTTGATGTACCTGACCGGTTTCGATCCCCGTTTCGAAGAGGGAATGCTGATACTTGGAGGTGATAGCAGACCGCATCTGCTGGTGGGCAACGAAGGCTACGACTATGCCAAGAGCGTTGTCGGTATAGACCATACGCTGACGCTTTACCAGAGTTTTTCGTTACTCGGTCAGTGGCGGGACGACAGCCGACCGCTACCGGAGCTTCTGGCGGCAGAGGGTATAAAACAGGGTGCAAGGGTTGGTACGGTGGGATGGAAATCATATGATGCACGCGAAAATTCAGAACCATTAACCTGCATTGAGATTCCAGCTTATATCATAGATGCGCTTCGCGAGGCTACTGGCCGCCGTAGTGCGGTGATTAATGTGACGGACCTGTTCACCAACCCTTCAAACGGACTGCGCTCCATCAACAGTGCGGATCAGCTGGCGGTGCTTGAGTTCGGTGCGACCTTCGCCTCGCAGGGGGTACGGAATATGACGGAGCAGGTGGTGGTTGGCAAGACGGAACTGGCGGTGGTAGAGGCCGCAAAGCTCAACGGTCTGCCGTTGTCCTGCCACCCGGTCGTCAACGCCGGCCCGAGGTCGCCGCAGCTTGGGAGTCCCATGCTCAGGGAGTTGGAGGCGGGTGATCCGTTTATGATGGCTATCGGTGTATGGGGTGGCCTAAGTGCTCGCGCCGGATTTGTGGTGGAAGATGAGACCGGACTGGACGTCAGTATCCGTGATTATGTGGAGGCCTTCGTAAAACCTTACTATGCCGCTGCCGTGGACTGGTACGAAACGGTGGGTATCGGCGTGGCAGGCGGGGATGTGTTCAGCAGGATAGGGCATCATTTCGAAGATCGTCCCTTTCATCCATCGCTTAATCCAGGACATCTGATTCACCTGGATGAGTGGGTTCACAGCAGCATACAGCCCGGTGCCCAGGAGACATTGCGGTCCGGAATGGCCCTGCAGCTGGATATCATCCCGGTGCACAAAAACCCCGACTATTTCACCACCAATGTGGAAGACGGTATCGGGCTGGCCGACGGGGCGCTGCGTGACGAACTGGCCCAGAAGCATCCTGACATGTGGGCGCGTGTTCAGGCCAGGAGGAAATTCATGAAGGAATCCCTCGGTATTAACATCAGGGAGGAAGTGTTGCCATTCTCCAACATGCCGGGGGTGCTGCGTCCCTATTTACTGACACCGCAGAAGGCCCTGAGGGCGATCTAGAAAACATATGCCGGATACGGAAAAACAGATAACAAAGGCCCGATCTTTCTGGCCGGACGATTGCGAGGGTGCCGTGTCCCTGTCATTCGATGATGCGGCGCCGACCCACCGTGAGATTGCCATTCCGTTGCTGGACCGCTATGGCTTGAATGGCACATTCTATGTGCCTACCGGTAGCCCCGGCTGGCTCGATCATATCCCATTCTGGAGGGATGCAGCAGGACGGGGGCACGAAGTTGGCAACCATTCCGTCGAGCATCCCTGCTCCCAAAATTTCGACTTCATGCCGCGGGAAAAGGCGATCGAACAGTATACACTGGAGCGTTATGAGGCGGAAGTCCTCCAGGCAACGAAACATATTCAAGACGCTATTCCGGAGCAGGGGGCACTCAGTTATTGCTATCCCTGTTACCACAGCTGGATTGGCAGCGGCGCAACGCGGGAAAGCATCGTGCCGATCATCGCGCGTCACTTTCCTGCCGGTCGTGGCAGTGGTGAACGTCCCAACCATCCGGAGTACTGTGAGTTGGAATACCTGTGGGCGTGTGAGGCCTCCGGATTTTCAGGAGAACACTTGATCGGGTATGTGGAGGATGCCGCGGCACAGGGACGCTGGGCGGTGTTCTGCTTTCACGGAGTCGGCGGTGACCATATCAGCGTGAATCTGGACGCGTTTGAAACACTGTTGCAACACCTGTCGGAACAACGCCAGAGACTGTGGATCGGGACGGTGGTAGAAGTGGCGATCCGTATTATTGATAAACGGGCACGGCCGGGTGGGTAACGGAATTATAACCAAATAATCTTATGAATGAACCCATCCCTGGGTAGTAATCAACTACCAATGCCAAATACCCGAAAGGAGCCCTGTTGTGACCAGCGGAAAATGGTCCACCTCCACCATATGGATGTTATGGCTCTTCACACTTGTGTTATACGGCATGTTCGTACTGTCCGCGGAATTTACACGGCCGCCGCTGCCCGCCATTATTCTGTCCGTCTGGCTGGGGTCGACATTGCTCGCTTCCGTGATAACCTGGAGCTGGATGAAGGGTAATGAAAAGGACGAAGCGGATAAATGAGCGCAGAAGTCGTCGAGTGCAGTGTGTTTGTTCCCTCCCCCCGATCCGGCGTCGGCGTGTTGGGAGCCAGTTATTACACGACATTGCATGGTGATAAGCTGGTGAGCTACCACAGCTATACCAGCAGGGGCGACACGGTCGATGTGGCGTATGTGCGCCGGTCTGAGGACGGAGGTCTCACCTGGAGCGCGCCTGAGACCTGGTCGACGCACTCGGAAGGGGAAGGGGGTACCGGTCGCCGGCATCCCCGCGGAGGGTATGTGGATCCGTTGACGGGCAGATACGTGTGTGTTTGGATGGAAGGCGTCCTGCCGACGGACGATCCGCTGGAAGGGATGCGGCAGTGGAAATTGCACTATTCGATATCGGAAGACGGCGGGATGACGGATATCGTAAATGAACAGATAATCCACGAAGGTCCATCATACGACGAGGTACACCACCTGCCCGGCGTGACGGTCGGCAAAAACTGTGTCATGATCGGTGACCTGGGAGAACGGCCGCTGACTCGGTCGGATGGTGTAATTCTTCTGCCCGTGCAGAGCAGTCCGACCGGTCCGGATGGAGACTACTACAACCCCGGCGCAGGATTCACGTATACCGACTGTCTTCTTCTTATGGGACGCTGGCAGCCCGGCGGCAAGTTGTCCTGGGCCATTTCTGACCGTATCATCGGGAACCCGTCCCGCACCACTCGTGGGATGATAGAACCCACCATTGCGGAGCTGAACGACGGTACCATACTCATGGTCATGCGCGGTAGCAACGACGCGCTGCCGGAACTGCCCGGTCACAAATGGATGGCGCGTTCACCCGACGGGGGGCAAACCTGGTCTACGCCGGAGCCGTGGACCTACACCGACGGCGAAGCGTTCCATTCTCCCAGCGCCTGCTCACAGCTGATTCCCCACTCAAGCGGCAAGTTACTCTGGATGGGTAACATCTGCCGGGAAAACCCAAGGGGCAACGGCCCCAGATACCCGATTATTGTAGGCGAAGTGGATCGTGATAGCGGCCTTCTGATTCGGAATTCCATAACCACGATAGACGACCGCCAGCCCGGTGAACACGAACGCCTCACCCTATCCAATTTTTATGCGCGGGAAGAATGCGGCACAGGCGACCTGATCCTTCACCTACCCCGTTTTTTCGCCCACCATCCTCCTGAAGTTGCGCAGGACGGATGGACCACGGACCTCATGAAGTACCGGATCACCCTCCTTTGAGAGGAGTTGTGGGGAAAATTCCGGTCGAAACGGCTCAGGTTATTATGCTCACGCATACACTGGTCCCATTCATATGCACTTTTGCCCCGGTTGAGACCCCGCTACGTCCGAAAAAAATCACGGTTACTTGCCGCGGACCACGAACGTTCAGAATTCAACACAGAAGGTAGGTTTCGATACTATCTTCCAGGTGAGATTCAGATGACCACGCCGGTTACAGGGACCTGACTCTTGATCATCCAGAGTTATGTCCACTACGGCAAATTATGAGAGTTGATACCACTTGGCGGTGGCGTCTCAGTCCCTTCCTATTCCCAGCCCGTCCGCTACCCGATTGATATAATTGAACCACGATGCGATCAGGGTGATCTGCAGGATGCCCTTGTCGTCGAACCCGACGGCGCGCAATCGTTCGTGAAATTCCGAGGTGATTGCCGTAGCGTCCTTTGTGAGTTGGATGGCGAAGTCAAGCATCGCGCGGTCCTGCAAGTTCAGCTGCGCGTTTTCATAATCGTATTTCAACGCATTTACCAGCGTTTCATCAAGCGAGACCCGACGCAGAAACTCTGCGTGAGACTCCAGTCAGAATTGGCACCGGTTGGTTGCCGAGACGATGGTCGTGATCATTTCATGCTGCTGTCGGGTAAGCGGCAGGTCGGGAGACATCAGAACTCCGAACGTGGCAAACGCGTGGTGCAGCGCATCAGGAATCAACGTATGGGACGACAGGATGCCCTCATCGACACCTGGGTCCGATGAGGTAGGCTCACGGTATTCTGGCGGATACAGTGCGTGATGGCCTTCCAGTATTTTAGTCAGGCGATCATCCGCTTCATCCATCGGAATCGTTTTTATCCAGGCCATATGCGTCCATCCTCTCTCTCATTGATTTGTGGCAGACACCGTACGAAATCGGGAATATTCAGGAATAAAATACACTGAGGTATTTTGCGCAAGGAAATCAGGGGAGCAGAAGTCGGATTGACATGGCGCAAAATTGGCATTATATTAATGGTACAATATCGATCTCTTCGTCCGTATCGTATCAACCACAACAAGGTGTCAGGCTAAGCATTTATGAGTGAATTGATAATCGTTGGAGACCGGGTTCTTATTGAGGCCGAGGAAGGTGAAAAACAGACCGACGCGGGATTACTTTTACCTGCGACGGTAACTGAAAAGGAAAAAGTAGGCACCGGCCGCGTGGTGCGCGTGGGACCGGGACATGTGATACCCAATCCCGAATATTCGGAAGGGGAGCCCTGGGTCGAGAGAAGCAATGATGCTACCAGGTATCTCCCGCTTCAAGCTCAACCCGGTGATTTTGCCCACTACCTGCGCAGTGAGGCTATCGAAATAGACTATCAGGGAAAGACCTATTTTATCATACATCACGGTGCGATTCTTGCGTTGTCACGTCCGGATCCTCAAAACACGGGGCATATTCTCGAAGATCTTTTTGATGAAACGTAATAAGAGCTTAACAGAGTATGAATTGAAAAGGGAACGAAATTCGGCGTTTCAGACTCTTATTCTTATGAAAGGTTCACTATACACTTCTCTCAAGGGGGGAATTCTATGACCACCACTACAACCCTGCAAAGGGGTGTGCCGGTCTCAGAACTCGGAATTGACGTACGCGGAACTTTTATCACCCGCACCTATACCCATCTACTGGGGGCCATTGGTGCATTTACACTCATCGAGATCTATCTGTTCAGCACCGGCCTGGCGCATTCCATCGCCCAGGTCATGCTGGGCGGTTCGTGGCTTATCGTCCTCGGCGGGTTCATGGTCGTAAGTTGGATCGCCACTCACCTGGCTCAGAATTCTCAGTCCATGGGTGCTCAATACGGCGCGTTGGCAGGATTCATAGTAGCCGAGGCCATCGTCTTTGTGCCGCTGCTGTTTATGGCGCAACAGGTTGCGCCCGGCGTCATCGAGAACGCTGCGACACTTACCCTGATCGGCTTTGCCGGGCTCACTATCGTTGCGTTCCAGACCCGCAGGGACTTCTCATTCCTGGGTGGCATCCTACGATGGGGATTCATCGCCGCCTTGGTGCTGATCGTCGGCAGTGTCCTGTTCGGGTTCAATCTGGGTGTATTGTTTTCAGTCGCTATGATCGCCCTGGCGGGTGGTGCGATTCTGTACGACACATCCAATGTCCTGCACCATTATCCCCAGGATCGCCACGTCGGCGCCGCTCTACAGCTTTTCGCTTCGGTAGCCTTGCTGTTCTGGTACGTGCTACGGCTGTTGATGTCGATGCGCGATTAGCCGCGTCGATGTAAATTGACTTTCTTTAAGTCCCTCCTTTCCAGGGGGGACTTTTCTTTTCCAGCCCAGATCACCTGACGGAGGGGGAATGAAGCTAAAAACATTGATCGAGTCCGGTGAAGCGGAACAACTGGCCACCGGCTTTCAATTTACGGAAGGTCCGGTATGGATGCCGGACAGTTATCTGCTGTTTTCCGACATTCCCGGCAACCGCATCAACAAATGGACCGAGGCTGGCGGCATCGAGGTATGGCGAGAGCCCAGCGGTAACGGTAACGGACTCACCCATGATCGTGAGGGCCGCCTGCTGGCATGTGAGCACGGTAACCGCCGGATCTCATGCACCGATGCTGACGGCACTGTCACAACGCTGGCGGACGTATACCGGGGAAAACGCCTCAACAGCCCCAATGACATCGTGGTGAAGTCGGATGGCACGGTATATTTTACCGATCCGCCCTACGGCATCCAACCAGATCAAAAGGAACAAGTGCACAACGGAGTTTACAGGGTTCTTTCCGATGGGACCATTGAATTGCTCGCCGATGACTTTGAGCGCCCGAACGGTCTGGCATTTTCCCCCGATGAATCCACACTGTATATAGATGACTCATTCCACCGCCATCTGAGAGCGTTCGACGTCAACCCAGGCGGCACGCTTTCGAACAGCCGGATCATCACGGACATGGACCATCCCCAGCCGGGATCACCGGACGGCCTAAAAGTGGATCAAGAAGGCCATATATACATAACCGGACCGCCGGGCATCTGGGTCCTTGAGCCGGACGGAGAGGTTCTGGGCGTGTTCTGTCCTCCCGAACTCCCGGCTAATCTGGCCTGGGGAGACCACGACCGCCGTTCGCTTTACATGACGGCGCGCACGTCATTATACAGGATAAGGGTTTCGGTGCCGGGGATGCCGGTGGTAAGTGATCGGAAGGCGTGTTAATTAGACCTTTCGATCTGCAGAAAATAGGCGATTTTGTCTATCACCAGGCAATGTGTAGCGGTGACGGGATTTTTGCTGTTCCAATCGAATGTCCCGGTTGATGAATGTCGGCACGCCGGGGTGATCGTTGGGTCCAAAAAAAAGGGCCGCCCGGCCCGGACGATGACCCCGGTGGGGAGCCATCTCCGAGGCCCGTTGGAACTCCAGTTCAGTCTCTTGACGGGGGATTCATTCTTTTAAGTGAATGGGACACCCACTGCTTGAATTTCTTGACCGCTAAAGAGAAATGTTTGATCGTTTCATTAATTCATTGACGCACTCACGATCGAAGAATCCTGACGATACGCAAAGGTCAGCTTTCCGGAAATCCTCGGGCGTTCAGATTCCCCCACGGCACCCAACCGCCGTCCACACGAAGATTGGTGCCGGTGACATAGCCGGAACGGTCCGACGCCAGGAACAGCACCGCTTTCGCTATCTCATCGACTTCGGCCACGCGGCCGAGTGGTGTCCTGTCGTTGAATCGGTCCAGGTCGGCTTCGCCCGAGGCCACCACCCGATCCAGCATCTCGGTCCGGGTTACACCCGGTGAGACGCAATTGAGACGGATTCTGTATTGCGCCCATTCTGTTGCCAGAACCTCATTCAGTGCGATCACGCCCGCTTTTGCGGCGTTATAGGCCGACCGCATCGGCCATCCACCCATGCCCCCTATGGAGGCGATGCTGACGATGGTGCCACTCTTCTGAGGGATCATCACACGGGCCACGGCCTGAGTCATGAAAAACACGCCGTTGAGCATCACATCGATCTGAATCCGCCAATCATCTTCCGGCATATCCTCCGAATTGCGCAGGATAAAAAGGCCGGCATTGTTTATCAGGATATCGATACGCCCGTATGTTTCTCTCACGTGATCCACCAGCAATTTACAGGCTTCCGTATCGGTCACATCGAGCCCCATGCCCTCTGCCTGCCAACCGTCGGACCGGAGGCGCTCCGCCGCCTCTGATCCCCGTTCGGCTACCAGCTCCCCGATCACCACATGTGCCCCTTCGCGTGCCAGCGTTTCGGCAATGCCATACCCGATACCCTGCCCGGCTCCGGTTATGATCGCAATACGGTCTTTGAGTTGCATCTATCAATTACCCAAAACTTTTATCGGTGTTGGTTCGGTCGGTCGGTTCTCCCTTCCCGGCCGTTTATTTGTCGCCGTGGCCTTCACCGCCTCTTCCCACCAGCGGGACCAGGTTCCGTGGTCGGTGAGTACCAATTCGGGATTGGCGCGACTGCGAGTGACGAAGTCGGGATAGAACGACCGGCCAGTAGGGGTGCCGGTTTTCTGGTACCTGAGATCCATACTCCATCGTATGGTATCCGTCTGGTTCGCGATAGACCGGTGTGGAATCAGTTTGTGCATGAGCAGTACATCCCCCTTTTGCATGGGAACGGAAAGAATGTCCTCTTTGTTGATCGCTTCGTCTGCGATCCCGAATCCTTCGCTCCAGTATATCACCCGCTCCTTGTGAATCCGCGGTACGATCTGGAGGCATCCATTCCGTTCATCCGTATCACACAGGGGAATCCAAACGGTGAGAATGAACGACGGGTCCGCCTCTTTCAGGTGTACCTGGATGTCCTGGTGCCAGGGCGCCACGTTTTCGTTCACGCGGGACGCAAGTTGGTCGCTGGTTCCCATTTCCGGACGAATCAATTCATTCGGGAGTTTGGCCCGTAGATGCTGTATTGGACTGCATGTGATTTCTGGCCCAACCAGGTTTTCCACCACGTCCATCAACTTCTCGTTACGGAGGAACCGGAACAGCGCTTCGCCGCGAAAATGCATGATGTCCATACCATCGTAAATAGCGGTGTTTTCCATTGTTATTAGGGCGAGGCGGCGTTCGAAGGACCCATGTTTTTGCAAGTCCGAAATCAGCCCTTCTGCGAACAATTCATCGGCGCGGCGATCCACAAATGCTTCAATTTCATCGATCACCGGTTCCAGATCGCTGTCCCTGAGCGCCTGTTGTACTATGACGTAGCCTTCTTCGTCGAAATGTCTGAGTTGCTCTACCGTAAGGTCCATGGTAATTTTCAGAATAGCTGCCCCGCAGGTCTTTGTCAAGATTCTAAAATGTTTTGTTTACATATTAAACTGTATAGATATTTTAGTTACTTACCTGCCGATCTCCGATCAGATTTAGTGATTGCCCGAATATACTACGGTATGGATGTCCGGAGGTTCGCAAATCTTGAGAACGAACCCAACAGATTCCAGTTCTCATGGATGTTTAAACTTAAGATCGGGCCCCATAAGTTCAGACATCGAACGCCTGTACGTCTGGCAACGGCAACCCCCTGTGGAATAGCCATTTAGGAGAGTCATATGCTAACGAAAAACGTCATCCTCCATTTGTGTTGGCGAGCACTTGCAGTCGTGGCGTTGTGTATTGGATGCGATCGGTCGGAAGCACAGGAGCGGGAGGATTTTGATGTGACGGAAGCAACGATCTCGGACATTCATGCGGCCCTGAATTCAGGCGCCATTTCATGCCGGTCTCTTGTGGAGACATACCTGGAGCGTATAGAGGCGTATGATCAGGCCACGCGGTTGAACGCTATAATTGTTCCAAATCCTGAAGCACTGACAGATGCGGACGCACTTGATGCGGAATTCCGGGCCACCGGGCAGTTGCGTCCACTGCACGGTGTTCCGGTCATCGTCAAGGACAACTACGACACGAAGGATCTGCAGACCACAGCCGGTTCACTTGCCCTCAAGGGTTCCCAGCCTTCGGACGATGCATACCAGGTCCGAATGCTCAGGGAGGCTGGCGCCATCGTTCTGGCGAAGTCTAACATGGCTGAATGGGCGTTCAGCCCGATGGTGACAGTCAGTTCCATCGCAGGCATCACACGAAATCCGTATGATCTTAACAGGGTGCCTGCGGGGTCAAGCGGCGGGACCGGTGCTGCCGTGGCAGCCAGTTTCGGAGCGGTTGGGCTGGGCACGGATACCGGCAATTCCATACGTGGGCCGTCTTCGCATAACGGCCTGGTCGGCATCCGCTCCACGATGGGGCTAACCAGTCGAGACGGCATTATTCCACTGTACCTCAGGAATGATATCGGCGGCCCGATGGCGCGTACAGTAGAGGATGCCGTTAGGATCCTGGACGTGATCGCCGGATATGACCCGGCCGATCCGATTACGGAAATGAGCAAAGGCCGGATGCCTGAAAGCTATATCCCGTTTTTAAGGACAGACGGATTAAAGGGAGCCCGGCTGGGTTTGTTCCGGTATTACATCGATGGGGATACTGACCCTGAGGTGAAGACGCTCATGGAGCAGGCGATTCGAGACCTGGCCGGCCAGGGTGCGGAGATCGTGGATCCGTTTGACATTCCGGATTTTGAAGATCTGATCGAAGGTATCTGGTGCAATACCTTTTATACGGATGTTAATACCTACCTTGCGACACTCGGCGTTCGGGCACCATACAAAACGATAGATGACATCGTTGCTTCAGGGCTCTACTCTCCCTATATCGAAGGGAACCTGAAACGCAATCTCGAATCCGGTAAGGAGCCTTTTACCTGTCCCGATCTGTATAGCCGGGCAAAAAATATAGCATTCCGGGATGCCGTTCTGAAGGCCATGGCCGCCGTTGGTGTCGATGCCATCATTTATCCAACCTGGAGCAACCCGCCCCGGGAAGTCGGTGATACGGAAAGTCATGCGGGTGATAACAGCCAGCATCTATCGCCCCATACCGGTTTTCCGGCCATAACCGTTCCGATGGGCAACACACGTGGGGTGCTGCCGGCCGGCCTCACGTTCGTCGGCCGACTTTTCAGCGAACCGGACCTTATCGGCTTCGTCTATGCATACGAGCAGGCTACAGGCCACCGCCGCCCGCCCGCACTGTTTCCGGCTTTGGAGTAATACCGCCTCACCTGCGAAAGTCCGATCTCAATATCTTTAACTTCTCAAAACACAAAACGCCCGGGGACTGATCCCCGGGCGTTATCTATCATAATTACTCCGTCCGATCAGCTTTTTAAAATATCGCTGAAGTAAACTTTTTCACCGATATCGGACCATCCGGCAACCATTTTGTGAAAATTATTGTAGGACTCGTATGTCTTCTTACTGAAGGCATCTCTCTCTACGATGTCCGCTACGGAATCGTTGGCGTGCTTGCGCAACGCCTCCAGTACCGATTCCGGGAACTTGCGCAATTTGACGCCCTCTTCCCTGACCAGTTTCTCAAGGTATGTGTTGTTCTTCGCGTCGAATTCTGACAGCACCCAGTGGGTTGACCGGGCGGCGGCTGTGCGGATGATGTTCTGCAGGTATGGCGGGAGCGCGTCGAACGCACTCTTGTTGATCATCAGTTCGGTGACCGTCTGCGGTTCCTGCCAGCCCGGATAGTAGTAATATTCCGCCGCTTTGTGGAAACCCTGGAGATAATCGTGGTAGGGCCCGATCCATTCCGCCGCATCGATTACACCGCGTTCCAGGTTAGTGTATATCTCGCCCAGCGCCGACAGGATAGCGGAGCCGCCGGCGCGTTTTATCACATCACCGCCCAGACCGGGGATACGCATCTTGAGTCCCTGAAGGTCGGACGGGGAGTTGATCTCCCTCTTGAACCATCCGCCCATTTGCGGTCCTGTGTTTCCCACCGGCATAGGAACCAGGTTTAGCGGGGCGTATAGCTCTTCCCAGAGTTGGAGGCCGCCGCCGCTGTACAGCCATGAGATCATCTGCTGGGCGTTCATACCGAACGGCACTGCGCCAAAAAACTGTGCAGCGGGGGCCTTGCCTGCCCAGTAGTAGGACGCACCGTGTCCCATTTCCGCAACGCCCTGGGTCACCGCTTCAAACACTTCTAGGGACGGTATCAGTTCTCCTCCGCCGTACACCGTAATTTTCATACGTCCTTCGGACATCTCCTCGACCCACTTCGCCACCAATTTGGCACTGTCCTGCAAGATCGGAAGTGTCGGCGGCCACGTGGTCACCATCTTCCATTCGTAGGTCTGGCTGGACTTCACTAACGGTGCGCTGCCCTGCTGCTGACCGCACCCTGCAACAAGTGCGCCACCGGCTACGGTAGCTGCCGACGCTTTCTTCAGGAAGTCACGACGTTTTATCTTCTCCATGCAAGCCTCCGGTTAATAATATGGAATTTCGTACGCCATTTACTGTTTATGGTTATAAATCCTCAATTATTATGTATTTGCTGTCACTTGGCAAGGGAAATAAGGGTAAGTATGAAGGATGCAGGAAAACCTTTATGAATCACAGGTGTTTAACTGTCTAAAGACACGAAAAAAACCACGGTATTCAACATATCCATGCTCATCTTTAAGAAAAGAGACTACTGACAGATTCCCCGCTGTGGATGCGGTGGATGGTTTCCGAGAGGAGCGGGGCGATGGACAAAATCGTCAGGTTGGGCGGTATTTTTTCTTCGTTAAAAGGTACCGTATTGGTAGTCACGATTTCCTCGATTTCAGGCACGTCTTGAAAGCGTTCAACAGATGTGCCCGTGAAAACCCCATGGGTACAGACGACAGTGATCGTCTGTGCATTCCGTTCCCGAAGACGGTCCATCAATTCGATGATAGAGCCACCGGTGGCGATCTCATCATCCATGATGATTACATTCTTCCCATCAACATCACCGACGATATTATCGATGATGACTTCTTCATCGGAAATACGGCGTTTGGTACCGGCAGCTACGGGTAATTCGAGCAGGCGCGCGAAAGCGGTGGCATCTCTCGCATTACCCAGATCGGGTGAGACCACGATGGTATTGTGGAGATCACGCCCGGCAAAATGGAGAGCAAGAATCTGCAGTGCGTTCAAGTGGTCTACAGGAATACTGAAAAACCCGTGGACCTGTGACTTGTGAAGCTGGAGTGTCAAAACCCGGTTTGCCCCGGCGGTAACGAGCAGATCCGCCACAAGACGGGCGGCGATGGAGATCCTTGGAGCATCTTTTTTGTCGGATCGGGAATAGGAAAAATAGGGGATCACCGCAGTAGTTCGCGCCGCTGAAGCGCCCCGGGCGGCGTCGAGCATGAGAAGTAGTTCCATAAGGTTTTCCTGCACCGGAGGGCCCAGGGGTTGCATGATATAGACGTCCGCCTCCCGGCAGTTTGCTTTGAGCTGCACCTGCAGACAGTCGTTGCTGAAGCGGTTGGTCGAGCTTTCGCTCAGCCGCAGGCCGAGGTTTTCACAGACTTCCTCGGCCAGGGCTCTGTGCGCACTGCCGCTGAAGATCACGATACGATTCATTGATGGTTCTCCATCTTTCAGATATGAAACCCCGGGACATGCAAGGCGGAATGCAGGATGAATAACTCATCGGTAGTCTTCTGCCGAGTCCTGGGGGGCATAACCTACGACCTGCCTGGCGTGCTCGATGTCGCGATAGCTCCATTTGTTGTCGGACACGGCATAGAAGATGTCGAACATCAGTTCAAGCGGGGCCGCAATACAGCGTTCCACCATCTGTGCGATATCCCGCTGGCTGCACCACACCGAATAATCCCTGTCTGATGTAGGCCGGTTCGCTTCTGAGACGTGGCCGATCCGCAGGCAGATCATTGACATGCCGTGAGCGTCGGAGAAATGGCGGGCCAGTGCCTCGCCCCATACTTTGCTACATCCGTACAGCTCGGTGGGATGTACTGGAGTCTCATGCGTCAGGTTATGCCAGCGGCCGTCGTACCGGCCTTCCACCACCGCCTTGAGGGGCGACTCCTGCTCCCACCCGGAAACGGTGGACCCGCTGCTGGCGTACACGACCCGGTTCACCCCGGCCTGACGGGCCGCTTCGAACACGTTGTAAGTGCCTTCGATGTTGTATTTTAGGATGTTTTTCCAGCCTCCCTGAACCTGTATGATTGCAGCCAGATGCACTACCGTGTCCACATCCTCGAACGCGGGACGAATGGCGTCCAGATCAGATATGTCGGCACAGTAGCAATCCACACCCGGCACCTCCCGTCGGTTCAGGGCCCGCAGCGTATAAGAATCTTCCAGATGAGAACGTACCGCTCCACCGATTAGACCGCTCATTCCCGTTATAAGGACACGCTTGTGAGACATGAGATTACTCCAGTTTAATGTGCGGAATCATGTGCGTTTACATAGTAACACGATTGGGATATTTTTGCCAGTAGCTTTTTAAGAATTTAATGGGAGGGTGGTATCGTCTGAGTACTCTTAACCTTCCAAATAACGCCCCATCCATTCCAGTATCCGTTCCAGACGGTCTGCGCGCAGGTCGGGCGGCCCGGAACGGGAGAGGTTGTGGTTGGCGGTGGCTGGGTATCTGACCATCATAACCTCGCGTTTTAAGAGGCTCAGGGCGGTGAACAATTGTTCCCCCTGTTCTATAGGGCAGCGCAGGTCGCCCTCACTGTGAAGGATGAGCATCGGTGTGTGGATGTTTGCCACATGGGTAATGGGCGACTGGCGCAAGAAAAGATTCGCATCAGCCCACGGGTGGGTGGCGTAGTAGGTGGGATCGAGCAGCAAAGGGATATCGCAGGTGCCGGCCATGTTGTGAAGGTTCACCACGCTGCGCTGGGTTACTGCGGCGCGGAATCGGTTGGTGTGGCATACGATCCAGCTGGTCATGTAGCCGCCGTAGCTGCCTCCGGTCACGCCGAGCCGGTTTGTGTCGATATACGGTCTGGTATCGATGAGATGATTCAGGACCTGCATGATGTCAAGGTAGTCGCGGTCTCCCCAACTGCCTTTAATACCGGAGGCGAATGCCTGTCCGTATCCGGTGGAACCCCGGGGATTCGCGTAGAAAACCAGATATCCCGCGGCGGCCAGCACCTGGAATTCATGGAACACGGCCTGGCCGTAGGCGGCATGCGGCCCACCGTGAATCTCCACGATTAGCGGATATGACTTCTGTTCATCGAAGTCCGGTGGCGTAATCAGCCAACCCTGTACGGGCACACCGTCGTCCACGGTGTGCCAAATCGGTTCAGGATCTCTGATCTCGACCTCATCGGTCCAGTCTCTATGCAGATCAGTCAGTCGTTCAGGAACGGATGTGTCCATATCATGAGCGTAAATATCCGGCGGTGTAGCGTCGTCGCCCATGAGCAGGGCAAGGCGCCGGCCGGCCCTGTCGGCGGTAACTCCGATGATGTGCCGGTCACCTTCGGTCATGGGAACCGCGGTTCGGGATTCGAGGGATGCGGCGTATAGCTGTACGCTGCCTTGATCACTCACCAGAAATATCAAGCGCTTGCAGTCACCGGTCCACACGGGGCCGAAGCTGCTGGTGTCACCCGGTATGGAGTCGCAGAGAATTTCGTCGCCAACCGGCCGGTCCAGATCTGGCGTTATATCGGTGGCGGTTCCTCCATCCACGGAGACGCACCAGACATGCCTTTGAGTGAGACTCCAGATCTCCTCTGGTTTCGTGTGGCCAAAATAAGCGATCCGCAGGCCGTCCGGAGACCAAGCGGGTGAGGCTTTGGGACCCCGCGGGGTGTTGAGCTTTTCCTCGGCGCCGTCAGCCAGCGTGACGATGTAGATTTCCTGGTCGTAGGGCTTCAGGACCGCGTCTTCCGACCGGTTGGTCACGAAAGCTATCCGCGAGCCATCCGGAGACCATACGGGGGCGGAGCAGCTGTGCGGCCCGTTCGTAATCTGAGTCACCCGGCCACTCGGCACATCGACGCAATGCACATGAGTCCACTCGCCACCCGTGTAGCCGTATCCCTCTTCCCGGTACCCGAGCCTGGATATGACCCGCGGTGGATCGGAATCGCCACTATCCTTCCGGGCATCGATGTCCTGCTGCCGGTATCCAGCCTCTTTTTTCCTGTACAAGAACGCGATGCGCCTGCCGTCCGGAGACCAGGCAGGTGCGTTGATGGCGCCTTCTTCGAGCGTGGTGAGCTGTTTCGCATCACCACCCCCTACGGGCAGAACATAGACCTGTGAGCCGGGCTTGACGCGATCTGACACAAACGCCAGAAGCGAGCCGTCGGGAGACCAGCGGGGCGTATGGTCCTGGTGGCTTCCCGTAGTCAACTGACGCGGTGTGTTTCCACCGGTGGAAACACACCATATGTGGGAATAGTAGGTGTTTTTTTCTTCGTATGCTTTCCTGATGACGAACATAATCTCATTACCATCCGAGTTAATCTGTGGGTCGGATACGTAACGCATTCGGTAAAGATCTGATATCGCCATGGACCGTTTGGCAGAATTAACCATTCCTCCTCCTGTCGGATGTCGGTCTCATTGATATGCTTGCCCGCAGGTTCAATGTAATCAGTGGACAGGTTAATGGCCAGGTCTTCCACCGCCTGCGAACCGGTTCGGGATCGACGGCTTTGGCTGAACGTCCATTGCCCGCCACGGTGATGACTGAGGAAAAAGTTTAGTTTCCTGACGTTGGGGAAAGGGACACTTTACCTTGAAAAAACTTCGCGCCGAACGCCGGCGGATCGGTAATGATCTCCATGGCCCGGATCTTACCGGCGTACAATCAATCGGCTCTAAGAAAAAAACGGGCCCGGCTGCGAAGAGAGTTAAATTGTCGATTGCAATCCGTGGATAACGGAGTGCTCCTGCGCGATCACGATCAGAGTCTGTCCCACCACTATAATTTAGTCGGCCGTCCACATGATGTTCGTTCTGATATAGCCTCTCCGTTCGGGCGCTGCGTTTAACGGGAATACCCGGAAAAACCGGCTGATGATCAAACGATTAACCGATTTGTATTTTGCTTGTATTCTTTCGCGTAACGTGATACCATATCGGGGATTCCATTCACCCGTATCCGACCATAAAGGATCCTTATGACCATCGTCGACACCCACGCGCACATTTATCATGCAGACGAGACACGCTACCCCATGATTCCGGAGGCCTACCGTCCGGATGAGGGGGTCGGTACTATCGAGCATCTACGCAAGAATATGCGTGCTTCAGGAATCGACCGGGTGACGCTTGTTCAAACCGGGTCGGCTTACAAGTGGGACAACCGGTTAGTCGGAGACATCGCCCTGTCCAACCGGGAAGACATGGTGGGTATATGCAATCTGGATCCCATGAACCCCGCGAGCGTAGACGAACTGACGCGTCTTGCGACACGGTACAACGTAAAGGGATTGCGCCTCGAACCGGGGAAGGATGCGGATCCGTTATATGACAATGAAGGTTCCGCCCGCATGTTCGAAACCGCTCGGGATCTGGGCGTCGTCATTTGTGCCCATCTCCACGTCCCACTGGCCGGTGAACTGTCCGCGCTGCTCCACCGCTATCCGGATGTTCCGGTTGTACTGGACCACACAGCCTACCTTACCGGTAAAGACCTGCCGGACTCCGAACGTGTACGCGCCGTAGTCAGTTTGGCCGCATGCGGGAATCTCAACACCAAACTCACTTTCGGGATTACCGGATCCGAGGAAACCGACTACCCCTTCCACGACACCCACAACGTAATCCGCACGGTCATTGATGCCTTCGGACCGGACCGCTGTATGTGGGGATCGGATTTCCCCTGCGAACACTGGCTCAAAAAAGCCACCTATCAGGAGCACCTGAACATGTTTACGAAAGCGTTAGGGTTGAGTGCGGGAGAACAGCAAGCGATTCTATCGGATACGGCGTTGCGGGTGTGGTTTGGCACGTAAGTGTTTCTACTGCGCCAATCGCAGGTACGACATCAGGATCATCGACATCACGCGCATACCGACCGGTACGGCACCGCTGTCGGCAGTCATGGTGGGGGTGTGGAGGCCGCCGGTGGTGGTGCCGGGCTTTCGGACTCCCAGGCGGTAGAATAAGCCGGGCACCGTGTTGGAGAATGCCGCAAAGTCCTCACCGCCCATGGTGGGCGCAATTTCCAACGCATTTTCCGCACCTACGGCCTGCTGCATCACCGGCGCCATCCGTACCGCCAGCGCCGTATCGTTTATTACGGAGCTGATGCCTCTGGTGTACACGAGATCGTAGTCGCCGCCATATGCCATGGTGATCCCTTTCAGGATCTCGTCCATTCTTCGTTCCACGGCGTCCCTTGTGGCAGGATCGTAGGTACGCACGGTCCCCTGGAGGAGCACTTGGCTCGGGATTATATTGGACCGGATACCGCCTTTAAATATACCGACGGTGATCACGCTTGGCTGAAGAGGTGAGAGGGTCCGGGAGCGGATGGTCTGGAAGGCCAGAACGATTTCCGATGCCATGACGATGGGATCGATACCTTCATTCGGGCGGGCACCGTGGGCCTGTCGGCCGTGAACAGTTATCCTGAACCCGTCCACCGCAGCAAACGCGGGGCCTATGGTATAGCCCACAGTACCCACTTCCAACGACGGCAGGGCATGAAGTCCGAACACCGCTTCGGGTTTCGGGGCATCGAACACGCCCTCCTTCAGCATCAGCCGGGCACCGCCTTCTTCTCCAGCCGGTGCGCCTTCTTCTGCGGGTTGAAAGATAAACAGGATGGTGCCGGGGATATCATCCTTCATTTCCGCAAGCACAGACGCCACGCCCAGTTGCACGGACGTATGAATGTCGTGCCCGCAGGCATGCATCACACCTACTTCTTCGCCGTTGTAGGTTCCGCGAGCGGTAGATTTGAAGGGGAAGGGGGTGTCTTCGGTCACCGGAAGGGCGTCCATGTCGGCACGAACGGCTACAACCGGTCCAGGTTTGCCGCCAATCAGTATCCCGACGACGCCGGTGTGGGCGATGCCTGTGCGCACTTCCATTCCAAGATTGAGAAGATGCCCGGCAACCAGCTCAGCGGTCTTGAATTCACGGTTGCCCAATTCAGGATTCTGATGGATGTGTTCGCGCAGTACGATGGTGGCGGCGGCATGTTTTTCAACGAGTGAAGTGATGCGCTCTTCCTGGGCGGAAAGCAGGCCGGGTACGAGCAGAACCATCAGTGTCGTAACAATACGATGAAAATCGATCACGTTGTGCATCCTTCCCAGACGACTTGGTTTTTGCCGGACTCCTTGGCACGATAAAGGTATTTGTCGGCCCGTTCCATAAAGCTTGTTTTAGCCTCACCATTCCGGAGCAGTGTCCCGCCTAAGCTGGCTGAGGCTTTGTGTTGTGCACGCGGGGGTATGGGGGGCAGCCCACCGATGGTCCGACGTATGTTTTCGGCGACCGCCCTCCCCCTGGCTTCGGTGATATCCGGTAGCAGAAGGACGAATTCATCGCCGCCTTGACGGCAGGCAAAATCATCTGCCCGAACCGCTTTTTTTAGAATATTGGCCACCATGATGAGAACTTCATCCCCGACCCGATGACCGTAGGAATCATTGATGCGTTTAAATCCGTCCAGATCGACCATCAGGACACCGAGCTGGTTATCGGTCTGTCGGTAGCGCTGCACATATTTTTCAAGTTGCGTATTGA
The DNA here is from genome assembly GCA_964470965.1 of uncultured Gemmatimonadota bacterium. Lineage (GTDB taxonomy): Bacteria > JAAXHH01 > JAAXHH01 > JAAXHH01 > JABIQT01 > CAYYIS01. Next base: position 7,836 of record CAYYIS010000005.1, on the reverse strand, counting down.
GCGCCCTCCGATTGTATAATCCGGTGAGCTCGTCAGTCTGCGCCTGAATTTCCTTGAAATCGAGTTCCGCCTTGAGATGACGCAGGTTATCCAGCGTGTCATGTAGCTGATCGTTACGATGCCTTAAGTCCTCCGTCAGCTCCTGTTCCGATTCCAGAAGGTAGGCACAGGAGCGCCGCATCAGCTTGAACAGGAGATGGGGCTGCAAGTCAATAAGGCGATCGAATGCCGTCTGATCCAGGGCTGTGATTTTGAGTGGAGTGGCGGCGATTGCAGTCGCGCTACGATAGTTTCGTCCAACTACAAACGACAGCTCGCCGAAGTATTCCTTTGCACCGATGGTCTTGTCCTCACGGTCTCCTTCGAATTTCAGGTCGACTGATCCGGTTACGATGAAATACATCTCGCCGGACGCGTCACCTTTGCGAAAAACGAGCTCACCTGCCCGAAACTCACGTGGTACGCCGAACTGACTCAACATGGAGAATTCTTTATCGTTCATCGATATATAAGGGCGTGATGACGTGATAACAGCCCCAGGCAGGTTCCTGTGTATCACTATGTGAAAAAAGGAAAAGTATCAAACCCGACACCATTCGGAAAAAAGACATAACACTATAGGAAAAACGGCCTGGAAGTGCAAGTGTTAAGAACTGTAATTCAGGTCATCTGTTGTTAAGACCTATCCACTGAGGCGGACAAATATATACCAACAACCTACGCCTATATAAACCAGGGCAATGAGCACCATTATTGCCCGGCTGAACGGGTGTGGTTTCACCCAGGAAGGGAACGCCCTGGGCAGGCGAACATAATTCAGGTATATAAGTCCGGGACATATGATGCCCATGGCCAGAAAGGCTATGACACCCCGGATGATGATCAAATCCCCAGGTTGCGCGAGCGGGAGAGTGATAGTCGTCATGAGCGTGAAAAATCCAACGAAGAAGAAATATATCGTTCTGAAATGAAATCTATGAAACTTCGGATAGTTAGCGTAAAGAAAATCAGTCTGCATGCGCGAGCATCCATCGGTTAACTGCAGCCAGGCGTCACACAGGAAAGCGGCGGCAACGAGCAGGAAGACCACTTTGCCGACTGATCCCCAGCTTACTTCGAAGAAGGTCGATTGGACCACCGCGATTTCCCATCCCTCAGGGATGATGCCCTGGGGCCTGAGCAGCGCCCAGGCCAGCCAGCACATGATGACGGTGGTTACCAGGTTGAGAGCGACGCCCAGGCCGGATTCCAGCTTAAGGTAACGCATGAAAGCCAGATAGTTTTTCTTGTTTTCCTTGGTATCGATGAAACCATATCCAGCGGAGGTGATAGTTTCGGCTTCAGCCCTGAGAGGACTGGTGACGCGGCCCATATACCGGGCCATGCCTACGCCTTTGTCACGCATCCAGTAAGACAGGAAAAGTTGCCCAAATCCGCCCGCTCCCGCGAATACGACACCGGTGAGCACGATAGATAAATCCGCCGGATCCCAGTTGTCAGGCCTCGAAAAATTGGGGGTAAAAAGAGCGGTAAAAAATTCGCCGGCTACGGCGACCACGGGATCCTGGAAGACTGCGAAGCAGATTCCTACGATAGTCACTACGACCACCGTCATAGTCAAGCGTTCCACGATGAGGTAAACCACTCTTCCAAACAATAGAGCGACCAGGTAGATGCCGATTGTCAGGTACGCCCAGAAGAGGGACTGCCCGCGGGGAGTCCACCCGTAGGGAAAGCCGGTCATCTCTGCCAGAGCGGTTCCCCCGGCGGAAGCGTAGGCGCCGAACCAGCAGTTTTCGACAAACACCCCGATCCATATAATGAGTGCATACTTCTTACTGAGCCGGCTGAAACCGGTCATGGCTGTTTCACCGGTCGTAATGGTATATCGGGCTATTTCTATGTTGACCCAGTACTGCATCAGGGAGGCAGGAATGAGCAGTCCCAGGAAGGCAGCTCCGTATTTTGCGGTGAGGTACGGCCACCAGATCAATTCTCCGCTGCCCTGCGCCAGCCCCGCCCAGACGATGCCGGGACCGAGATACATGAGGAGTCCACCGAAGGCCGGCACAGCAGCCACTTTCATCGGCGATAATCGTCCTAGAGAGATATATTCTTGCTCAGGCTTTCCCATAGTGTATAATCATCCTCAGATTTCCCGCCGTGCGTTCAGAAACTGATCCCCGTCGTGAAATCCATGAAGAAACCGGTACCCTTTGTCCTCGATTTTGGCGTATGGTGCCCGTGTGCATTGTGTCGATAGTATCCTGGAACACGTGCGGTTTGCCACCCAGGGTGACCGCGGGTCCGTCAGGTATATCGATTGCTCCGTTCATATGTCCCCATAGATATGTTCGATTACTGCTGCCGGACTGAATACCCTTTCGCCTGTAGCATCCTGACGACGCCCTGCTCACCCACCAGGTGGCCGGCGCCCACGACGACCAGGTAGTTCTCATCCTGCTTCAGGTATTTTTCTATCTGAGGAAGCCAGTTCTGATTTCGTGCTGTGATCAGCTTGTCGTATACAGTGGGGTATTCCTCGAAGCTTTCCGTCAGCAGTTGATTGAGACCCCCGGTGTCACCTACTTCCCAGGCTTCGTAAATATCCACGAATAATTCCTCGGTTATTTCAAGGTCTCGCAGCGTCTGTAACAACATGAGTTCCTGATTTTTTTTCGACATGGACGAAAGCAGATTGATCTGGAATTCACTGGACTCAAGTGTGTGAAGTGCCATATGTGCTGCTTTTGCCTTGTTGAAAAAATACCGATCCACCCCGTTCGCCGGATCAAAACCCAGCTGCTGTAGTTTGAGACCGACAATGGATATAGCGACAAACCAGGGTTTAAATCCGTTAAGTATTTTGAGACTGAGACCGACGGATTGTAATTCTTCGAGCGCTTCCTCTGCTGTTTCGTATGCCTTGGGAGACAGACTGGTTTTCAGGGTGGAACCGTCCATATATATGGCTTTCGCCATGATTTTATCCCGAATTCCGGGCGTCTCCAGCTCATCCAAATTTGTTTCCGTTACCAGATGCCTGGAATCGGCGAAGGCGTCCTCCATGGCTTTTGCCAGGGGGTAATGCCCCGGTTTAAGCATATGCAACGAGCCCAGAAGGTAAACAGTGGTGGTCGGCGACTCGACCTTCCACAAGGTATGTTTCTGGGCCTCAGACGGGGTAGCGTGAAGCAGGACGATCAGGCATAGGGATACCTTGAGGTGCCGAACAAATCCGCTACACACTTCATAATTTCCCATCAAATAGCATCGCTCACACTTGCGAGCTGAAAATCACGCACCTTGAGAGCCGGTACGACGATCGGCGTGGATACCGAACTGTTCTCACTGGCGCACACCTGCACCGAAGGGCCGATCATCTCAACGTTTTTCAGTAGTTCCGCCAGGGACTGGTTAAACCGGAAATTGGTGACCGGGTGACTTATTTTTCCATTTTCGATCAGGAAGGTACCGTCGCGGGTCAGTCCCGTGTAGGATATGATGCGCGGATTCAATCCGCGTATGTACCAGAAACGAGTAATCAGGACACCGCGACGTGTCGATCGAATCATATCCGACAAGGAAGAACTCCCCCCGAGCATAATGAAGTTGGTCGGACGTGAAATCGGTGCCGTATCTTTTTGTTCGGCCCAGTAACGGGAATGGTTCAGATTCTTCAGGACTCCATTTTCTACCCACACCTGTGGCTTCACCGGCAGTCCGTCCCCAGCGTAGGGTGCGGTCTCTGCATCCCTTGAGGAGGGATCGCTGATGATCGAAACCCGGCTATCGAACAGTCTCTCGCCGATCCGGTTTTCACCCCGAGTGGCGCCGGAAAAATAGGATCGGCCTTCATCTGCCCGTCTGGCGTCGAATGCGCGGGACATACGGAGCATCAACATGCCCACGGCGGTGGGCTCCAGGATCACCGTGTAGGCGCCTGGATCCAGTGCGGTCTTGTTGCGCCAGTCCAGGCATTTGCGCACCGCGTCGTCACCGATGCGTTCGTTTTCAATGTTCTTCCAGTCGTTGGCCTGGTCCCCGGCCCAGCCGGAGGATAGGCCGTCCGGCGTCCGTACAGTCAGGGTGGAGGTTACGCCGGTAGACGGGTGGTAGGCAAACAGCCCGCTGGAGGTGGCCAACGCTCGCGATCCGGCACGGACATCCATATAGCCTGCTGCGATCGTGTCAGTCTCATTGGCTCGTTCGATGGCATAGGTCATGGCGCTTGCCCGTGCTTCGGGAGCCATGTTGCCGGTAGATTCGTAATAGGATTCTACTGTATCGTAACGCTGCGCGCCCAGTTCCGGCATGTATTCGGGGTTCTCGGGCGATATTCGGGCGATTTGTTCAGATTTACGGATTGTTTCCTCGAGAGCGGTATCGTCCAGGCGGTTGCTGCCTATGGAGGCCACCCGTTTACCGAACACGCTGGTGATGTTCACAGAAACATCCTCGCTGCCGCCGGACGTGGTGACCCGGTTGGTGGCGGTTCGCGTGAACCCCCGCCAGCCGGACTGCACCTGCACCCGGGCATGGTCCGCGTTCGATAGGTTCAACACCCGATCGCAAAGCGCTTTCGCATCGGATTCCGACAGGCCGTATCGGTCGGTATTCTGAGGCATGATGGGTCCTTTCGGTACGGGGTTTTTACGCCGTATTCAATATCGTAACGTCACGGAACAACGAGGTCGGGCAGCCGTGAGAGACGGCATTTGACTGGCCCGGCTGGCCTTTTGCATCGCCGAAAGTTGTCCCGAGATAGTAAGTGTCCTTGCCGCCGATCGCCGCAAGGGAATTCCAGAATTCGGGTGTGCGTCCCGCGTAAGCCACGTCCCGCAGCATTCGGTCTTTCTTACCGTTTTTTATCTCCCAGAACACCTGGCCGGCGAACTGGAAATTGTACCGCTGCTGATCAATGGAATAAGAACCAGCGCCTTCTATTAGTATTCCATGGTCAGTCTGGGAGATGATGTCTTCCTCGCTGAAGTTGTCCTCTCCCGGCATTAGGCTCACGTTGGGCATGCGCTGGAACGGGATACTGGCCCAGGTTTGCCCGTAGGAGCAGCCGTGGCTGTGTTCTACGCCCGTAAATTCAGAGATCCAGGCAGCCTGCTCCCGGGTGGTCTGGTAATCCACGAATATGCCATCATTGATGATCGGCCATGTGTCGGCAGGAACCCCTTCGTCGTCATAACCCACCGTAGCGCCGCCACCCACCTGAGTGCGATCGCCCTGGAAAGTCATGAATTCCGGCCCCAGCCGTAATTTGTTGAGTACCGCTTCCGGCGGATGGATGAACGATGTACCTGCATAATTGGCTTCAAAGCCCAGCGCCCGGTCCAGTTCCGTCGGGTGGCCGACGTTTTCGTGAATGGTCAGCCACAGGTTGGAGGGATGCAGCACCAGATCCCAGGTGCCGGGATCCACCGGCGTGGCCGATAGTTTCATGACCGCCTCTTCGCCCCACCCGGGAGCGTTGCCAGGCAGGTCCAGCCCCTGTATATACTCCCATCCCAGGCTGGCTGCTTCCGCCACATTGCCCCGCGACTGGAAATCGCTGCGATCGGAAGACACCGCGGTGATGTTGACATTCGGCCTGATGCGCATCAGTGTCTGCTGGATCAGGCTACCGTCCGTAGTGGCGAGAAGCCGCGCTTCTTTTACGGCCGAGAAGCCGCTCGACACAAAGCTAACGCCTGCGACCGACAGAGCGGCCTCGTTCGTACGGAACAGCAGGTCCGCCTTATCTTCGATGGACACGTCGAACGGATCGATCTCGTGGGGTGTTTCCCAGTATACATTCTTGACTACATCCACCGGCGCCAGCGTAATTTCGGAAGGCGCTACCCGGTTGTTGGCCTTGGCAATGGCTACCGCCTCTCTTGCGGTCTTCGTCACATCATCCCGTGTCAGCTTGTGGGTGCCGGCGAACCCCCATGAGCCTCCCACCAGGGCCCGGATTCCGATCCCGTACGAATCTCTGCTCGATACCCCGGTGATCTGTTTCTCTCTGGTGTTGATCGATTCGAACCAATGGCGGCTGATGCGGACATCACCGTACGCCGCGCCCGCCGACTTCACCTCGTCTATGGCCAGCAGGATCAACTCCTGTTCGTTCGGATCGGGCGAAAAACCATTGCCGGGTGTTGCGGTGCAATTCAATCCGGCTGGCAGCGTCAATAGTCCCAGGCCGGCGGCGCCGGAGAGTTTCATGAAATCACGACGGCTGATGCGGGTATCGATCGCATACTGCAGTGCTTTGAGGTAATTACGCGCGATCAGGTCATCATCTGCTTTGAATGCCATGGCGATGCTCCAGTATGTCGGTTCTGATGATGATTGAAATGACGACGGTAAAGTGTTGAATTCTATTTTCATAATTTCAGCATGGAATGTCAACGGAAATCTATATGAAGAAAATTTACTTCTTTACTGTTTACAATGACGGTTGTTATATTGACATTTTGTCGGACCTCCCCTGCTGGATTAAATGTTCCTCATCTCTTACCCGGATTACCGCTGTATCCCATGGAGTGGCACCATGGGATTGCACGAACAATCGGGCACACCTCCGGATTTTTTGCCAGAAGGTAGGCTCTCAATACGAGGAAGTACGAGGTGTTCCACAGGAGGCTGCATGATCTGATCGATAAGGGAATGGCGGCCGGGGTGATTGACTTGAGAAAAGTAGATCGGATTGATTCTACAGGCATCCGGATGTTGATCGTCGGCCTTAAGATATTCTGAGAGGATGCCGGATACCTTAAACTGGCTAACCTGACAGGGAATACCTACAAAGTCTTGAGGGACACCCGCGCTTTTGGATAGGCCTTCGAGAATTATGACTCTGTTGATGAAGCGATCACCAGTTTCCAGTACCGGGGTTGTTTACAACACACGTGAGGTTACCCGATGCGCTACCGCTCCTTCGGCACCACAGGCATGCGGCTCAGTGAAATTGCACTTGGTGGGTTGCTTGCCCGGTTTGAGGGCGCTTGCGGGCACCCACTGCCTGAAATAAAGCGCAGCATTTATCTGGAAGCGGCGGACCGAGGCGTCAACCTGTTCGATATGGGCTATGGCGACGAGGTGCATATTCCGGACGAGTTGAAGGGTAACGATCCAGACCGCCACTTTTCGTTGAAAGCCGGCGCACCCGCGGCAGGGGATCTGGAAGATACCCTCCACAGACACCTCACCAACATCCGCCGAGATACCATAGACATCCTGCGGGTGCATTATAGTGCGTACACAGCAGATAATGCTCTCAAGGATGTTATCGGCTCCCTAAGGCAATCGGGAAAAATACGTTCGCTATGCCTGATCCGGCATTATCGCGATGACCAGGAGGCCTATGCGGCGCAGGGACCAGTGGTCCATTCAGACGCCGACCTTGTTATGTACAACTATGTGTGCCGCTGGCAGGAATCCGGCCTGGCACAATCGGAACAGGCCGATAAAGGGGTCCTCATTATGAAATCCCTGGGTGGCCAGTGGATCGGATGGAACGAAAAAATCCGGCCGGAATGGCCGCAGGTGCGAAAAGAAGATCTGGAGCAATACGCGCCCATACGAGAGAAAATACGCAGCAATGTGGATCTGATTTACCCGGTTTCGGTCGGTCCATGGCACGAACTAGCGGAACCGGGAGAGGAGCATCCCAGGACATCGGCGGCGGTGCAATGGGTGCTCAGGAACCAGGCCGTAACCAGCGTCCTGGTGGCTGTAGCGAGTATGGATGAGCTGAATGAGGTTCTGGGGTGACCAACTGCCGGCTGTTTGATCCAGATACTTCTTACATACAGAATTTTTGTTAGGGACGGCAGGTCT
>CAYYIS010000004.1:127917-166733 GCA_964470965.1 uncultured Gemmatimonadota bacterium | reverse complement strand
ATGCAACCGTGTCGAGAGTAGTGGTGATGGAAAACTGGTTGAGAGGGTGTTAACGTCTCATCCTTGCTCAATAACCGCCATATCAAACAAATTGCCTTCATTGTCGATCGCCTTAAGTTCCAGTCGGGTACCGGCGATCGAAACCTGTACGAAGTGAGGCCGTCCAATGGCGTGGGCGGTATGCCAGGCGCGGGTGTGGTGAAACCATTGTTGCATGGCCCCGGCGCCTCCCGCTACAACGTAGGTGATCCCGTTTTCCAGATCAAGACGGTTATTACGGATCGGGTGGCTGCGTTCATATACTATGGTATGTGAATTGAACACCACGTGCACCCCGTATTCCTCCAGGACGGGACACAGGACCCGCATATCTTCTACCTGGTAATCCGCGGACACGAACGGTGGGTAGTGGAAGTAGACGATCTTCCAGACCGCCTCTGACCCCTGAAGTTCGCGGGTCAGAAAATCATACTGTGGGGCGCCCGGTTCGAACGCCCCTTCGATCAACCTCGGACCGCCATCCACATATTCGACAACAGCCGTGCTGTCAAGGCCGATAAAGTGTGTGTTGCCATACCGGAATGCATGGTAGTTTTTCGGTTCCGGATAACCCACGAACTCGTAAAACCATTCGCTGTTCTCCTCATGGTTGCCAGGAACCAGGAAGAACGGGGTTGTTGCCAATACGTCTTTTGCCGGGTGGAAGAAAAACCGGTTCCAGTCGTCGTATCGTTTCCCGTGACAGACGGAATCACCTACCACCATCAGGAAATCGGGACGGTGCAGCCGGATCTGATCGAAGATCTCCCGGTTGTAATCGTCTTTACATGTACCGCCCGTTTCGCTTGTCACGGCGAATGAAAACGGCGTATCCTCTGCCACGGCCGTCTTCAACAGCTGCGCCTCGCTTTCACAGACTAATCCTGTGCTGTCTTCCGATCGCACCTGATACAGGTAGGATGTTTCCGGCTGAAGACCGTCCAGTGTAATACGATGCCTGCAGCAGGGCGCTCCGGCCTCTACCGCAACCCGGTGAGACGATTCTATTTTCTGAAACCGCCCGGTTCCAGTGGCATGTATACGCTCAGTTTCATGCACCGTGACCTGGCCTTTAGCCTCGGACGAGGTCTCCCACATGATCGTCACTGTATCTTGTGTGGGCCACTGGAGGTACGGGGTTTTTATAAAACTGAGCACGACGCACTCCCGGTGCTAACAACGTTCAAGACCCGTCAAGTCGTACGGATTGGACCATGCTTTTGAGCCGTCCGAACCGATGATTTCGAAACGGACCCAGCGCGCATTGGGGCGTACGGTGAAAGTTGCGTTGTCGAAGGTGCCGTTGCCGGTTCGATATTCCGTTCCGTATGTGTCGCACACCGCGCAGATTCGCTGTGCCTCGGAGCACCGGACCGTTGCCTCGACCACCCGCCTGTCGTCGTCCGGCTCATCCACGCGCCGTAGCTGGATATCATGAATCTCCGGACCGGTGCTGCTGTATGATGCGCCGGCCTCCAGGGCGTCTGTGACTGCGTCGGCGGTGCGTTCTTTCACCCTTGCCATGGTCCAGCCCTGATAGGTATCCCGATTTGCTTCCTGCTTGGCATGTGCATCGTCGTTGGCAAGGGCAGGCAGAAGGGTATCCGTCAGGTCCATCCAGTCATCCCAGTGGATCGAAGATTCACCGCGGCCGGCGCACCGGCAGGTTGTATTGAACACCTCAATGCCGGCCAGCCCCTGAAGCGGTAGTGTGTCACGGATGATGTTGACGGAGCTCCAGTGGGGGTGCGCCAGCCACACGGAACCGCCCTGACGTATGGCCTCGTCGATGACATGCTGTGGCGGCATGTTCTTGGAATCCATGTCTTCATGAATGTTCAAAACCACAAAATGGTGCGTCTGTCCGCCGAACGGATTTTCAGGATGAAGCTCGGCACCCTGGATAAGGATGAAGTCGTCCGGAAAGGTTACGGAGTCGATTCGGGTGATCTTGTAGTGATCGGACAGGCAGAGGAAATCGTAGCCATGCGCCACATAACCGTCCAAACGTTCCTGGGGTGACGGCTGTCCGTCGGAATTGGTTGTATGCGAATGAACATTACCTTTGACCCAGGTGTAGCCCTCGTCATCCGGAAGATCAAATGGACTGACCAAAGTATTCTGCGGGGGGTCGTTCATAGGGACTCGCTCCTTGATTCATGTGAACAGGAATATACTGGGAATGACATTGACACAGGGTATAGCTTCGATACGTGATATTCAAGAAAATATCGTAATAATCAACAAGAATGTCGGGAGATGGAGTGGCGAAGGAAATCTGCTTAGATCAATTCGTGCGGGGCAAATGAAGGGATTTCGGCAGAACGACAGCGATATTTTCGGCGCGACAGACACAGGTGATGGAGACCGTGACGATCTTTATTGATACCCCTGGTCCACACCTGCCAGGCACCCTGAGAAACATATCATGAATGAATCGATATGACACTAAGCCCCCTTTAGGAGTAATTGAAACGCTGGGATGACCATTTCAGGCTTCGGACATTTCTCGCTTGATTTTTGCTACAAATTTTATTAACTTATATGAATATGATTTATATCCGCTTGTTTACAATACACGATCCTTAGTTGCCGGAATAACTCCCCGTTCATCCTCATGGTGTACCGGACGACCGCATCAGGTAGACACGGTCGTAATTTCCGTCTATTGCAAAATGTCGGTAGGGTGGCCCATTTTACGTGATGCGATATCCCGTCGCATATCAGGCGATACCGGTCCGATTGTTTAGTGTATAATGTATTTTGATTTTGTAAAGGAGGGATCAATGACCAGTTTTAAAGATGGCCATGGCCCCAAATTTTCCAAATATGATTTGAGAAATCTCCGGAAAATTCCACAGATCGAAGCGCTTACGGAAGAACAGAAGTTCGAGATGGAAGTGGTGGCGCAGGTGCTTCCGTTTCGTACCAATCCGTATGTGGTTGAAGAATTGATCGATTGGGATGATGTCCCGAACGATCCGATTTACCTGCTTACTTTTCCGCAGAAAGACATGCTAAAGCCGAAGCATTTTGACGCGGTGGCCAAACTGTTGAAGCAAGGGGCAGGTAAAAAGGAGCTGCATGGTACCGTTAATCGGATCCGGTCGGATCTAAATCCGCAACCTGCCGGACAGCTCCAGCATAATGTGCCGAGGTTGGATGATGAGAAGCTGGAGGGCATGCAGCATAAATACCGGGAAACGGTGCTTTTCTTTCCATCTCAGGGACAGACATGCCACGCGTACTGTTCGTTTTGTTTCCGCTGGCCCCAATTCGTAGGGGATGACAATCTCAAATTCGCCACCCAGGAGACCGAACGCTTAATCGATTACCTTCGTGATAATCCGCAGGTGACAGATGTGCTTTTCACGGGCGGAGACCCCATGGTTATGAAGGGCAAAATTCTCTGCTCATATATAGATGCGTTACTGGAGGCAGAACTACCTAATCTGAGCACTATCCGGATCGGAACGAAATCTCTATCGTACTGGCCGTACAAATACCTGGCCGATCCGGATGCGGACGAAATCATAGACTTGTTCGATAGGGTCAACAAATCCGGTAAGCATCTGGCTATTATGGCTCATTTCAATCATCCCAATGAGCTTAAGACCGAAGTATTGTCCCAGGCGGTCAGCCGGATTCGCAGTACCGGTGCGCAGATCCGTACCCAATCGCCGATCCTGTGCCATATCAATGATGATGCGAACGTCTGGGCGACCATGTGGCGCAGGCAAGTGGCCCTGGGTATGATACCCTACTATATGTTCGTAGTGCGTGATACCGGCGCCCAGCATTATTTCGGCCTGTCCTTGATGCGTGCCTGGGAAATTTACCGGGATGCATACCAGCAGGTGAGTGGTATCTGTCGGACAGTCCGCGGCCCAAGCATGTCGGCCCATCCCGGTAAGATTCAGGTACTCGGCGTCAGCGAGGTGCAAGGCGAAAAAATAATGTCGCTCACCTTCCTCCAGGGACGCAACCCCAACTGGATCCATCAACCGTTTTTCGCCAGATACGATGAAGACGCCATCTGGCTCGATGATCTCGAGCCGGCCTTTGGCGAAGAAAAGTTTTTCTTTGAAAAAGAACTGGAACAGATGTGCGAGACGAAGCTGTCCTCCGGTCAAGTAGACCTTGCGGAACTGCTCACCATTGAAGAGGTAGCTTAGCAGGTTTTGAATGGACCCTACAGACGCGGTTCCGGTAGCCGCTCATTAACAGGCGGCATCTTAGCAAAATCGGCGGCGTGGGGTTCGGTCTGATACCAGAATGCGACGCTGGAATAGTCGCACCCCGGTGTGTCGTTGGCACCGCGCCAGTCGACCGCATCGAAGTCGATGGGGCCGCCGCCGGCTTTTGCGATGGCTATGGCGTCCGCGTTCGCGCCGCCGTGTTCCATATCTACTCTTATGGATTGCTCAAACGGAATCGGATCCGCGATGTGGAACCGATATGCTATGACACGACCCCTCATCTCGTCTTTGAGTATGACACCGTGGTAGGGCGCGGCAAAAGGACCGTTGATAAAGTACCAACCCCCGTTAAAGTAGTCTTCCGTTCCGGTTCCGTGAATCGATGGAACCGATTCTCCGTCGATGTAGATCTGCTCATCTCCTTCCAGATAATCGAAACCTTCTTTCCAGGGCGCCTGCTGCATGCTAAGGATGCAGCCCGAAAAATGCCCGTGGCCACCCGCCTCGAGAATGGTGTAGGGTTTACCCTTTACGGTGGTCGCACGCCGCCATTTTGCGTGGAACCGGCCGACGTCTTCGTCCAGAGCATGCATCTCTAAATACTGGAAGGCGTAGTAAAAGTGAGGTACGAGTTCATCACTCTGATTGACGATCTCGATACGGCAACCCGTTCTGAACGGCATCGGAAAATAGCAGTAGAACCCTCCGCTCGACATCCCCATCACCAGCGCATGATATTCCTGGTACTCAGCAAATCCAGCACCGAAGAAATCACCCAGAGGACAATCGATGCTCGGTTCGTCCTCGCCGTCCCAGTAAGCGCGTAGGAGCAACTTACGTAAAATGAAATCTCGATTGACTCTGAACCGTCCCGGGTCCGGCCAGTCCTGGGTGGTAATCCAGGCACGCACGATACATCCGGAGCCGTCCGTTTCCATCAGTGTAGCGGATTCTCCAGGCGCCAGAGAGATGAAGTCCTTATTGCCTCCCGATCGGTCGTAGCTCGATGACTGCCGGGCACGTCCTTTACGAAGGTAGGGTAGTCCTCCCAGATGTGGACCGATCGCGCTAAGCAGTGGATTCGGCATGAACACTCCTGTTATTGGCCATCAATGCTTTCCGATATACACGTCCATAAACGTCGTGTTCTGTACCGTCAGCGGATAGTTGCCCCACCGATCCTGCTTGATGCCTTTTATCCAAGGTTTCCGTAGTTCGACCGCCAGGTTGTGGAATAAGAACACGCCGCCTACGTCCTCCGCCAGCACACGTTCCGCTTCGTCGTACATTTGCTCGCGTTTGAACGGATCCAGTTCGATGGCGCCGCGGTCTACCAAGTCGTCGAATCGGTCATTCTTCCAGTCATGGCGTCCGTAGCCTTTAGGCTGAGAGTGCCAGACGAGGCCGAGCATGTCACTCGGGTCGGGATAGTCGTAGGTATATCCGACTATCGCCATGGGGATTTGCCGGTTCACCATGTTGTCCGTAAACAACTTCTGCTCCTGATCCCGCACTTCGATATTTATGCCGAGTGTGCTTTTGAGCATACCCTGGATGGCCAGAGCCGCGGATTTGATATTGGGCGCGGCCTGTCGCAGCCACATCTCTGTTTTCGGGAATCCTCTGCCGCCCGGATACCCCGCTTCGGCCAGCAGTCGCTTTGCTTCCGTCGGGTCGTGCTGCTGTATGTACCGGTATTTTTCACCTACATAGCCCGGCAGCGTCGGCGGGATCATGGTATAGGCGGGTTCGACCGTATCTCGCAACACTATGGAGGCCAGGCTCTTCCGGTCGATCGCCCGGGCGATGGCCTGACGGACGCGGACGTCGCTGAACGGGGCCTGCAGTGTTTTGAAGAACAGGTACCATGTCGCTGGAAACGGACTGCGATCGATTTCTTCGCTCAGCACCGGATCACGCGATACCCGGTCCATGTCCATAGCGTCGATCGTATGCAGGACTATTTCGCTGTTCTCGTATGGAATCGTACCCGGTCCGGATCCCGTAAAAAAAACACCCACGAGCCGTTCGAGATAGCCTTTGTTGGGGCCGGTGTAGTTAGGATTGAGCACATAGGACATCTGACGGCCGTGGTCCCATGTATCGAGCATATAACTCGAATTACTCACGCAATTACCGGGTTCGGTCCATTTCGAACCGTATTTTTTCACCTGCCAATGTGGTACCGGAGCGGAGGTGGGAAAGGAGGTGATGTAGGGCAGGTACGGGCAGGGGCGCTCGGTTTGGATCACAAATGTATGGTCGTCAGCCGCGGTGACGCCGGCCATAGTCAGGTCTTTTATCTCACCCTGATTGATCGCCCTGGCGTTCTTGATGTCGTAGTAAAAGAAGGCGAAAACATTTCCGCTGGTGGGATCAAGCAACCTCCGAAAGGTATACACCCAATCGTGGGCGGTCACCGGCCGGCCGTCGCTCCACAGGGCGTCTCGGCGCAGGTGAAATGTCCAGGTCCTGCCGTCCTCGGACCGCTCCCAGCGTTCTGCCGCGCCAGGCACCATGTCATTGTTCTCGTCCAGCATCACCAGCCGTTCGAAAAGGAACTGAGTGCCGTCCGCGTTGTAGGTCACCACGCTGATGTCCAGGCTGGTCGGCTCCCGCAACAGGTACCGGAACGTCTGCCGATCGAGAGATGCCGCATCCGCCTGCATTACTTTTCCGACGGTGTTACGAACCTGAGCGTCGGGACCGGGCGTGGGAGACACCAAAATCAGGCCAATCAACAGAATTGCCAAGAAAAAACCGATAGGTCTCACCACAGTATTTATCCAGTGTTGTTATTTAGTCTAAGGAATCAGTCCCTGAACATCGGAGACCAGGCATACACCACCGAACCGGTCGAGTAACGGTTTCATCGCGTCGATGATTTCATTGACCTGTTCTTCCGAACATAAGAACATAGCATAGCTGTTCTTGATCACGTCCGTCAGTTCATCATCCAGACGAGCACCGACTTCGCCCATGCCGAGCGTATCTTTAATAACGGTATACCCGGTAATTCCGGTCGTCTCTTCAAGTGTTCTGAGCGTCCGACGCAATTCAAGAGAATCGGTAATGACCTCGACCTTCTTGTACGGCTTCATGGGTGTCCCCCCAGGGGTCCATAGACTGATTCTGCCTCTCTGATTATGTGCTCTGCCCCGCGCTGCTGTTTCCCCCGCTCTCATAAGCATCCACATCCGCTGCAAACCGTTCCGCGTTGTCCTGCGGCTGGTAGCCGAGTACATTGTGGGCGTGGTCGATATCCCAGTATCGGCGAGTATTGGCGGAGATACCGTGGAAGATCTCGAACTGAAGCCCTTCTACATCGATACTGAGCTCGATTAACTGTACCATATCCCGGATACTCAGCCAAGTAGATAACAGGCGCCGGTTCTTAAGCAATCCCTCATGGTCGTCCGGCAGGGGAGAACCGATACGCAGGCATACGATCGACATACCGTATCGGTCCGAATAGAAACATCCCAGAGATTCACCGAACTGCTTGGACACTGCGTACATACTGTCTGGACGAATCGCCATGTCCGAGGTGACGAACCGGTCTTTGGTGTAGCCGTCGATCACATGGTTGGTGCTGGCATACACGATCCGGGACACCCCGTTCTGTCGGCAGGCTTCGAATACGTTGTAAGTACCAGCAATATTGTCAGGTAGAAGCTTGCTGTGAAAGTCCCGGTCGCCGGGATGGGCTGCGAGATGTATCACCGCATCCACATTTTCGGTAACGTCCATCATCGTATCAATATCACCCAGGTTAGCGATGGTGACATCTTCTCCATCGATGGGGACGATATCGGTCAGCCGCAGGTTGTAACGGTTCCGGAATGCCTCTCTCAGATAAATACCGATGTACCCGGCGGCGCCGGTGATCAAAACAGATTTTTTGTCGGCCATAAGAACCTCATGTTAGTCCAGGATCTCGTTCAGGATTTTATTTGCTTGTGCCTCACGAAACTGCTTAAGCATTCCACGTATCTCCGGCCGGGAATTAGCAAGAATAGAGACGGCAAACAGTCCGGCGTTCGCGGCACCTGATCCACCGATAGCGAATGTCGCCACCGGGATGCCGCGGGGTACGATGGGCGGAGCTGACTAGGTTCTCGTTCGGTATGTCGAACTGATTCAGTACATCCCTGGCCTGCTTCCCATCAGGATGGAGACGAGGGGGCTGTCTTCCAACGCTGGCGGTGCTGCTTAACTCATGGGTCCTCTTTTCAAATGGATCAATAGAGACGGGCTGTCAACAAAGAAATCAACTAAAGAGCCCGACCGGTGATATGCGCTATCACTTTGGGACCGTGTATCCGGCTATTTTCTATAAATACTTCATTCCCGATGTTTCCAGCGGTTATAACACCTATAACATACACACCCGGAATATTGGATTCAAAGGTTTCCCGATCATGGACCGGCCGCCGGTCCGGATCGGTCACCTCAACCCCGATTTCGGTCAGGAAGCCGACATCGGGTTCGTGGCCGGTCATGCAGAATACAAAATCGTTGGGTATGACCAGATCACCATCCTGGTCCGTCACCTGCAGCACCACATCCCGCTGTCGTATCTCTTTTACGGTGGATGACATGATGGCACGAATGCTGCCTTCTTTGATTCGATTTTCCAGGTCGGGTAACACCCAGTACTTTATGCCGTAAAACTCGGCATGGCGGTATGAAAGCGTAACCCTGGCACCGGAGCGAAATAGCGTAAGCGCTGTTTCCACGGCTGAGCTTTTGCCACCTATCACCAGAACATCCCGATCGTAATACGGATGCGCTTCTTTAAAATAATGGGTGACTTTGGGCAGATTCTCTCCCGGTACATTAATCCGCTTCGGCTGATCGAACGCCCCGGTGGCCAGAATGATCTTACGGGTTCGATACGCATGGGCGCCAGCGGATTCGGTATGCGTACGGACCGTAAAATCGCCATCGCTGCCGCAGATCCCCGTCACTTCTTCATACGTTTGAACCTTGAGGTTTTTGACCTCCACGAATCGCCTGTAATACCGTAGCGCTTCTTCCCGAGTGGGCTTGGATTCTCGAACGATTAGCGGTACATCGCCTAGTTCGATTAACTCCGGGGTCGAGTAGAACAGCAATCCGATCGGATAATGATAGATCGTATGTACGATACATCCACGCTCAATGACCAGGTAGGAAAGTCCGGCATTCTGCGCAGCCAGCGCAGCGGACAGGCCCGCTGGGCCCGCGCCGACGATGAGTACTTCGTACGAATCCTTCGGGGTGTCGGCCGTGGTTAAGTCTGTTGCAACTGTTCGATTTCCTGCGTCAGGGTTTCCCATTCCTGATACAACATCTCCAATTCTTCTTTGGCCTGACTGTAGGCGTTTCCGATTTCGATGACTTTTGCCCGATCCCTAAAAACATCTTCATCATTCAGATCCTGCTCGAACAGGACGATTGTCTCTTCCTTGTTCTGGATAGCCAGTTCCAGTTCCCCGGCTTTCTTTTTCTGCTGCCTCGTACTCACTGGAGTGGGTATGCGGGTTTTCCCCATCGTTTTAGATTCGGATGGTTCGGCTGGTGCCAGGGCTTCCTGATCCCGCTGTTCCCGGAAAGCTCTGTAGTCGGAATAATCACCGGCCCACCGCACGATATGGTCCGATTCAAAAATAAGCAACTCATTAACGACGCTGTCCAGAAAATATCGATCGTGGGACACCACCACGAGCGTGCCAGGATACTCCAGAAGCGCCTGTTCGAGTGCATGACGTGACGGGATATCCAGGTGGTTGGTCGGTTCATCAAGGATGAGCAGGTTTGGACCGTTGAGTATGAGTTTTGCCAGCGCCAACCGCCCCTGCTCTCCGCCGCTTAAATTACCCACCTGTTTGCGGATGTCGTCTCCACTGAACAGAAAACGGCCCAGAATGCCACGGATCTTTTCCTCGTTCATGGTGGGCTTTACCGACCACAGCTCGTCCAGGACGCTACGATCCCGTAACAGGCCTGTTCGTTCCTGGTCATAGTACCCGGTCATGATTGAAGAACCAATCCGTACCGAACCACTGGAGGGCTGTTCTTGGCCCAGGATCATCCGCAGGAGCGTAGTTTTGCCACTACCGTTCGGACCGATGATCCCAACCCGTTCTCCACGCAGGAGTTTTAACGAAAAATCAGAGAATAGTTTATGATCACCATACTGTTTGGCGGCGGCTTCGATGATGATTACTTCGTCACCACCGCGGGCTGCTTTGGAGAAGGTAAGTCCGGCGGACGTATGTGGATCTCTAGGCCGTTCGATTCGATCAAGCCGTTCGAGTCTCTTCCGGCGGCTCTGCGCCTGTTTCGTCTTCTGACCCGCTAAATTTCGACGGATGAATTCTTCGGTCCGGGCAATCATCGCAGTTTGTCTTTCGTGCTGGCGGGATTGCAACTGTAGGCGTTCTTCTTTAAGTTTGAGATGCTGTGTGTAATTACCGGTGGTATCCGTGAGTCTATGTTGCTCCAGCTCAGAGATTCGGTTGGCGGTTCGGTCCAGAAAATACCGGTCGTGAGAGACGAGCAGGAAGGCCCCGCTGTATTCACTCAAATACCTTTCCAGCCACTCGGTCGCCTGCATGTCCAGATGACTTTCCGGCTCATCTAGTAGGAGCAGGTCCGAATCACCCAGCAGTAACTTGGCAAGTCCCAGCCGTGTCTTCTGCCCGCCGCTCAAGACATGAACCGGAAGCGTCAGATCCCGCTCCGGGAATCCGAGTCCGTGCAGCACCGCTTCCGTCCGGTGGTGGTAGGTGTAGCCGCCGGCTCGCTCGAAGGTTTCCTGCAAACGCCCATAACGTGCCAGGAGCCGATCGGATTCTCCATCGGTTCCCTGCACCTGCGCCAGTGCCTGTTCCGCCTCAAGCAGTTCCTCTTCCAACGCACGTAGAGCCGTCAAACCCCGAAGGGCTTCTTCCATCACCGTACAGGTAGGATCGAGGTCCGGGTCCTGTGTCAGGTAACCCACCCGGCATCCCTTTTGCCGTGATATGTCTCCGCTGTCTGGTGTAAGCTCCGAGGTAATGAGCTTCAGTATGGTCGTTTTACCGGCCCCGTTGGCGCCGATGAGACCCACATGGTGGCCCGGTTCGATCCCCCAGGATAGATCCTGGACAACGATCTGGGCGCCGTAGTGTTTAGAAACCTTATGTAAACTGAGTAAAGGCATGAAGACACTAACGAGCGGAAGAAAAACACATTTAAGGAACTGGCTTTATCTTTCCAAAAAGAAGCCATGGAGATTGACCTCCATGGCTTCGGAACCTGTAGACATTCAATGATGTTTGAACTTAGAATTCGCGATTTAACTGTCTATGGCGGATTCGACCAGTTGGCCTTCGGAATACCATTCGACGAAATTGTATGTTCCCATACGGATAATACCGCGTGGATTTCCGTGGATATCCACGCGATCGCTCCGGAGCGTCACGATATTAGACTTGGCACCGAGTTTCTCATCATCAACGATCGCCCGTGCGACGAAGAACTTTCCATCCTGCTCTACAACGCCGAAGTCGATTTTTTTCCGAATTAGATCTTTAACACAAAAATCGATGGCGTCTCGCTTCTCGAACTCCCCTGTAACCTGGATGAATTCGCCCTGAATTTCTCCTAAATCCATAAATGAACCTCTTTCCTGCTAGAGAGTCTTTGTAACAACCGGTACCGACGTTGAAAACTCTGATTCACAGGATACGTAACCATTACCTCCCGGTAAATGCGGGTTTCCGTTTTTCCAGAAACGCGGAAATTCCTTCCGCTTTATCTTCTGTGGAACAGACTTCCCCGAATTTTCCGGCTTCGAACACAAGTCCGGTGTCCAGAGGACGATCCAGACCTGCACTCACACATTCCTTGATGAGCCTGAGCGCCACTGCACCCTTCCCTACAAACTTACGAGCCAGCTCCTGTGCGGCATCCATCAGTTCTTCCGCCGGGACAACATGATTTGCGAGCCCTATTCTAAAGGCCTCCTGCGCACTGATGGATTCTCCTGACATGATGATTTCCAACGCACGACCCCGTCCGACAAGGCGGGGTAGCCGTTGTGTGCCCCCGAACCCCGGGATGATACCCAGGTTGATTTCAGGTTGTCCGAAAACCGCGTTTTCCGCTGCGATACGAATATCACAGGCCATGGTAAGCTCACATCCACCGCCCAGAGCGACCCCGTTAACTGCGGCGATGATCGGCAGCCTCCCGCCTTCCATGCCCGTTAGTACGCGGTGCCAGTCGTTAACCATGTCTTCCGCACCGGCGCCGGTCAGAGCGCCAATTTCTTTTATATCGGCCCCTGCGGCAAAAGCCCGGTCTCCACTTCCTGTCAAGATAACCACTTGGGCGGAGGGGTCCTGCTCGAGTTGCTCGAATGCCGTTCCCAACTCTTGTCCCACGGTCGTATTCAACGCATTGACCGGTGGGCGGTTGAGTTTAATTGTCACGACGCCATCGTTTTGCTCTATGAGGAGCGTCTCAAACGACATCGAATCTCCTGAATACTGCAGGGTGATATAAGCCTGATTATCGAAGCCTACTTAAAATAAGGAGAGATCACTAAAAAGTCAATAGGAAAGTTGTACTAATTTTTTTGATGTAACCCGCTCTGCTCCAAAGATTTACGGTGAAAAATCAAGATCAGGATATGTTCGACTATTCCCGGTCCCGCGCCGATACCACCCACCGATCGGAACAACACCCTTGGTCATCTATGACGTATGCGTAGCGGTGCATCGCGCTGGTCGGACAGATATGGGTCGGGAACACGTAGACCGGCTGTCCGACGCGCAACGCCGCAGTATCGGATATCTCCATAACCCAGTGCTCTTCGTTCTGGAACACCAGCGCTACCTTGTCCAGGTTCCATACGATCCCGCGTTCACCGGCCGGATCTGAAGCGATTGCTTTATAGCCCAGGTCGAGCGTGGCGCGGGTAGCGGTTGGGATACTGATGATACGGGCCAGCAACAAGGCTGCCGGCTCGAATGGCAGGTCCGAATAACGGCGCTGGTATCCCCAGTCCCAGAAAATCCCGGTGCCCGGGGACGTTTCAACATCACCGGCTTCGGCATAACAGGGAAAAGACACCGATCCGCCCATCACCCGGCGTGGCACGGTTAGTCCTCGCGCTTCCACATCATGCTGGAATGATCTTACCTGTTCGAGACAGGCGTTGGTACCTGCTCTGCGTTGGTCCAGGTCCACTTGATGGTTGTGGCCATCGTACGCGTGGATACCGCCGGGTTGAACACCCGGTAGCCGGTCCAGCGATTCGTAGAGGGCGACCGCTTCCCTTCCGCGCACGATGCCGGTACGGTGCTGGCCCACATCGAGATCGATCAGTACGTCCACCGTCACGCCTGCACTGGAAGCCGTGTTCGACAGATCGGATATGGCCCCGGCATCATCAGCCATGACGCGGAACGTGGTTTCCGGATGTTGCTGAATCAGATCGATCAGACGGTCGAGGTTCGGCCCGATCATCTGGTAGGCGATGAAAACGTCCCTACCGCCGGATTCCGCTATCATCCTTGCCTCCACCAAGGTAGCACACTTGAATTTGTTGATGCCGGCTTCCACCTTCATTTCTATTATGCGGGACATTTTGTGGGTTTTTACATGGGGCCGCAGGTATTCCGGCCCACCGGCGATTTCGAGCATTAGGCCTATGTTGGCCCGGGCCCGTTCACGGTAGATCAGTAAGGATGGCGAGGGAATTTCGTCGACGTTGGTGACAAGGTAGGATGGATCCATTGAGGGCTCCGGGTTTCGAGGGTTGGAGGCTTAGTATGCAATAACCAGTTCGACATCGGTCAGCACCATGTCGCAGGCCAGTTGAGGGTTACGGGTTTGGAGGATGGACTTCACGGTATGGGATCCGCTGGGCACTTCATCCGGTGTCAGTAAATAGCTCTGCCAGACTGCGCCGCTCACATCGGAAACACCGTGTGGATCGTTGATCATACAGTACCGGATAGCACGGTTATTAAGTTCATTGCCGTCCCAATATACTTTTACGGTGTCGCCCGTGACCCACTGATCCAGCCGGAGTCTTAGTTCTATGCCGGTGGCGCCTTCCGCACAGACATCATCAGCTATATCAAGCGTGATGGTCGGCCCTTCACCGGTCCGAGTGGGTTTAAGGGCGACCGGCACTTCGCCCAGCGTCCTGTCGATCCGGTAGGCGCCGTGCCAATTGCCTTCTCGCTGAATAATACGGTGGGTGGCGGCGTAGATTTTGTCTTTACGCCGCAGTGTTTCAGCCATACCGATCTCAGAAAGCAATTCACGCCTCAGATTTCGATCTGCATGCCAGTTGAACACGTAAATACCGTCCGCTCCGGATTTATGGTAGCGGTTAGCTATGGCTCTGGTCCGTTTGAGATCCTTGGTCCGCACGTCCTCCGGACCGACGAACGGATCGGGCAGGCCGCCGTCGAAGCCGGGATACACGGCAATGTCCTTGTCTCCGCAAAGGGAGACGAACGCCGCTACATCCAGGGAAGGATCGGTCGCCGCACCTCCCCCCGGTGTCACAATATCCATCAAATCCTCACCGATCCATGTCGGGAGATCATAGCCAATGCTGCGGCACATTTCCAGCGTCCCGGCCACACGGGTGGTCAGGAAGAAAGGCCGTCCTCGTCGTTCTGCCAGATCGTTGGTCATATTCCGTACCGCCCTTTGGAGGTCGGTGAGGACATACCGAAGACGGTACGCGTCGTGCTGCGGCAGATGGAACGCGTGGCGCTGCCAGTCCAGTTCCACGCCGTCCCAATCGTACTTTTCGCAGATTTCCTTGATATGGGCGAACCGGTGCTCTCTTACCTCCGGCACCGCAAAATTCCATGAAAGTGCGAACCACTCCGAAGTCTGATCACCCAGAACCCATTCCGGGTGTTCCATACGCATCCGGGTCAGTTCTGTATGATGCAGTTTGTCTAGATCGCCGATCTGCGCCCCATTGAAATGGTTGTCGTTCATACGGATCGAGGCGTAGACATGGAGGCCCATCTCATGGCCGCGTTCGATCAGTGCTTCCTGTGGATCCTCACCTCGTTCCAGCATCCTTCTTATGTTTTCTGTGAACGTGAAGGTTTGTGCGTTTTCGTACCTTCTGCCGTGCACATCACCCAGTAACTCCAGTACTTCGCTGTTCCACCGTGCCGCATGCTCGCCGATGCACCAGAAATGGGCACCCACCTGCGTATTTTCCATCGGTGCATACACCTTCTCCAGAAACGCATCCATGGATTGTGGCAATTCGGAATAGCCGTGCGGAGCGCCGTCCCAGTTGTAGATGATGTTGTAAGTCGGAGGTTTGGGCATGCCGGTTTTCTGGGTTTGAATCCTGAATGACTACCTGATGAACTGAAGCGTTGTCACCCCTCCGCTCGCTGTGTACGGTCAGGATGATAGCAATTTCATTATTTTAGACTACACCTTCCGCTTGTACAGATCCGCATATCGCTCCTGGGGTTCGTAGTCCAGCAGGCGTTTGGCTTTTTCCAGGGAATATTTGTCCTGGCCCGGGTGGCTGTGCAGGTTGAACTGCTGGTAGTAATCCGGCACGGATTCCAATTCGAGCGCCAGTCTGACGCCATGGACCAGGTCCTCGTAAATGATGGTAAACGCCGGAAAATCAGCCCCGGTGACCGGACTATCGGGGCGGGCACGTAAGCCCTGGAACAGATAACAGATGGTGTGAATCCCGTACCTCCTGGCATACGTCTTCACGATCTCATTACTCAGGTACTTGGTGACGAAATAATAATCGGTTGTGGGCGTCACCGGTTCGGACGGGATATCGAAATCATGCTCGTTGTGACTTATGAGTGTCAGCGAAGGACCGGTATGCAATACCTTTTTGATACCGAGTTCTGCCGCCGCTTTCATGATGTGGTACGCACCAATGGTGTTGACTTTGAAGCTAAGCCTGGCATCGTGCCGCAGGACGGTCCAGTTCATGATTACATCCATACCTCGTGCCGCTTCTAGCACCTGGTTATAATCTGTTACGTCCACGGTGTTCACCGCCTTGCCGTCCGGATGAGGCTTGATGTCCGCCAGCTTCAGGTCGTAGTGCGGTTCCAGTCCGGGTATGATGTGCGGAGCGATCAATCCGGACGCGCCGAGCAGGAGTACTTTCTTCATTGGCCTACCCTCCCCAATTCCCAGCGAATGTGTGCTCCGGCTGGTAACCCAGGCTGCGGGCCTGGGCGATCAGGTATTTAGGGTTGGGAATATCGGCGCAGATGTGGTACAGACCCCACCGCCTGGTCCACCAGACCTGGTCGGCATCGTCACGTTCCAGGGCCAGGGAAAAGGCACGGGCTGCGTCCCGGATGTCGAGCCAGAGCAGATCCGGCTTGTGCCCCGCAACTTCCTCTTCACGGACGAGTTTCCCGAGTCGGAGACCGGTAACGGTGACCATGTAGTCCCGCGCGAATTCCCTGCAGGTCAGCTCACCGAGATACCGTGACATATCAGGCATATCGGGATCCGGCAGTGGCTTCCACAGTTCGCTGATATACACGTCGTCCGGATAGGATCGGAAGATATCGAGCGTACCCCCGTAAACGATATTCTTCACGTTGGACTCCACTGCCGCCTTGCAGAGATTATGGATACCGCGTGTGGCGGCATCGAGCAGAGCCTGATCTCGCATCAGTTCGTCTTCCGGCATCCCCGAAGGCGGTTCGCCGGTGATAATCACCGCATCCATGCCGCGGACTGCTTTCCAGCAGTCGTCCTGTTCCAGGAGAAGACCCTGGAAAAACTCGGCGTTTTCAGGCGGGTCCACGGGAACGCTGTCCATCAGCCGCACCCGATGGCCGTCACCGATGTCTTCGACGATTGCCTGTGCCAGGGCACTTGCCGCTCCGGTGATAAGAACATTCATAGGCGTTAACCTCCGATCCAGTTCAATGAAATTGTTATAGCGAGTGCGTTGGTAAAGTCAAGCAGAAACCCTCCGGTGATGGGTACCACTAGGAAAGCGCGAGGCGCTGGACTGAAGCGTTCGGTCAGCGCCTCCATGTTAGCTACTGCGTTGGGTGTGGCACCCAGGCCAAAGCCGCTGTGGCCTCCTGCCATAATGGCGCCGTCGTAGTCGCGTCCCATGACCCGGAAAGTGACATAATAGGCGAACAGGGCCATGACACCCACCTGTACGCCCAGGATGATTAGCATCGGCAGCGCCGCGATGGCCAGCTGCTGAAGCTGAACGCTCATCAGTGCCACCGCAAGAAAAATCCCGAGAAACACCGCATTCATAGAGTTTACGACTTCGGTCCTGATCCAGTGTTTTCCTGAAAGATCCAACACGTTCCGGATAAGCACCCCCAGCACCATGGAGCCGATATACACAGGAAACGTCAGTCCGGCGTCCCGGACCAAGGCACTGACCCAGGATCCGGCTTTCAGGCAGAATAACACAATCAACAGGTGACACAGGAAAGTACGCCCGAAGCCAAACATGGTTCGCAGATCCCGTATGAAATCCGCTTTAATACTTATGGCCCCGTTTATCTTGTCCGTGTCCGTCGTGTCGGACGGATCCAGCTTTTTACTTCGAATCAGCGCGCCGCCCAAGGGACCACCAAGCAGGCCGCCGCATACCAGTCCGAACGTGGCCGCCGCCGCGCCGAAAACGCCGGCTTCCGGCAGTCCGGCCTGTGCTATAACGTCCGAGAATCCGGCCGAAGTGCCGTGACCGCCAGTCATGGACACCGCACCGCATACCAGTCCGAGCAGCGGCGAAACACCGAGAAATTCCGCCAGGCTGATGCCCACCACGTTCTGAACCAGCGCCAGTAAGGTCGAAACCGTCAGAAACGCGACTGTCTGCCAGCTCCCACGACGGGCAATTTGCCAGCTCGCGTTGAGCCCTATACAGGTAAAAAATGCCACCAGGAATGGCCGGTTGACGCTCACCGGAGCCCCCAAAGACCATTCCTCCGCCGTGGTCACCAGCCAGGTCCACCACCTCGTCGCCACCGACGTCTGGAGCTCAATGGTTCCCATGCCGCTGATGTTTATCGTCAGGACGAGCAGCGAAATCACCAGCCCGCCCACAACCGGCACCGGGATGTTAAATCGTGCCAGGATGCCGATTCGCCTGACGAGAAATTCGCCGAGCAGTAGCACGGGGATGGCCAGGACGAGGATCAGCCAGGGACTAAGAGAGATCATATGTTGAATCGGTTCCGTTCTATGGAGCTTGGGCGGGCTCTTTAATTCAATAGGATCAGCACCCGTTTTCTATCTGTTTCTGCCATTATTACGGACGCAGACTGCGCTGGTTGCCGGTTGCTTTGCGAACTCGGCCAATCACATCCCATCCATGCCGTTGTTACCCAACAGGCGGATGAAGCCTTAATAGCCCGTGATGGTGTTTTGCCCACGTTTTTTACCAGTTCGTGTACGACCCGTCTCGCCTGTGCAGGTGTGGTGCTTCCCAGAAATCGAAGGCTTCAGTTGCGGCTTTTTCGTTAAACTCTACGCCCAGGCCGGGGCCTTCAGGGAGCGGAAAAAATGGGCCGTCCTGCTTCAGCTGGACTGGAAACAGGTTAGAATCGAATACGAACTCACGGGATCTCACTTCCAGCCAGGCGAAGTTGGCCACCGCCGCGCCGAAGTGGACATGGGCGGCGGTACTGATGGGGCCGAGCGGGTTGTGGGGCATTATGTCGATATAATGGGCTTCGCACCATCCGGCGACTTTCATGGCTTCGGTGAGACCGCCCACGTTGCATACGTCGACTCGCGCGAAGTTGGTCAACCCGCGCTCCAAGTAAGGCAGGAACGCCCATTTACTGGAAAACTCCTCGCCGA
Organism: uncultured Gemmatimonadota bacterium; assembly: GCA_964470965.1. GTDB lineage: Bacteria > JAAXHH01 > JAAXHH01 > JAAXHH01 > JABIQT01 > CAYYIS01. Next base: position 147,642 of record CAYYIS010000004.1, on the reverse strand, counting down.
TGGCAAACGGGACCGGTGTCATCTGACGCAGGGCAGCATAGGCGTCAGGACATTCGTCTCGGATCGGTTCCTCGAGGAAATCCAGGGTGCCGGACGGCATCATTTGGCAGAAAGAAGCGGTTTCCGCCACGTTGAGCCGGTGGTGGTAATCGATGCCCAACACCGGCGCCTGACCTACCGCCTCCCGTACTTTTACCATCCACTCCGCGGTCATTGCAATGGATTCTCTCGGTTCAAACAAGTTGCTATCGCCTCCGGTGTCAGGATGACCGGGGATAAACCGGATGCATTGCCACCCGTCGTCCGCGAGCCGTTTGGCGTCTTCCAGTACCTGTGGTCCAGACAGGGTTCCGGATGTCACAAAGTTGGGCACCGTATCCCTGTGCGCACCACCCAGGAGCTGATATACCGGCACATCCAGTTTTCTGGCCACCAGATCGTGCAATGCGATGTCTATGGCGGAGATGGCCGCGGTCAGAATGCGGCCGCCCTCGAAATATTGACTCCGATAGAGTTCCTGCCACAATGCACCGATGCGCATGGGGTCCTTGCCGATTAAGAATTCCCGGTAGTGTTTGACCGCCCCTTCCACCGCGAGCTCCCGTCCGGAGACGCCGGCCTCGCCCCAGCCATAATACTCCTCATCCGTCTCGATCTTAAGCACAAGCTGATTTCGGTGAGTTGCCCAGACCGGAAAACATTTGATATCGGTAATTTTCATAGACAGATTCCTAATGGATTCCTGCATCGTAGATATTAACGGTTTGCAATCCTTCTTATCCGAAGGTCCACAGTTTTAACGCGGTTTTACCCAGCACCCATTCCAGGTCTTCCGGTGTGAAAAACGTCATTTCATCGCGGACCACCGACAAAGTCTGGCCATAAGTGGCCCGGTCCAGGCACACCGGCCAGTCGGTGCCCCACATGATGCGCTCTGGGCCAAAGGCCTGATAAACTCTCTGAACCAGGTCGTGAGTGTCTTTCCACGGATATTCCTCTTTCGAGATAGACCATGTATGACTGATCTTGACGTACACACGGGGAAATTTAGCAAGATCGATCAGGTGAGTAATGCCTTCTTCATCGTCCGGATGACAATCGGCCATATGGTCGATCACCACATCCAGGTCGGGGTACGCTTCCAGGCGTTTGGCCAGGTCCACCAGCCGGCTCGGACGCGTCAGTAGCAGGAGCGGCACCTTCAGTGTTTGTGCTCTAAGGAACAGCGGCTTCATCTGGTCTCCGGTAAACCAGTCACCGGAGGCATCTGCACCTGGGCTCAGCCTTACGCCTTGGAAGCCGTGTTTCTCGACCCAGAAATCCAGATCTTCAGATGCCCGGGTATCTTGCGGATTCACCCGGCAGACCCCGACAAATTTTTCAGGGTACGACGCGGCCACGTGGGCGGCGTAGGAATTGTCCCACCGGTAGTGAATCACCTGGACCAGTACCGTTTTTTCAACACCGTTCTCGTCCATCAACTTCAGTAGCATCTCCGGCGTCCGGTTTTCCTCCGGGGGGTTGACAGTTTCAGGCGCCCATGGAAACGCCGGATCGTTTTGCCACACATGCACGTGCGGGTCTATGATGCGCATAACCTTCCTTCCAAATAGGGAATTTCGTCACTTGTCATTCATCACTTTAAACGTGCCCGAAGCAAATGTCCCCCTATGGTGGTAACATACAGAGCGTGCAGGTCTGTATCGCCGAAGCAGCAGTTGGTGGGGCGATCCTCGGGGAGCGGATGTGTCGAAAGGACGCGTCCGCTGGGGGCGAAGACGTAGATCATCGGACCGGGGCCGCTCTCCGACCAGCCTGCGGCGGCGATCATATTGCCGGCTGCGTCCACCCGCATGCCGTCGATGGCGCGGTGCGGATAGAAGTTGTGCAGTACCTCACAGGACCCCAGCGTATCGTCTTCGAGGATAGGGTAACCTCGAAGTTCACGCTTCTCGCCTTCTCCGTACTTGCTCTGTGCCACATACAGTGTCTTCTGATCGGGTGAAAGGACGAGGCCGTTTGGTCTGGTGGTGTCGTACGTCATCCTACTGATTTTCCAAGCTCCGTCTTCCTGGGGATCGCAACGAAAGACCGATTCATGTCCCAGTTCCATATCATCCCTGTAGTCTCCGTATCGTGGGTCGGTGAACCAAATACGGTCTTTACGATCGATGATCAGATCGTTGGGACTGTTGAGCCGTTTGCCTTCGAAAGAATCGGCGATAATTTCAGTGCTTCCATCGTCGTTATACCTCACGATTCGCCGTCCCCTACTGCCACCTTCACAACCATACAGACGTTTTTCTCGGTCCAGTGCCAGACCGTTACATTCATTGGTGCCGCTCCGAAGAACCGTCAGGTCTTCGGTAATGGGGCAGAATCTGAGGATACGGCTGTTGGCGATATTGGTAAAAATAACCGCGTTGCCGTCCCAGACCGGTCCCTCCGTTATTGTGCCTATGGGCTCAATGGCGTTTTCAAACTGCCAGGGCATAAGGTCTCCTATTTCCTTACAAACTTCTGAAGCCGTGCATCGTGCTGGACTTCACCGACATAAATATCCCCGCGGGAATCAACCCAGATTCCATGGGGGCAAGCGATGAACTCTCCGGCTTGCTCGCTCTTCCGCCTACCTCCCCACTGGGTGATCAAGGCGCCGTCCAGGGTATAAATGCTGACCTGTTGATCCAGCTCTGCGATGTAGACGATATCTTCGTCCCGATCGAAAAAGATAGTATCCGGCTTTGCAAGGCCGGTGCGCTCTTCCAGGAAATTGCCGTCGGTATCGAAAATCTGTATCCGGTCGTTGGTCCGGTCACAAACCCATACACGATCGAACCGGTCGACGCGCACGCAGTGGGACAGCTCAAACTGACCCGGTCCGGTGCCCCACTCTCCCCAGGATGTAATCAGGGCACCATCGGACGTGTATTTATGGACTCGGGCATTGCCGTAGCCGTCGGTAATGAACAGGTCTCCGGCCGAGTCGATGGCCAAATCCGTCGGCAGGTTGAAAGGGTCGCCGTCGTTGGCGCCCGGTTGACCGGGAATGCCTATGGTCATCACCAGTTCGCCCAGTGGGTTAAATTTGTGGATGCAGTGGGCTTCCCGTTCGGTGCAGTAGACATTGTCTTCTCCATCGATGTAGATGCCATGCGCATCCGTCAGGATACCCTTGCCCCACTCTTCGACAAACTTGCCGTCTCTATCGAAGATCACCAGGGGATGTTCGCTGCGTGAGTAGACGTACACACGGTCCTGCGAGTCGCAGGCCACAGCTGGAATCCACCCGAATACCCAGCCGTCGGGCAGAGACCACCAGTTTTCCCGAACAGTATATGTATGATCGCCGGAACCAAAGTTCATAGGGAATCTCCTTATGTTCAATCTTGATTTATGGCTGTGATCCCAGCCGCCTTGCCCGGATATCCCCGTCTTTGGCAACCGGCCATTTTCAAAACAGCGCCAGACGCAACGAGCCCCCTGTCTGTGCAGGGGAAACAGGGACTATTTGTAATTCAAAACTTTTGCTCAAGCGGCGTGAGGACCATTTCATCGATGTTCACGCCTTTGGGACGCGACATCATGTACATGATAGCGTCGGCCACTTCGCCGCGGCTCAGCAGAGCCCCGCGCTCTTTGTTCTTCAGAACCGACGGATCCGGATCGTCCGATTCAGTGTTGGCCACACCACCCAGGGTGATGAGGCCAACTTGGACGCCGTATGCCGCGGCCTCCCACCGCAGGCTCTCGCACAACCCGCGTACAGCGGATTCGACCATCGTATACAGAACCGGCGGACGCTGGCGGATTAAGCCCTGCAGACCGTTGATATGCACGATGCGACCGTCCCGATTTCTGCGCAATTCGGGGAGGATGGCCCTTGTGATGTATGTGGCTCCGGTGACATCCGTTCGGATAAACCGATCGATGGCCGTCGCCGACGCTTCATCCAGCCGATCATCGACCCATCCACCGGCGGCATTAACGAGTCCGTCGATGTGCCCGAATGCCGCGATACCGGTTTCCACAACGCGTAAACAGTCGTTCCACACGCCTACATCTCCGTCAGCTACCACCGCATTGCTTTGTCCACCGGAGTTCAGTTCGTCTACTATCTTGACCAGCAGATCGGTCCGCCGTGCCATCAGTATCACCTGATGGCCGGCATGAACAAACCGCCGTGCCACTGTTTCTCCAATGCCGGAGCTGCTGCCTGTGACCAGGATATTCATCTATGAGATCCGTCTGTATAACGCCTCTACGTTTATCTTCGGCTCGAATCCGAGCATGCGCTGTGCCTTATCTATTGAATATTTGTTCTGAGATAGGTAGCTATGCAGGTTGAACGCCTGGAAATCATCGGGCACGGATTCGATCTCTATGGCCAGGCGGCAGGCTTCGATCAGATCGTCGAACGTGATCGTAAACGGTGGAAAATCCTGTGCGGTTGCCGGTGCCTCCGGCTGTGCCCGAAGCCCGTTTAACTGGAAGCAGATCGTCTGGATTCCATATGCGCGGGCATATATTTTGCAAATCTCCATGGCCAGATGTTTGGTTGTAAAATAATAACCGGTGCCCGGTGTCTGCGGAACATCTCCGATATCATGATCGTGGAGGTGATGATTGATGATCAGCTCCGGCCCGGTATGCAGGACCTTCCCGATTCCCAGTTCTTTTGCTGCTTTCATCACATGATACGCCCCGAGGGTACTGACCGCAAAACTCTGTACGGGATGATCCCTCACCACGGTCCAGTTCATGATGGCATCCATCCCCCGTGCCGCCTCCAGCACCTGTGCGTAGACGCTCATGTCCACGGCCATGGTGGGCTTGCCGCCGGGATGGGGCCTGATGTCCGCCAGACGGAGTTGATAATATTGTTCCAACCCGGGTATGATATGTGGCGAGATGTTACCGGACGCACCCAGAAGAAGCACTTTTTTCATAAACACCTCTAATCATTCAGATCCTTCAACACCACTCTTGCCGATTCCAGCAATCGATCGATATCCTCATCCGTGTGGACTGTCGACAGATAGATCTTTTCATAAGGCGTGACGAAGCACCCTTGTTTTATCATCTCTACACCGAAGTTGTAGGCTTTCTGTTTATCAGCACGGAACATGGACATGTAATCGACTATTTCGGTTTCTTCGGTGAACAGGATTTGGAGGACCGGCCCCTCGCCGCCCACCAGCAGAGGCATGGACAGTTCTCTGCCCATGGTGGTAATCTCCCTGGTGATGCGGTCACCCATCTCGTAAAGACGATCGTAGACGCCCGGTTTTTCCAGCTGGTCGAGCGTCGCCATTCCGGCCGCGGCCCCGATCGGGTATGCGTTAAACGTTCCTGAAGCGATGATCCGTCTCGGGTCGTCCGGCGGCCGCCAGCCGTTCATAGTGTCCATTACGTCTTCCCGGCCGCAGATGGCCGCCAGGGGGTAACCGCCACTGGTGGTTTTTCCGTAGGTGGCTAGGTCGGGCACCACGCCCCACCGTTCCTGGGCGCCTCCCCAGGCCAGGCGGAATCCGGTAACGATTTCGTCGAATATCAGTACGATACCGTAGCGATCCGCCAGTTCCCGCAACGTTTCAAAAAATCCGGGCTTTGGCAGGATGCATCGCTGTAGTGGTTCGACCACGATGGCCGCCAATTCTTCATGATACGCTTCCACTATGCCCCGGGCCTGTTCCACATCGTTGAACGGTACTGCGAGTACATCCCGCGACCACGACTCCGGTATGCCGCCGCCGTCCGCTTTTGTATCGGGATAAGCGCCGGGGTTGAGCGTGCGTGATCCGTGCAGGGCTGCATCGCTGACGCCGTGCCAACCGCCTTCGAACCGTAAGTATTTGCTGCGTCCGGTGAACGCCCGTGCTGCCCGTATAGCGAACATGGCCGCCTCGGAACCGGTTATGACCAGCCGTATTTTCTCGCCGCACGGCGATGCCTCTACAATGCGCTCTCCCAGGTAAATCGCCGGTTCGTTGAGTGCCATGAAGGTGGTGCCCTTGAGGATCTGCTGTTGTACCGCTTCCACGATTGCAGGGTGGCAGTGGCCGAGAATCATGGGGCCGGAGCCGAGCAGGAAGTCGATATACTCCCTGCCGTCCATATCGTAGAGTTTGCTTCCGTTACCGTGGGATACGACAAAGTTTGCTTCCGTTGGCAATCGGAACTCGCCGTTTCCACCGCCTACAAAACACTGTTCCGCTATTGCAAGCAGATCTTGCTGGGACATGCGAGGTTCTCCTTCAACGATTGAGTGTTACCGGGAAGTCCAGGTCGTTAATGTTCTCGTCAAACGGGAAAAACGGCCGCCTGCGATGTTTGAATGGCAGACGCCGAATGTCGGCAGGTGTGGGACCAGGCGTGTTGACGACATAGGAGGCCTTTGCCACCCCGCTATATGCGTACCGGTAGTTCATCGGATTCTTGACACCAATAAACTTCGCCTGACGGGCATCAAGCCCCACCGAACGATACTGTTCGTCCGCCCAGTCGTACGTCGGCCGGGACATTATCAGGACTTCTGTCCCGCCGATCTCGAGGACGGCGGACCGGCCCATCATTCCAAAGGTGCCTCCGTAGATGCCGCCCGTGTAAAGGAAGCGGCCGTCGCTTACCAATCGTACCACACCGGTTACCGGAAGTGGGGTCCCCCATTTCCGATCCACGTGGTAGCCCAATGCAAAAGACACGGTTGCTCCGATGCCTGCCTCAGCGCAGGTGGCCGCGGCATCCGGATCAACCACCATAACGTGTGTACGTTCCGTGACGTCCAGGTCGAGCAATGTGCGCAACATCGCCACACTGTCGCCCGGCGCACCGCCGCCGGCGCAGTCGGCGGTGTCTACCAGCAGAACCGGTCCGTCTACATCCCGGCCCTTTTCTATAGCATCGGCCACCGGAAGGATGTCTGGTACGAACCCGTGTCGGCGTTCCCAGAATTCTACCGCCAGGGACCGGGCGTTGTCTGCAGCCAGATCTGGATCGTTATCGGTGATCACTACGGCGGTGGAACTCAGATCCGGCTGGTCGTTGTTGGGATGTACCGCGCAGCAGGAGACCGATAAAACATCGGACTCTTTTTCCATCTCCCGGGCACGGCCTGTCAGGTGGGCCATGGGCCCGTCTCCGAACGTCATGCCGTTGCTGCCCACAGGAACGAGCGGCACGCTGCTCATGGCCATAATTGGACGCACGCGACCATGCAATGTGTCGAATAACAGGGTCGCGCCCCGTTCGCCGGTGGTGTATGTGTCGTCATGGGGATAGCGAGTGTACGATACCAGTCCGGTCGCCTGCATGACCATCCGGGGGGTGACAAACGCATGCAGGTCCAGTGTAGCCACGACCGGCACGCGCGGGCCTACTATGTTGCGCACCTCCGCCAACAGGTCACCCTCCGGATCACCCTCCGAAATCACGGTCATGGATCCGTGTAATGAAAGCAACACGCCATCGATGGCCCCGGCGTCCCGTAAAGGGGATAGGATTGCTTCTTTGAGGTACGCGTAACAAGCGTCGGAAACAGAACCGGAGGGGACGCAGGCGGCAGCGGTCAGCGGGACCACACTCGCCCCCTGCTCTTCACACACCGCAAGCATGCCGGCTACTTCCGTGTTGGTGCCGGCTAATCGAAAAAGTTCGTCCCGTTCGTAGAGATAGCTGTTCCGAAACAGGTCGAGTTCAGTAGGCAGTGACACGAATTCATTGCTTTCCTGAAACAGTGACCCGATGGCGATACGCATTATAGATCAATCCGATACAACGGCTCCAGACCTTCTGCCACGCGGTTCACGTTTTCGGCGGCGCAGGCGGCACGGTTGCGCGAAGTCCCGTCGGTAACGCCTGCGATGTGAGGCGTAAACACAACGTTGGGAAGTTGGAATACCGGGTGTGTCGTGTCTGGAGGTTCCTGACCGTAAGCGTCGATACCGGCTCCGCCGATTACACCATCTACCAGCGCCTGGAACAGAGCCTTTTCATCCACCAGGGCACCACGCGCCACATTGATCAGACAGGCGGTCTGTTTCATCAAATTGAGGAGACGCGCGTCTATGATATGATGCGTTTGATCGTTGAGATGCAGGTGCAGTGATAGGTAATCGCTTTCAGCCACTACCCGATCCATATCGTCCGGAGTACCAAGAAAATCGGGCTGTATGGCTTCGACCACCTCCTGTTCGATCTCCCGCACATCGACGGCCATAATTCTCATGCCGAAGGCTTTCGCCCGAATAGCCAGAGACTGTCCGCTGGCGCCGAAACCCAGGATACCCAGCGTCTGCCGATCTATTTCGATACCCAATGGGTTGTACATCTTTCCTTCATGAAGGCTTTTATAACTGGCCGGGTATTTATGCGCCAGCATCAGGATGAACATCATGGCTGTCTCGGCCAGCGCTACCCTACTGAATACTCCGGGCGTGTTGGAGGTCGGAATCCCTTTCTTCTTGATATATGCCAGATCGAAATGATCGAAACCGGTTCCGAGGATCTGCCAGAGTTTCGTATCCGTAGCCGTGTCCATCATTTCCCGTGTTCCCACGCTGCCTCCCTGATCAATAACCACATCCACGCCTGCAAACTGAGGCGCCATCGGACGGGCGTCGTCATATATGGTCAGGTCATGCCGATCACCGACCGCTGCAACCACATCGTCGCCCCATGGAGAAAAGATATCCCCCAACGGAAGAAATAGAACTTTGACACTGGGCATTTTTATTCCTTTAAAAATGACAGATTACCAAGAGTCTGGAGAAAGGCATCCCTCAGAGCGGGTTCATCGCCACCAACCAGCAGTAAACGCCCTCCTTCCTCTACCTGTTTTCTGATGTTCTGCTGATCGCTGAGCGGACCGAGCAAGGGAATACTGGCCGGTTTGCCCGTGCGCCGTGCCGCCATTCGTACACGCCGAAGGGCATCGAGATATGTGGGATGCTCAAACTGTGACGGAACGCCGAGTGAGATACACAGATCCACTGGCCCGACGATGACGCCATCCACCCCGTCCACATCCATGATGGCGTCTATGTTCTCTATCGCCTGCGCCGTTTCAATGATGGGCAAATACAGCACGTTGTCGTCGATGGTTGCGGTGTATTCCGCTTCGTAGAGACCGTATCCTGCGGCCCGGTGAGGACCCCAGCCCCGGGTGCCGCGCGGCGGGTAACGGCAGGCGTCCGCGCCGAGTTCAGCTTCCTCCGGCGTATTGATAAACGGAACGACGATCCCCAACGCTCCCATATCGAGGTACAGTTTTATCAGGTCTGGATCGTTCTTTGCAGCCCGGACGATGGGTGTGGTCCGTGTGCATGAGGCGGCCTGCAGCTGAGACTGGACCGTATCCGGTGTCTGCGGCGCATGTTCCGTGTCGATCAGGACCCAGTCGAACCCCGCTAGTCCGGCCAGTTCCGTAATCGCAGGTGTGCCGAACCGAAGTTGGATTCCGATAGCGGGTTTTCCGGTATCGAGTAGTTGTTTTAAACGATTTTCAATCATTATCTTCGACGGAAACTTCCTTAAAGAATCCCAGTTCATTCAGCCGGTCGAGCCAGAGCTGCCGCTTCGGACTGCCCTTTGAGTTGGCCAGCCAGTGCGGATCAACTATCGGGTCATTCGGACGATTGTACCGGGAGGTGGTTCTACTGTTCCCCTCCGCCTGCTTGCGGGTGGTTTCTTCTTCTTCGGGCGTTTTGGGATTATTGTAATAGACGCAGGTACACATCCGTCGGTCGTCCGAACCTCCGAAACTGGCGTGCCAAAGGCGTAGGTCGAACGCGACAACATCACCCGGTTCGGAGGTGCATACGTAGGCTGGAATGTCTTGTGTGTCCATATCGAGCTCGCCCATAGTCTGTTTGAGTTCACTGTGGTAAGGTTCCCGGTGTGAACCCGGTATGACCCGAAGGGCGCCCGTTTCAGGCCCCACCGGTTCGAGGTAATATGCGAATTTAACGCCGTACTGGTGGCAACTTTGGGTATCCGGATGCCATTTTGTGCTACCCACATAGCGGTTTGCATCCGATACGATACCGAGGACGTCATGCCCAAAAAGTTGCTCCGCAACGTCACAGAGCCGTGGGTCTTCCAGCAGGCTTGCGAAAAACGGCGTGGGACTGCCCATCATCGTGGTCCAATGGCGTGTGGTTCCGTCGAACGGCGCATGGCGGTAGGCCGATTCCAACTGCTTGGTGAATTCTTTATCGATGATGGAAAGCTCTTCTGGTGTGAACACCTGTCTCATAACCACAAAACCGAACGTCTTAAAATGTTTGTACTGTTTTCCGGTCAACATGATAGACCTCTGATTTTGAATAGGTACTAATGAGAGAGGTTGTCTTTGAGGATAAGGTTATGCCTCGACAATATAGAAGGTTCGAGAAAAAAAACAATGGTAATACCCTTTTTTATCATCGACGGACGTGTTTGTTCCCTAGGTGTTTAGAAGAAGGTTCCAAATAAAGATTATGGTCCTCTACGTGAGGTGTGGATGGTGAAGCACTATCCGCTGTACCTCTCCACGAGTGTCGTATCCTGGACGTCACGGCGGTAGACCCAGGAGCCTTCGCGGACATAGTGGACCGCGAAGGCGAGGCGGGAGCGGTCGGGGGAATAGTTGGCATAGGAGCCGTGGATTGTCATGCTGGTGAAGAACACACCGCTGCCGCGGGGAACTGCGAGCTGAACAATATTTTCTTTGTCGATGTCATCGATTGTGAACGAATAGAAGGTCTGCACCCATTTTCGTCCGTCCTGTGACTTCATCTCATGATCTGTTTCCCAGCTGGCATGGTCGTCGCTTTTGTTAAGGTGGGTGGATCTCAATTCTGCCTTGTGGCTGCCGGGTACCACGCACAGACCGCCGTTTTCCCGGTCCGTATCGTTTAACGCAATCCAACAGGCCATCAGCGAGTTAGGCTCGGTCGGCAGGTAGTGGGTATCCTGGTGCATGGCGACGCCAGCGCCCCCCTTCCGCTTGCCCTCTGTCGCCGGCGCCTTAGCCAGATACATGGTCTGGACGATCCGTGGCCGTCCTTCAATAAGCTGACTGGCCACTCCCGCCACATTCGGATGTCGGGCCAGGTAATCCCATTCCGAATCGGTAAGGTGGGTTCGCAGGCCGTTACGCAGATCCTGCGTTGTAGGATCTGCTTCATGCGTCAGAAACGCGTCTACTTCACCCTGCGTCAGCAGGTCGGGCATCACTAAATAGCCATCAGCCCGATACTGAGCTATCTGTTCGTCTGTGAGTGTACGGGGAGTAGCCATGTGGTTATCCTTTGGAGGTTTTGCAGCGTAGTTCTATAAGGCCAATTTCCGGCGGGCAGAAAACACGGAAAAATTGGGCTGAGGCGCCGATGCCTGAGCTGGTGTAGCCATACATTTCCCGTTGTTTCCAGGTGCCGTAGGTGACTCGACGTGGCGCACGGGTTTTGGTGATAATGGGACCGATACCCGGAATCTGTACCTGACCCGCATGGGTGTGGCCGCAGAGGTATAATTTGTATCCCAGGTCAGCGGCCTCTTTATAGATTTCCGGCGAGTGGGCCATCAGGATTTTAAACGCTTTTACCGGTATGTCAATGTCGGCAGCAGGTAGATCGTCGGTTCTGTAATCGTGAGGATCATCGACTCCGGCGATCCAAATGCTCTCGTCGCCAATATTGATCTTGACCGCTTCGTTAATCAGCATCCGGACGCCCAGAGATTCCAGATACGTAGCGTTGGACGCGATGTCGTGGTTCCCAAGAATCCCGATGCAGCCTCCCCGTGCATCGACACCTGCTATTACATGTTTCATATAGGAATGAGCTTCATCTTCACCACGACCAACGCGGAAGAGGTAGTCTCCGGTCAAAAGACACAGGTCGACCGGTACATCTTTAATCTGATTGTGGAGATGATCCGCCAGACCGGGATGGCCGTTTATATGCAGGTCTGTCAGGTGCATAATACGGAATCCGTGAAACGCCGGAGGCAATGATTCGTACTCGAAAACCAGCTTGCGATGTCGGTGTGACATGGCGTTACGTGCCGCCCAGTCCCGCAGGCCGGTTATGAAAAGCGTTGCTTTCAGGATGGCACCCGTGTCGAAACAGTTCCGGACCCATGATTCCATGTAGGTTTTGGAGACTTTTTCCTCTATAAGTTTGCGGCGGGCAAGGTGTTCAGCGCGCCTGTCGTCGGAGCGAGCGTCGGAGGACAGGAGGATCGGAGGAGTATGCACCTCTGGCGGTTTATGATCTTGCGGTTTTGTAAGTGACATGCCTTCTCATACAAAGTGAGCATCCAACTTCAAAGAGAGCAACAGAATTCACGACGTTTCGTTCAACAAATCCATCAGGTATTGACCGTATCCGTTCTTCAACATTTTCTGTGCCAATTCTTCCAGCTGTGCACCATCGATATAGTCCTGTCGGTAGGCAATTTCCTCGATACATGCGATCTTCAATCCCTGTCGCTCCTGAATCGTATGGACATAGCTGGAGGCCATCTGCAGCGCCTCGTGCGTTCCGGTATCCAGCCAGCAGAATCCCCGACCCAGCTGCTCGACATTCAGGTTGTCCCGGCGGAGATATTCGACATTGATATCCGTTATTTCAAGCTCGCCCCGTGGAGACGGGATCAGATTATTCGCTATGTCCACCACATTGTTGTCATAGAAATAGAGTCCGGTCACCGCATAACGGGATTTGGGTTTTTCCGGCTTTTCCTCGATGCTGACTGCCTTACCGGTATCATCAAACGCCACCACTCCGTATCGCTCCGGATCCTGCACTGCATATCCGAACACCAGGGCGCCGTCCTTGAGCCGGCCGGCCCGATGGAGTATTTCGCCCAGGCCGTGGCCGTACAGAATATTATCTCCCAGAACGAGCGATACGGAATCCCTTCCGATAAACGAAGACCCGATCGTGAACGCCTGTGCTATGCCTTCCGGCCGTGGCTGTTCTGCATAGGAAAAAGACATTCCCAATTGTGCACCGTCGCCCATCAATTCCTGAAACTGAGGCAGATCATGGGGGGTAGAAATAATAAGAATATCCCTTATGCCCGCGAGCATTAGGATTGAAAGCGGATAATAGAACATCGGTTTGTCATAAATGGGTAATAATTGCTTGCTGACCACCCTGGTCAGAGGATACAAACGGGTGCCGGACCCTCCCGCGAGAATGATACCTTTCACTCGGTCACGCTCCCATAAGACGACATGTAAAATGAATGCCACACTTAAAATATGCTCTCTTGTGCGAAACACCTGTGAGACTCATCACATTCACAGCCACAGGAGATCTAAAAAAGGATTTAAAATGGGGATTGTCAAGGGGATAATACTGAGGCCTCACCTAGAGGGGCCGCCACAATAAACGGCGAGAATATGGTGCAGAAAAAATGCCTGGTCCGCTCTATCGACGGAATTTAGGACTCCACACGGCAGATTCGGGTGTAGCGTGACCGGTATCCTGAACGCTGGTAGTATGGTCCCGGTACACGCACCCGTTTTTGACGACTACTATAGGGATGAGCTTATGCGCACTGTTTCTCACTTCACCGCTGGAATCCTCCAGCATGAATTCGCCGGTTCGGAGTTCGAAGAGAACGGCATCTCCCCATGCGCCCGGTGCGAGGGTGCCGATCTGGTCAGGCATCAGGATGGTGTCGGCGGGGACGCTGGTCACCCGGGCGATCGCATCGTCCAAGGGCATACCCAGGTGCAGGAACTTCGTGACGACCGCGGCAAGGTCATAGACCGGACCGTTCAGGTTGTAGATGTGCAGGTCGGACGAGATGGTGGTCGGCAGAATGCCTTGCGCCATGGCCGATTCTACCGTCTTCCAGTTGAATGAACCGGCGCCGTGACCTACGTCCAGCACCACGCCGCGTTCGATGGCTTGGTGGACGGAATCGCGAATCCTGCCCTCATCGTCAAGAATACCGCATCGGTTACCGTGGAAGCAGTGGGTAAGGATGTCCCGTTTACCCATAACTTTGAGGATGTCGTCGATAGATTCACACCAGGCATCCTGTGGATGTACCATGATCGGGAGGCCGGCGGCATCCGCGGCTTCGCGAGCCTTGTACAGTGGAGTCATGCCGGACCGCTCGCTGACGATACGGCCTTTGGACATGCGTACCTTGATGCCCAGGATCAGATCCCGATGCTGTTCTATCATGGCGAGTGCCTTATCCACATTGGCATAATCGGGAATCTCGAACTCACCGATCTCGGCTGTTAACATCCCCTGGGAGGATATGTTCAGCTGTGCCAGGATGCGGGTTTCGCTGACTTCGATAACATACTTTCGGAAACCTGGAAATGTATCGGCTCCGGCTGATCCGGCGTCCACCACTGTAGTGGCGCCTCTGGCCAGGCAGGTGGGGTCCGGCGCGATGCCGAAATGGCTGACGCCCGGAAATACGTGAACGTGCAGGTCCACGAGACCCGGCGTAACGATCCTCGCCTCCGCGTGGACTGTTTCCCTGGCTTCTGATGTGGCGATGTCGTCTTCTACCGCCGCCACGAAACCATCCGAAAACGCCACGTCCTTCCCTGCATGGATACCCTGGGCCGGATCCACAAGGGTACCGCCTTTGATCAGTAAGTCATAGCGCATCGATGAGGTTCCTTTAGATCACCATTGCTCCACGGCACCGAGCAACAGCTTTTGTTCCGGCGTCCCATTTTCCCGCAACGCGGCCACCTGCGGTCCATCGAACGGTTCGCGGGATTTCATCCAGGCGTTCTGATAGCACATCAGGCATACGCGTCGCCGCTGGTCTGAATTATTGGCCACCCCGCGGTGGTAAAGCCAACCGTCGAACATAACCGCCTGTCCGGGTTTCGCGAGCACAAACTGTTCGTCAGGAAATCTGGGAAATCCTTCCGGCGGCCGGAACAGTGCTCTCTGGCTGCCGGGTACGATGGCAATCGGACCATTGTCCGTGGTCAGTTCATCGAGAAAATAGCCACAGTTGATCTGCCCGGGCAGGCTGCCGTAGGGCGTGCTCTCCGGATCCATGGGCCATGGACCGTCCCGGTGCCAGCCTTGATCTATCGCCCCAGGCATGGTGATGCGGGCGGTAGCACTGTGAAGCTGCAGACAGTTTCCGAGAATGGCCTTCATGCGGGTTATGATAGGTGGATTGTCCAGCAGAAATGAGAACCGCTCGTCCTCCTCCAGAAGCTGATGGATGAACTGTCCGTCTTTGCGCTCAGATGCTTCGTGACGCCCAAACGATTCGTCGAGCGCCGCCCGGAGAGATTCCACCTGTTCCATTGTGACGGCGTCCTCCACGACCAGGTAGCCCCATTTCAGGAAAAATGCTACCTCCCGGTCGAGTTCCGGCGTCGGATCCGGGTTCATGTGTTGCGGAAATATAGATGGTTCGGCCATGCATAGTCCCCTGGTCAATCAAAAAAGCCCAGATCTTCTTTCGCCGATCTTCTTGCCACGTCCTCGTCCAGCGTCACACCCAGTCCGGGCTTGGTCGGAAGATCTATGTGGCCGTTTTTGATCAGATCCCGCTCTGCTGTGAGCGTGTTCCAGATTTCATTGTCCAAGTGATGAAATTCCAGCACCAGGAAGTTCTGTGAGGCGGCGCAGGTGTGGCAGGCGTGGATGGTGCCTATGGGACTGCTTATGTTATGAGGAGCCAAAGGGATGTAATACATGTCCGCCAGATCGGCGATACGGCATCCTTCGGACAGGCCACCCGCCTTGGCCAGATCCGGGCAGATAATATCCGCAGCCTGGTTCTGTACCAGGTCCCGGAATCCGTGCCTCGTATAAAAATTTTCACCGGTACATATCGGTGTGCGAGTGGACTGCGTGATTTTAGACATAGCATCCACATTTTCCGGCGGAATCGGATCTTCGAGCCACAGGAGGTTCAGGTCCTCGAATGCATAGGCGACTTTAAGAATATCGGCCGGCGCGTAGAACCAGTGGGCGTCGATGGCCAGATCCGTGTTGGGATTCAGAACATCCCGCATCGCAGTTACCACATCAATAAAATAGGCGATATCGTTGTTGCTGATACAACGATTGTATTTGTCGCGCTGCGTGGGCTGTGGATCGATGTCGAATTTGATGGCGTCAAAGCCCCGCGCTTCCGTGGCCTTGGCCACTTTGGCATAGGACTCGGGTGTTTCATCATCGCCCGCATGGCAGTCGTTGTAAACCCGGATGCGATCCCGAAATTTGCCGCCCAGCAGTTGCCAGATCGGTACGCCCAGCGCCTGTCCGGTGATATCCCACAGTGCCATCTCTATACCACTGATGGCGCTCATGACCGCACCCTGGTAGAATCCCGAGGCGGACATGGAACTCATCATATCCCGAAACAGTTTGTCTACGTTCCGCGGATCCTGTCCGATCAACGCTCGTTGCGTGAGCCGCTCATCTACTGCTATTTGATGCACGCCGGCCCCGTGGTACGCCTCTCCGATACCGGTGATACCTTCGTCGGTTTTAACTTTGATCAACACCCAGGGGGTTGGCTCAAGCAGGACGGAGGATACCGAAGTGATTTTCATGTGCAGTCTCCGATGAAATTAGGCCATTCGTGTCAGCATATCACGTGTATTCAGATGAGGTTTTGACTCTTCCAGGAACGCGCTCAATAGTTTTTCCGGCGTCAGGTGCGAACTGTCGATTTTTATTTTGTGCTTGATCCAGGAATGACGAACCTCATCCTCAAATCGTTCGAGGGTCTCCGCTACATCTTCTGATGGAACCAGCTGATGCGGATGAGGGGCGGACTGCATCCTCGCCCGAACTACGTCTGCGGTTGCGGTCAGGTGCACCAGGATTGTGTCATCCGGCATTTCCGGCTCGTATTCGCGCACATCGATGTTGATACCGGGGTAGTAGTATTTCGGACCGTACACCATCTCTTCGATGTGGAAACCGCCCATGAGAATGTGTTCGAATAGGTGCAGCAGGCGCACATGATACACGATCTGAAACCGCTGAAACCGTTCTTTGATAGCCGGCAGCATTTCGAGCATGGCCGCTTGTTCTTCCCGGCTGAGATGGAACGCATCCGGTATTGTAAAATGATCGTCCAGATGGTGATGGATCCCCCGGGCATTGCCCCACTCGTAGATACCGTCGATCAACGTGGTTACGCCGGTGTATTCACACCCTACAACGACTACACGCATGTTTTCTCCTTTACGCAAATACGTTCATACCAACTGACCCAACATAAATTGACTTCCGTGTCGTAATGGTACAGGAACCGTGTGTGCGGCCAAGCGGGACCGGGTATTCGTATCTGTAGGCCGATCACTTTTTCATAATTCGTCCGCATCGCATCCATTTCATCAACCCGCATAGAGATTTCTCTCAAGCCGCCGCTCGGTGGTTAATCGGACGCAGTCACCGGGTTATCTCTTCATGGGCCTGCGTATAATTCTGCATGGCATCGTAATCCAGTTCACAGCCCAACCCCGGTTTCATCGTGATCGGAACGTAGCCGTCTACAAAGTCGATCGGTTCGATAATCAGGTCATCCTCGCGGGTCCAGCTTCCTACGAAGTCGGAGGCCATTGTGCAGTTGGGCGCGGCTGCCGCGGCATGGACATAGGACGTATCGACTATGCCCAGGTCGTTGCCCGACCCGTGCCAGCAAGGTAAACCTGCGGCGGCGGCGGTAGCCGCATTGCGCTGGAACTCGTACAGGCCGCCGCCCAGGTTTACGCAGTCGACAACGCCCCGTCCCCCATCGGCCTGTAGCGCCCGGATGACACCGGGGCCGTCCCCCAGGTGCATAGCCAGGGGAAACGGAATCGCCGCGTGGATTTTCTCGTACCCTTCTATATCCGACTTGGGAATGGGATCTTCGAACACCTCCACGTTGCCCAAAGGTTCCAGCTGTTCTGCCAGCTCGATAGTCTGATCTGCCGTATAGAAACGCTCGTTCGGGTCCACGGTGACCTTGAATTCCGGACCGGCCACATCGCGCATGGCCTTCAGACGTTCGAACATGGGCTCCTGGATACGGCATTTAATTTTAACACCTTTGAACCCGTAATTCAACGCCCTCTCCACTGACTTTTTCCCGTCTTCTGGTGTCTGGTGCCCCATCCAGTAGTCTGCCCGGACCCTGGTTCGCACCGCACCGCCCAGCAGCGCGTGGACCGGCAACTCGCGGACACGCCCTACAAGGTCGCATACCGCTATCTCGAACGCATCGTATGCCGGCCCTTTACCGATCGCCGGAACTTTTTCAGGTCCGTCAGCCGGCGGCCCGTAGATATGTTGCAACGTGATCGACTCCGGATCCCGTCCGATCAGTATCTGTGCACCTTCCCGCACCTGCTCGATCGGCACACCACGCCCGGTCTCACCGATACCATAAAATTCCGTATCCGTATTGAGCCGGATAATATGCTTCGGCACCTGATCCCAATGCGTATCCGACTCATACTCCGGGCTGTGCACTCTCCCGGGAATCGTCCGCACAACTACCGTCCAGACCGTCACTGATGTGATCTTCATGGTTGCCTCCAGCTTGCGATGAAATCTTCCACGTCGAATTCTTTCGGCATATCATTGAAATTGTAGGTCATAGGACCGGACTGGAATCCTGGCACATACTGTTTATTTTTAGATTGTATGCTGGCGTCGAGAGTGGTGAATCGTTGCCAGAGTGTGTCCAGTTCTTTTTCCGTAAACCGTGGCGCCAGGTCCTCATCCTGAGAGATGTCACTTCCATAGTGCTCCCGCACCGGACTGGTTTGGAAGCGGAGTTTGTAGATGATCTTCGAGAGCAGGATACAACAGACAAGGCGCCCTTTTTCACCCGGATGAAGCGTGATAAGGCCGTCCATGAAAGCCTGGTCATCCTTGTTGAGCATTGCCCGGTAAATTCTGGCAATCACATCCGTCTCCTTATCATAGGCATTTTTGAACTGATCGAACTGATGCTGTGCTTCGGGCGCCAGGTGCCGGGTGAAGCAGAGATCCCTGTAAAACCGGTTTACATAAGGAAAAATGGGGCCGCCGAATGATCGGTAGCCGAGGTGGATCGTACGGCGGAGTTGCGTACTGTAGTTGCTGCCCCAGTGGAGAATCGTGTTGGTGTAGACCACTCCGTCTCCAGCGTTGAGTTGTACCTGGAATCCGCCCGGAAGCGGCTGTCGTGGGTTCTCTTTCAGTAATCTGTTCTCTTCATCGGTATTGACGCGTCTGTGGCTGCGTGGTATCACCCAGAGCACATGGTCGTCGTACAAGGGAATGTTCCACTGCACATATCCGGGTGCGTTGTTGACCAGGTCAAATTCCAGGCCAGACAGCGGTGCCTGGTCAATCGGGTGGATATCCCGGTGCCACGGTGCGGGGCCGTGGTCCCGAACGGGGCTACACATGAACATCATACCGGTGACGGCTGCCAGTCGGGAGTGCATTATCTGCCGGCTGACGCCCATGGTGTTCTCATGCAGACAGAATTCGGCTGCCGAAGCGGTATCGTCTTCGATCAGCGTATCAATATTAAGGCGGGGCTGGTGGCCGGTTTCCCAAACACCGCCCGGCGGATCGCCTGGCCCCCGTTCCCTGGCCCATGTTTCCCGCTGCCGGTCCACCATGGTTTCAAATGTGTTCCGTAGCGGTTCAAGTTGGCCGGGAGGAATGACTTTTCTGAGGATGATATAGCCGTCATCGAGCAGTTGCCGCGGATTGACAGTCAAGGGGCCATCCATTATGC
>CAYYIS010000004.1:0-127817 GCA_964470965.1 uncultured Gemmatimonadota bacterium | reverse complement strand
TCACGGTTCCATGAGTCGGTAATGTAGTATGGTTGGGAGAGATGTCAAGGATGGAATATCCCGGAGGATCATTGGGTAAAATCGGTTGACATTATGCCGAATTCATAACAGATTGAGGTCCCAAACTACAACAAGATCCAACCGAATCCGGAGTGTGCGATGACAAGGCTGCGTGACTGGGACTCATTTGCTTTACTCCTTATAGATGTGCAGCGTGATTTCAGGGATGATAATCAGGTTCGGCACTTTCCTGATTTTTCCACGAACATCCAGCGGTTGCTCCAATTCTGCCGAAATGAGGGCATCGAAATAGTGCATATCCGTGCATTGTTCGCGCCGGACAGATCGGATTGGATGGCTAAATACACGGTGAAGGGGGCAATACCCTGTGTTAGAGGCACCGAGGGCGCGGAGACGCTGCCGTTTGCACGCGCAGTGCCCGGTGAAATCGAGATCAAGAAACAGACGTTCGATGCGTTCCATACTCCGGAGCTGGTTTCGTACCTGCATCAATCCGGCAAACGGTTTATCCTGACCGCCGGTCTCTTGACCTCCGTTTGTGTCCTCCTCACCACGGCTTCCGCGGCCCAGCAGGGATTTTTGACCGCCATGGTAACCGATTGTTGTGCGGACGAACCGGAAGCGCACGAATCCACGATTAAACGATATCCGTTTATCTTCGACTGCACGACTGTAGATCAACTGACGATAGATTATGAACGCTGGCAGAAAAACCTGGAGAAGCTGAGTTCAGGATCCAAGGGAGGATTATGAGCGATCTCAACGTAGGCATTGTCGGGCTTGGCTGGGTGGCCGGTGCCCATATCGAGACGTTTAAGGCGGTCAGCGGGGGGGCGGTCACCTCGGTTTGTTCCCGCCGGGTGCATGACGAATCGGCACTGGCGCAGGAATATGGCATCCCGCTCCGGGCCTATACCGATTACGAGGCTATGCTGTCGAATCCGGATATCCACATCATCGATATCTGCACCCCGCATCCGTTCCATGCGGACCAGGCCGTGGCAGCTGCAGAAGCCGGGAAACACCTGATTATTGAAAAGCCGATCGCACTCACGTATGAGGATACCGTCCGGGTCCGGGAAGCGGCCCGATCCGCTGGTGTACAAGTTTGTGTCTGCTTCGAATGCCGTTACAGCGCTCATTTTACGATGATCCGTTCGGTAATAGATGAAGGACTGCTTGGCGATCTGCACTACGCGGAAGTGGACTACTACCACGGCATCGGCCCTTGGTACGGTCAGTACCAATGGAACGTAAAAAAAGACTTCGGCGGCACCACCCTACTCACCGCCGGTTGCCATGCGCTCGACGCGATGCTGTTTTTCATGGACGGCACGGTGGAAGAGGTCACCAGCTATCAGACTCGGTCCACAAGTCCGTATTTCGAGCCATACGAATACGACACCACCAGCGTGTCTGTCTTCCGGTTCGAGGGGGGAAACAGGATTGCCAAAGTGACCTCTTGTGTGGATTGTCTCCAACCCTATTATTTCCATATACACCTAGTCGGCAGTGAAGGCAGTCTGCTGGACAACCGAATCTATTCGGACAAACTTAAAGGTATGGACCGAAGCAAGTGGAGCACGCTGCAGACCTCGCCGATCGATTCCGGCGATGTGAGCGACCATCCCTACGAGCCGCAGTTCCAGGGTTTCATCGATAGCATCAACAAAGGCGAGTCCATGCCGTTGACCGACCTGGACACCGCGTTTGAAACCCACCGCAATGTATTCGCCGCCGACCTTTCCGCTTCGGAAGGTCGTCCGGTTAAGCTTTCAGAATTCACATCGTTTTGACGGAAAAATCCTGGCCCATAAAATATCGTCAGCCGGTTTGGAATAGGCGGCCATGCGGATATCTGTTTACAGGTGACGGATCACGAACTGAAGTCGAGGTTGATTTTTCCGTCAGGATTTAGGTACGCCTGGTGCGTCCCGAGGCTGCTGTCATATCAGGCGCATAGAATGAGGATGAGCGTGCGGAGTTTTACTTGGGCCGTTATTCTGACCGGAGAAGTTAATTGTCAGCATTCTGACGACAGAGGCTCCACGCCAAATGCGGTGTCGCGGGTAGATGAGTAAGTTTGCTTGGTAGTAATTCAAACGATGACGGTTCAGATTCCGTCGACATCGGGAAACTGGGCGGGTGAGGTGGAACAGGACCTCGAAGAGCGCCGGGGTATGGACAGTTCTGTTCCGATTTTCCGGATGCAACGTTACACCGGACTGCCAGTGGTTGTTATGGTGCGAAACGACAGAGCGCCGTCCCCTGATGATCACCGTCGAATTGTGAGAGGGTGATTTCGAGCAATACCTACCCTGTACGCATTTTATTTCCTTGATTCCTCAGAGCGGGATTCTTATACTGTGTCGCATTGAATTTCTGCCGTAACGGCTTGTCTACCGGCGATTTGAGGCAGGGACACGCATAGGAACGACTATAAATTCGGAGGTCACGAGACAGCCGGTCGGAACAGGGAGGGTGCAAGGGATCGTCGACCGGAATTTATCCCACGGAATGCCGTTACTAATCGCCCTGCACGGACTCCTTAGAAACTATTGGAGCCACGATGCCGAGGTAGTTTTGGTAGGCCCTTACCGGCTTATAAAGAGACCGCCGGAAGATTTGCTTCCCCTTGGCGGCCGTCACAGATTTTTCGGTATTGGGTTAAGAGGCCGCAGGGGGATTCGGTGAATTTTCCATCCGGCATTAACATTCCATTGAATTGAGGTCCGCAGTGGAAGAATTAAAATGTTTCATCAGAGATGTTCCGAATTATCCCAAGCCGGGTATCGTGTTCAAGGATATCACGACTCTTTTGAGGGATCGCGAAGCGTTCCGCAAGATGGGGGATCGCTTCATGGAGGAGTTCATCGACCAGGATATCGATGTCGTAGCCGGTATAGAGGCCCGGGGGTTCCTGTTCGCGCCGCTGCTAGCGTATCAACTGGACGCTGGTGTGGTTCCGCTCAGGAAGCCGAACAAGCTCCCGTATTCAACGGTGCGCGTGGAATACGAACTGGAATACGGTAAGGACGCGCTGGAAGTGCATGACGATGCGATAACACAAGGCGATCGGGTCTTGATTATCGACGATTTGCTCGCAACGGGTGGCAGTGCTAGCGCTGCATGTAATCTGGTGGAACAGCTCGGCGGGGAGATCGCTTGCGTCGCGTTTCTGGTCGAACTCAGTTTTCTGAACGGGCGATCCCGACTGGGTAAATATGATGTATTCTCGATTTTGCAGTATGACGGTGAATAATCGAAACCCCCCCCTGTAATTTGATACAGAAAACGGGCATCCTGTTGATACAAGATACCCGTTTGTGAAAGACTACGCGCCCAAAACCGAGTCAGCTTATTCCGAACTAAGTGTGCCATCCTGATCGATCGTTCGGATCAGACCGGCCACTGCCGACTTGTCCGCGGCACGGCTGCTGTCACCGATTGCCTTGACCACGTAGGTCGTGTTTGTTAATGTCGTAATACGATAGGAATCACCATCGAAATAACGGCCTTCAAGGTCCACTGGTTTCAGGTTCAACTCCGAAACTTCCATAACTTTCAGGTCCATGCTGGCGGTGTAGTTGCTGGCCAACGCTGAGAAGTCACCGGCAGCGGACTGGGACTGTACGGTGCGGAACGAGCCTCTTATTTTACCAAGAACTGGGTCCGCTTCCGATCTGTAGGCGCGTTCGGTGGCGCCGCGGTACAGCGGTATGGCTAAAGCCGCCAGGATAGCAACGATGATAACGACGATCAGAAGTTCTACCCGGACGAATCCGGCTTGGCCGTTTCGAATGTGCTGCATGAAGACTCCTCCTGTTTTTCATAATCACGATACAAAATGGCGAGAAATTTCTTGAAAGACATAATCGACGGATAGATCGTTGAGGCAAGCGTTGGTTTTTTTCCAGCATGGTCTGTTGCCATGCAGGCTACACGGACTACAGCCCAGATCCAGAGTGAGTGCTGAATCCTCCGGCCCCATAGGAGAGAATCCCAGTTTTGGATGGGTGGGGCCGAACAGGCCAGTGGTCGGAGTGCCTGTTGCGGATGCCACATGCATGGGGCCGGAATCGTTACTTACCACTGTATGGCAATGGGAGAAGACTGACGGCAGCAGGGAAAGGTCGATTGTGCCTGTCCAATCGAGAGGCGGGGTATCCATTGCATTGGCTATGGTAGCAGCAGTTGATTGATCATGGCGGCTGCCTATCAATAAAATGTGAGTGGCAAATTCTCTCTGGCATCGGTCGGCCAGGGCGGCAAAGTATTCTGCCGGCCACCGTTTTACGGCCGACGAGGCTCCCGGTGCAATACCAAGAATCGGCTGCCCAAAAGGGACGCCTTCAGCCCGAAGGCGCTCTGAAATAGATGCGTGTGCTTCCGGGTGGACCGTTAGAGAAGGCAGTCGGTCGTGCCCTTCGATGTCAAGGGATTTCAGGGCATCCAAATACAAGTCGACCGTGTGACGGGTGGTGATCGAGGATTCGGTACGGTAGACCATACCCATCCTGGCAAGGCGCCGTTTACGGTATCTTATCACCTGTCCGGCGCCGCTGAATATGCTCAATATGCGGCTGCGCGGGTTGGCGTGGAGATCGATGACCAGATCGAATTCCCTCTGGCGAATAGTCTTGATGTATGCAGCAAAACCCTGGTCGGACCGGAATGGTATGACCGTATCCACTCCGGGCAGCAACTGGGCAATCGGCTGGTACATTTGCTTCACGGCTACGGATGTTTCCGCATCGGGAAAACATTCACTTAGCGCCCGGGTTACCGGTGAAATAAGTACGACATCACCTAAAGAACTGAATCGTATAGTGAGAATCTTCATGGAGAGGATTGATTCCCGACGATGCCTTTTTCATGCAACAGTTCCGCAACGCCCTCAGACACCGTTTCAACCGTTATTCCGGAAAGTGTACACATGGGGCCCGTCTCACAGGTTTCACACTGCCCGTCCACCGGAAGATAGATGCGCTTGTGATCGGACAGCGGTGCCCACCGTTCCGGTGATCGTCCGGGAAGAGGACAGAACAGGGATACAGTCGGCACATTCATGGCGGCGGCCATATGCATAGGCCCGGTACTGCTGCTGATCAGAATATCCATTTCACCAATGACCGCCATGAGGTTACGCAACGTGAACCTTCCGGCGAGAGCAATGAGCGGTGCCGCTGTAGATGCAGTCATCCGGTCGATCAGATCCTGTTCCTCAGTGCTGCCTGTGACCAGTACCGGTACCTTGAAGTTATTAAATAGTTTTTCAGCCAGTTTGCCGTATCGCTCAGGAGACCAGTTCGGTGCGTTGCACCCATTGCCGGGGTGGATACCTATGAGAGGTCGTCCGTCAAGCCCTTCGTTCTCCAGGATCGCCCGGACAGTGCAGCGCTCTGTTTCTTTGGGAAACACTTCCGGACGGATTCTCATTGCCTCCGCACCGATTTCCCGCGCCAGATCCAGGCAATAATCCGCTTCATGACGAAGCGGTATGTATCGGTTGCGACTGACCGAGCGTGTGGACGTCAGCGTCTGATACAGTTTGTGCCCCACACCGATACGTCGGGGAATACCGGCAAGAAACAGCATCCATGCAGTACGCATGGTCGGCATCAGCATCAGAGCAGTATCGAACTGATCTTCCCTTAAACGTTTCACCTGTCGGAAAAAACCGATAACGCCCCTATCCGATGTGTCCGGAGCATCTGTAAGGACATCATCGATCCACGGGTTGCCGACGAGAATATCTTGGGTATACGGATGTACCATCATTGCGAGGTAGGCGTCGGGCCACCGTTGGCGCAGCGTCTGGAGAACAGGCACAGAGAGTACAACATCGCCGATTCGGTCCGGACGAACCACAAGAATACGCGGAGAAGCCATAGTTTAATTGTATTTCTGGAGATTCCGGCCACGAGTAAAGGTTCCGGTAAGCTCCGGCATTTTTCTGGATTCAGCGGCAGCCGAAACCGGGAAATCAGTCACGTTGTGACATGGCAAATAAGTCCCCCTGGCCGACATTCAAACCCTGGGGAGATGTGAAAAACATACTGCAGGGAGGGCAGAATTCCAGATAGTCTGGGATACATATAATTT
Source organism: uncultured Gemmatimonadota bacterium (assembly GCA_964470965.1). Taxonomy (GTDB): domain Bacteria; phylum JAAXHH01; class JAAXHH01; order JAAXHH01; family JABIQT01; genus CAYYIS01. The sequence continues at coordinate 121,691 of CAYYIS010000004.1, read as the reverse complement.
AAAGTGCATCAGGTTGATAAATACCGTTATGGCTGTCCCGGAACATTTCCGCCCGTGATCTCTTTCAAACGCAACTGACCGCATGCTGCATCGATGTCACGTCCTCGTTCCCGTCGGATCGTTGCGGCGACACCTCCTGCCTGAAGCGCTTCGTGAAACGTCTGCTGACGCCCAGGATTCGGCGTTTCAAACGGTAGTCCCTCCACCGGATTGTAAGGAATCAAATTGACTTTGCCCTTGATATTCCTGAGCAGGGAAGACAGTCTCCGGGCATCCTCGAATCGGTCGTTGACTCCGGCCAGGAGGATATATTCGAATGTAATGAGCCGGTTGGTCTTTTCCACGTAATGGCGGCAGGCGTCTATCAGAACATCCAGCGGATACCTTTTGTTGATCGGCATAATCGACGCGCGGGTCTCATCATCGGCAGCATGCAGGGAGATGGAAAGCTCGAACTGCAGTCCTTCTTCCGCCAGCTTCCGTATGCGGGGAGCAATGCCGCTGGTGGAGATGGTGATCCGTCTTGCGCCGATGCCCAGCCCCCACGGAGCATTTATGATACGGATTGCGCGAAGTACATTGCCGTAGTTGGCCAGAGGTTCGCCCATACCCATGAGGACGATATTGTTGATGGAACGATTGGGCCCGGCAAGGTCGCGGACCTGTATGATCTGATCCACGATCTCGGCGGCAGTCAGATTCCGGGTTAGTCCAGCCAGTCCGCTGGCACAGAACCGGCAGTCTATGGCGCAGCCTACCTGTGATGAAATGCAGAGGGTATTCCGTCGGCTACTGCCGATCAACACCGTTTCAATCGTATGGTCGTCGTCAAGGGCGAACAGATATTTGATGGTCGGGCTCCGCCGGGACCGTGCCTGCTTCACGAGCCGGATCTTGGTAATCCGGGCGACGCCATTCAGTTGGTCCCGGTTTTGCTTCGACAGATTGGTCATGTCGTCGAACGATGTGACGCCTTTCTCAAACATCCAGGAGGCCAATTGAGCACCCCGAAATTTGGGCTCTCCGATCGACTGTGCAAATACCTGGAGCTCGGGCAGAAGCATGCCTTTCAAGTCCGGTATATCGGTCGGTTGTTTCTGTGTCATAGTCATACTGTTAAAATAGTGACACGTTAAATAAATGTCTACGATATTCTCACTTGACACTCTTCCAAATCCGCTCTATCATCCGGGTATGCACCCCTCCGCTGCATATCTATGCTATGTGGCTACGCTCCTCATGATTCTGATATCAGCGCCGCACGCCCGTGCCAACGATGGCGTGGGTACGACCGCTTTTTCTTTTATCAAGATTGTTCCGGGCGCCCGTCAGGCCGCAGCCGCCGGCGCATTGTCCGCGGTGGCCGGCGATGTAAACGCACTTTACTGGAACCCGGCAGCGCTTGCCCGCCTGACATCCGGGCAGGTGACCGTTTCCTATTCCAGTTATTTCAAGGATGTACAATTCGGATTTGTGGGCTATGCACGGCCCTTAGGCGTTGATCAGGTGGTCGGGATCGGTGTGCAATATCTCTCCTTTGGGTCGTTCAGGGAAACCTCAGTCTCAGATCCCCTCGGTGTCCGGTCAGGCACATTCAGTGCCGGTGATCTGGCGGTAACGTTTTCGTACAGCCGGCCTGCCGGAGGCTACGCGTCTTTTGGGTTTAACCTTAAGACGCTGCACGAGCGGATTCAGGATTTCTCGGCGACTGCTCTGGCGCTGGATGTGGGTACACATATACGGATACCCGCCTACCGCCTCAGCGCCGCCGTGGTGATGCAGCATGTGGGCTACGTCGCCAGTAGGTTCGTCAACGGCCGGAAGGCCCCATTGCCCTCCAGTATCCGAACCGGAATCGGTTACAGACCTAAACACCTGCCTCTCCTTATATCAGTGGATGTTGAGAAGGCACGAAGACGGCCGGTCGTCTGTCGCCTCGGTGGGGAATTCAATATCCGGGACCTTGTGTTTGTCAGAGGGGGGTTTGCCTCTTCCGGTGGTGAACTACGACTCGAATCTTCAGATACCAGGTTGATGGGAATTTCAGGCGGCTTGGGCTTCCGGTCGGATGCCTACTGTCTGGATTATGCATACACCCCCGCGCTGCGTCTTGGTGATATACATAGGGTTTCACTCACCTATCAATTTGAATGAGCCGTGATTTGCAGATTTTTTACTTGTATAATCATTTGTGAACGACTATATTCTACGAATACTATCCGACAAACAAAGACGAAAAGACGAAATAAAGACGATTGATTTATACGCAATACAGGAGGGGCGTGATGGCTAAAGATCGTAGTTTCTCGGGAAAAATGAATAAGGGCCAGGAAGAAGAAGTCGTCCCGACTGCTCTCGTCGTTAAGCCGGTAAAATCGGAAGATGGACATTACAAGTTCAAACGTATTCTTGCTAAATTGACCAGCGAGAATAAGAAAGAACTTGGCGTCTGATACGTATCTGCCCGCTCCGACCAATACCTGAAGCGGACGGGACGATACCTGGGATTGACGCCCGGGCTAATTGACAGACTCTCAGCGGTACCTTGTCGTAACCGGCGTCCCTTTGAAGATAGTTGTTCTCCTCGTTTCATGTATGAGTGTTTTTGAATTTTTCCGATAGATGATTTTATTGCTCTGAATGCAGCTGTTACGGAGTCGATTCGTATAGCTGTTTCAGGGCCGTATCCGCTGTCAAAGGAGTCGCTCGATGTCAGAAGACGAATCCCCCGAGCGAATTCGCGTAGGGTTTAAAAGTGCGGCCGTGGTCGTAGCTCCGTTCGTCTGGGACCGGTATCTGGAGCAGATCAAGGCCTGTATGCCCGTTTCGCTCTATTTGGTCGTGTTCCAGATGCTCGTGCTCCAAAAACCTGTGGACGAGGCGTTGACCATCGGTTTCGGTATTTTCGTGGTGATGCTCGGCCTGATGTTCTTCATGGAAGGGCTGAAGCTGGGTCTCATGCCGTTCGGAGAAAATATCGGATCCACACTGCCTGCCAAGTCCACGTTGACGATTATGTTGATTTTCTCGTTCTGCGTAGGAATGGGTGCCACATTCGCTGAGCCGGCTATAGGAACCTTGAAGCAGGCGGGCGCCGGAATCGATCCCAGCAAAGCGCCGTTGCTGTTTGCTCTCCTTAACGACTGGAGCGGCGTACTGGTGACCTGCGTCGGTATAGGGGTTGGACTGGCCACGGTGCTTGGCATTCTCCGTTTCGTAAAGCGATGGAGCCTGAAACCGCTGATCATCCCTAATGTTATTATCCTGTCGATCCTTTCTTTAGTTGCATTTCTCGATGACAAAACGGCTGCCATCATCGGGTTGGCCTGGGACTGCGGCGGTGTGACCACCGGTCCGGTAACCGTGCCGCTCGTACTCTCGTTGGGGATGGGTGTTACCAGCGCCATGGGTGAAAAAGACAGCGGCATGTCTGGCTTTGGAATCGTGACCCTGGCCTCGCTGTTTCCCATTATCGCAGTGTTGCTGCTGGGCCTTATTCTCCATTACGGCGGTGTCGTCGACTACGAGGCTTTGGCGGCCGGCGGACAGACGACGGTTGCCGCATCGACCGGCATTATGGACAATATGTTTGTTCAGTCGGGTGTGCTGGCCCTGCAGGCCATCGTCCCCCTCTGCGTCTTTCTGTATTGCGTGCAAAAGTTTCTGCTTAAAGAAGAAATCCGCTATTTCGACCAGATCCTGTTCGGTATTGTCCTTGCCGTCATCGGTATGGGCCTGTTCAACATCGGATTGACGCTCGGTTTGAGTGCGCTCGGCGGACAGGTCGGCGGCGCGGTGCCTACGGCGTTCGACCCACCGGATCAGAGCCTGTACGGTGCGACATGGGGACGTGTTGTCGCCATCATTTTCGCGCTTATACTCGGATACGGGGCTACGCTTGCCGAACCTGCGCTGAACGCATTGGGATTGACGGTCGAAGAAATCACGGCCGGTGCCTTTAAAAAGAATCTATTGATGCAATCCGTAGCCGGCGGTGTTGCCGTGGGGATTGGTTCCGGTATCGCCAAGATCATCTTCGATATTCCACTTGTCTATATGCTGGTCCCTCCGTATATGCTGCTGATAGTCCTAACGATCATCTCATCCGAAAAATTCGTGAACATCGGTTGGGACAGCGCCGGCGTGACGACCGGTCCGATTACGGTGCCGCTGGTCATTGCTATGGGCCTTGGCGTCGGGAATACCGTCGGGATCGTCGAAGGGTTCGGTATTATTTCGTTGGCATCCGTATGCCCGATCATATCGGTACTGACCTTAGGCATATTTGTGGAACGGGCTACAAAGAGGGTTCTGGAACGAGAACAAGCTGGAGAAGTGCTAGAAGCGGCAGGCTAGAACAGGAGGAAGCCAACATGAGCGAAGAAGCAAGCAATGATGATGGTAGCGGCCTGGATGTCATTACCGTAATTGTACAGCGTGGTAAAACAGACCCGATCGTCAAGGCCATGATGAAAGCCGGTGCGGGCGGTGCGACGATTTACTTCGGCCGTGGGACTGGTGTGCGGGAGCGTCTCGGACTCCTGGGAATCGCTATTCAGCCTGAGAAAGAGATCATCGTGACGGTAACGCCCAAGGCCATTACTGATGCGGTGTTCGATGCCATGGTAAAAGCCGGCAAGCTGGACCATCCGGGTATGGGCTTTGCCTATACGCAGGATGTAGGCCGTGTGGTAGGTCTGATTCCAACGAAAAAGGAAGGCGACGGCGAATAGACAATATCATCTATTGTAGGCAATTTCTATCGAAGATTGAAAAACCAGACGGGCAAATGAAAAAATGCATTTGCCCGTCTGGTCGTTTTAGCCAGTCCAGCCTTCATGCTGCAACAACCACTGTTTGGCTTTCAGTCCTCCGGCATAACCAGTGATATGGCCGTTGCCACCGATCACCCGGTGACAGGGCAATATTATCGATATAGGATTCCTACCGTTGGCCGCCCCAACGGCCCGGCTCGCACCTTTATTTCCCACCTGATCCGCCAGTTGCCCGTAACTACGTGTTTCCCCCCATGGTATGTCCTGTAGGTGTCCCCACACACGCTGTTGGAAATGAGTGCCTCGCAGGTCTACAGCGATATCGAACGTTTGGCGCGTGCCGTCGAAATATTGAGTGAGCTGGTTGGAGACCTCCTGTAAAAACGGACTACCAGTTTCTGATTTTTCAGGTATACCCATAGCATGGGGTTTACCTGGAAATTCGAGGCGGACCAAGACATCGTTCTCTGCTAACAGCAGAATCTGCCCAACCGGACTGTCGAGGGTATGGTGGCTGCGCATACTTTTCCTTTTGAATATCAAATAAAGAAAGTTTTTACAGAAACGCCCGGTAGCTTTTGTGACAAGAAACACCGAATCCATCGTCTTCGTTCGGGTACGGTGGTGGGGTGGTGATACGCGATCAATTTTCCTTCAGGCGCCCCGTATCTTCGGCCAGGCGTCTGAGGACCGATTCAAGCTGCTGGATAGAGATACCGTAACCGGCAAAATCGCCGTCACGTAGCAGGTCCTGTGCCTGGTTGAACTGGGAAAGCGCACGCTGGGCGAGATCATTGACGATGGTATTACGCGCCGAGGAGGTTGTAGAATCGGTCTGTCCCATTGACGCTACGATCGAACGATCGAATGAGAAGATGGCCGCCAGCGCCTGGTCGAGGCGTTCCTCCATTGCGATGCGGTTGCCGTAGGAGACGATAACCCGCTTCAACTCCGGAAGTCCGCCACGTGAAGAGCGTTGCCTCAGATACAGTGGTTCGATATACAGCAGTGATTCCTGTATTGGCACCACTATGATATCGCCGCGGATCACCTCGGAGCCTTCCTGGTTCCACAGCGTCAGTTCCTTGGCAATATCCGCATCCTGGCTGATCCGAGCCTCGACCTGCATGGGGCCGTATACCAGCTCCTGTTTCGGGAAGTTGTACACCTGGATGCGCCCGTAATTCGGACCGTCACACTGGGCTGCCATCCATCCAATCATATTTTCCTTGTTTGAAGGTGTAAACGGCAGGAGAAGAAGAAGTTCTTCGTTCTGCATCTGTGACGTCTTCATTACTGCGTAGTAGGGGAACATCGCCTGCTCGGTGCCCGCGTATATCTGTTGAGGCACCGCCCACAGATCCTCCTGGTTGTAATACACCTGGGCGTTCTGCATATGGTACGTCCGATACATTGCCGCCTGTATGGCAAAGAGATCACGTGGATACCGAATATGCTCTCTCAACGTACCGGGCATTTCGCTGATGGTTTTAAAAAGTGTAGGGAAGATTTTCTGGTACGTGAGAATCAGAGGGTCTTCCTCGTCGGCAATGTAGAACTTTGTCTCGCCCGAATAGGCGTCGATGGTGATTTTTGCCGAATTCCTGATGTAGTTGATGGAGTGCAGCGTCGGTTGATTCCGAGTTAGGCGTCGTCGAGGAGACTGATTCATGCCGGGAATGCCCGAGGGCTGGCCGGCACCTATCTCGTCCTGAAGCTGCGGATACACACCACCGGAACGCTGGGAATAAGGGTAGGATGCGGTCACGGAGTAGGCATCTATCATCCAGAAGAGCTTGCCGTCGGCGATGACCAGGTAGGGGTCGTAGTCGTATTCAAGGAAGGGCGCGATATTCTTTACCCGATCCAGAACCTGACGATGGAACATCACTTGGCTGTCCGATGTGATAAGTGGACTTATCAGGATGTTGAGCTCGTCGAAATACCGGGCAAAAGCAATTCGACGCAGGTATGAATCGATCTGTACGCCGCCCTCACCTTCATAGGTGCTGAACTTGTTCTCACTGCCTTCAGGATAATCAAACTCTTCCTGGTTTGTTTTTACGATGGAATAGTTCGACATGTTCTCCCCGAAGTACAGTTCGGGACGGGTTATCTGAAGCACGTCGCTGATAGAGACCGGCGGAATATCTTTCACGAACAGATGGGGAAGTCCTTCAGGTGTCGCAGTATTCACCGGACTGAGACACAAACCATAACCGTGGGTATAAACTAAATGCTCATTTTGCCAGGTCCGTGATGGAATCTGGTCGTAGGCTATTTCCCGAGCCGCCAGCATAACCTGACGGTATTCTCCATCGATGACATACCGGTCTTCGTCTACACTGGAAAAATCGTAATAAGTCCGGATTTCCTGAAGCTGCTGGTATGTGCGTCGAAGCGGTCGTTTATCCTGCAGCTTGATGTTCTGGATGGTGGTGGCGTTCGATTGCAGCGCGTCCGACGTTAGATTCTCGGAGATCTGGAACGGCACCTCGTTCACGCTGTCCAGCCCATACCCTTTCAGGGTATAGTTGATGTTGTGATCGATGTATGGATGTTCCTTCTCGAACTCGTCTGGCTTGACGATCAGTTCCTGAACCATGAAGGGGTACAGCCCGCTTATGAGTACCATAGATCCAACCATGCCGCCGATCGCTATGACCGGCAGGTTACGACGCTGGGAATACAGGCTGGCGATGAATAGGCCAGCACAGACCAGGGAGATGAACAGAAGCAACCAGTATGCCTGGAGCCGCGCATGCAGATCTGTGTATCCGGCACCGAACGCGAATCCGGACTCCGAGTACAGCAACTGGAACATGCTCAGGCGGTACCCCCAGGCTATTAACACGAGCACGACCGCCGCCAGGATACACAGGTGATTGCGTACATACGAGCGGATCTGCATGCCGCGTTCTTCGATTACCACAGCGCCTCGGTACAGGTAGTAAAGCGTGACCCCGATGCCGGAGGCTACGATCGTTAGTAACAACCAGAAGCGGATGAAATTCCAGAACGGAAGGGAGAATACGAAGAAACCGATGTCAAATCCGAATATGGGATCTACCGCATTAAACGGCTCCTGGTTCAAAAACCGCAGCATCCGATCCCAGTCCGCCATGCTGATCAGGCCCAGGATACCACTGAGAGCCACCACCGCACAGGCTGTAACGATGTCTACGATTTTGGACCCTGAGAACAGCCGGTCTAGCTCGGAGAGTTCTTCACCGAACAGATGCAATTCGGTCAACCGTGATGCGTAATGCCGGGCGAGATACATGTTCAGCCCCACGACTATCGCGGCTACGATACCAAAGAGCAAGCCGATGGTGAATCTGGCGCTGATCGTGGTCCAGAACACATCGCCGAAATTCAACTGATCGAACCAGAGTGCTTCCACATAGATGTTCGCCCAGAAACCGATAACCAGCCACAGGAAAAAACCGCCCGAAATGATTCCGAATATAATTGCTCTACGTCTGCCCACGATATACTCCTTTGACCCAGTACCTATCCGGTTGCCAGATCACCTATCCTTGCCACTGTGATTCCGCCATCCAGCATCAGCCGCCTAGCTGCGATACGGATGCGGGTTTTTATGTCGTCGTCCTTGATGTACTTGACCTGATTGATACCGTCGATACGGAACAGCATCTCGATTCCCGCCTGCTGCAGGGCCGCAGTTTCTGTGCCGTCCGGAAGGGTGGTCCCCAAGCCACGCTTATAGGTCTCCCAGAATCGGCCAACGGCAGAGAAAATAGCTTCGGCCACACGCGGAGTGTTGTAGGCGTGCAACAGATAATGCGCCATCATGAAGCCGATATCCTGCGCGGGGTGACCATAGTAGGTAAATTCCAGATCGAACACATGGATGCCTGATGCTTCGGCCATGACGCTCGCGGTCCAGAAGTCGCCATGAAGGAGCACCCACTTCTGCCCCGTGAACAGCGCTCCCAGCTGCTTGGCTGCATCGAGCAGCGTCGGTTCTTCCATGAAATAGAAGCAGAACTTCAGGCGGAGCTGCTGCATGGCATCATTATTAAACGTCTGCCGCAGTGATTCATTGTCCAGTGTATCGCGGTGCAGGTCCGCCAGGAACTTACCGAGCCGGATGGGTGTGTCAGGATCCACATTGCCATCGATCAGTTGTTGTTCCAGAAGTGGCGTGGTGCCCAGGTCACCCATGACCAGGATCCGATTTTCGTCATCAAAATCCAAAACAGGCGGTGCCGTGCCTTCCGGAAACATTTTGTTGACCACATCCAGGGCTTTACGTTCGAACACGATCCGGTCGGTGGAGACCTTCAAATCAGGAAACGATCGCAGCGCGTCGAGCGCCTGTTTGACGATCACGGAATTACCACCGCTCTGGACACGCAGTACGGTATTAAGAAAGCCGCCTCCAAGCGCTTCTACTGAATAATCGGAGCCTTTTGGCACATGCAAAAGATGTCTTGCGTGAACATATTCGGCGACGTTATCTTTGTCGAGTATCATAAAGAGTCGAGTATCATAAAGAGCATGCAGATTAACTCGTAAGGTGCGAAGGCGTTGACATGAAGTCCAGGCATCCCGGAGCATTGCTTCTGTTAGCCAAGTATCCTGAACCAGGCTCGGTTAAAACACGCCTGGTAAATGGTACGGAAGACAACGGTTTCAACGGCTTAAAACACATCCGCGACCATACCGGCACACCGATCGGGGATGAAAAGGCACAACACCTGGCCGCGGATCTTTACCGGGCATTTCTAACCGACCGGTTTCGAGCGCATCAAGGCGATGCCTACCATCTTTATCTGGGTACCTCACAACCAGAACATGACACTTTGTTTCGAGCGATAACTGGTGATAATGTCTTGTACCAGGCGGTTCAGGGTGACAATCTCGGCGATATGATGAACCGGATCTTCAAGGTGCTGCTGGATCGGTATCAACGGGTCATCATATCAGGAAGCGATTTTCCCTATGTATCCGAATCGATCGTCGAACAGGTTTTTCATCAGCTTGATTCGGACGATATTGTTCTCGTTCCTGCTTTTGACGGTGCCTACAATATGATCGGGATGAGTCGGCACCACAACATTTTCAGGATCTCGAAATGGAGTTCCGGTTCTGAACTGCAGGAAACCATTCATCTGTTGCGGTCGAAACAAATCACCCATTCCGTGTTCGAAAAGACGCCGCTTCTCGATGTGGATACTATAGAGGATTTCCGATCCACTATGGCCACCCTCCGTCAGGAGCAGGCTCCCGTTTCGTTTGCAGTGCTGGAATCCATGCGTTCACAACTGCAACTTATGGAATGAACACTATGTTAATAGCCTGCTTATCTTACCAAGGCCGTAGCATGCTGTCAAGGAAATTAACGTCTTACGTATTATGAATGTAACCATTTTGGGACTCGGACTCTTCAGCGGTGGCGTTGCTGCCGCCCGGTTCTTCTCCGGACGCGGGGATCGGGTCACTGTGACGGATTTAAGAGATGCGGAAACGCTGCGGTCGTCCCTGGATGAACTGCAGGATGTACCCGTGCGGTTCGTGCTTGAAAGACATCGCGAGGAAGATATCCTGGGCGCGGATTTGGTAGTGGTCTCGCCGGCAGTCAAAGAAGACAACGTCTTTCTTCAACTGGCCCGTGACCATGGCATTAGGATTACAACCGAGATCAACCTGGTCTTCGAACGTTGTCCCGCGCCGATCATCGGCATAACCGGAAGCAATGGAAAAACTACGACCACGAGTCTACTGGGCGCCATATTAAAAGAGCATGATCCCCGAACGGTTGTCGGCGGCAACATCGGAAAATCGATCCTGAATGAACTCGATGCGATACCGGAGGACACGATAGTAACGTTGGAGCTGTCCAGCTTCCAGTTGAAGCGGCTCTCCTGGATCGACCGCAGTCCGCACATCAGCATCTGGACGAATCTGACGCCTAATCATATGGACTGGCACGGCTCGTTCGAAGATTACGTCGCTTCCAAACAGCAAGTTTTGCTCTCTCATTCATGGGACGACATTGCTATTCTTAATGCGGACGATCCACTGTTGCGCGACAGGGCGCAAACATGTAAGGGTAAAGTTCTGCTCTTCAGCCTCGCGGAGACCGTATCGGAGGGCGCTTTTCTTCAGGGATCGGAGATTATATTCCGGCAGAAAGGCCATGAGCGCGCCATCTGTGGAATAAATGATCTCAGAATCCCCGGACCTCATAATTTGGCCAACGCCTTGGCAGCCATAACCGCCGCCTGTGTCTGCGAGGTGCCATCGGCTGTGATCCAGCGTGCGGTCATGGAATTCCGAGGGGTGCCGCACCGGGTTGAGTACGTCACGGAGCGAGACGGCATTCGCTATTATAACGATTCGGCATGCACGACGCCGGAATCGACCATCACCGCACTTCGGGCGTTTGATGCGCCCATCATTTTGATCGCTGGCGGGTACGATAAGGGGGTGGACTTTGGACACATGGCGGATGAAATCGTTCGAAATGCCAGGGCCGTCGTATTGATAGGAAAAACCGCCGAGGCCATCGAACAGGCGATTCTCAGGCGCCGAACGGGATTCATACCTGATATCGTACGGTGCGCAACTATGGACGCCGCCATTACACAATCCCAGGCACTCGCGACTAAGGGTGACGTAGTCGTCCTGTCACCCGGCTGTGCGAGCTATGATATGTTTGAAAACTATGAAGATCGAGGAAACCGGTTTAAAGAGCTTGTCCGGTAATGACCATGCTATCAGATGAACTACGTAAACGGCTGGCGGATGGGAAATGCACCGATACACCGAAGGATTCTGTAATTCCGGTTGTATCCCCATTCAAGGAACGTCTGCGGCTGGCGGCACAGGTGTTCCTTGAGCGGGATGTGAACATTCCATCGGATAAATCCATCGGAGAGGTGCTAGACGGTATTGAAGTCCAAACCGCCTCGGGCCGATTCTATTTGGTGGAACCGGACCCTCATTTTCTGCATCCTGAGATAGACGCCATGTCAGAACGACATCTCTCGCTCAGGGACTGGTCACCGGAAACGGAGGATACGCTGCCCGCGCAGTACCGATCGCTGATTGGACCGGAACCGGAACGGATTCTATATCTTGATATCGAGACCACCGGATTTGCCGGCAATCCTCTTTTCTTGGTCGGCCTGATGTATCTGGAGGCGGGCAAAATAAAGATCAGCCAGTTGCTGGCACGTGACTATTCTGAGGAGGGGGCGTTGCTTGAGGACTTGGCTGAAAGATTTGTCAGGTTCGACTGCATGATCACGTTCAACGGCAAAACGTTCGATGCACCGTTTATTCGGGATCGTTATTTTGCCAATGCGGTCCGGTGCCGGTTTCCACGCCATCATCTCGATCTTCTACATCCGTCCAGGCGGCGATGGGGTGACAAGTTACCGGACTGCCGCTTAGAGACGCTGGAGCGTTGGATTTGCGGCCAGAAGGCACGTGACGGCGATATCCCTGGCGCGGAAATTCCGGATACGTATCATTTGTTCGTACGAACAGGCAACGCCGCGTTGCTGAGCCCTATCCTGGAACACAATGCGCTGGACCTGGTGTCCATGGGTGATCTTTTATTTTGTTTGTTAGAATGAAGAATGAGCAATTCTGGAGGTACACATGACGATTAAGACTGTCGGCGTAGTCGGATGCGGCCTGATGGGCGGCGGGATAACGCAGGTAGCGGCACAGGCGGGCTATCATACGATTGTTCGGGAGGCTTCGGACGAACTGTTGGAAAAAGGGATCGGGCGCATAGAAAAGATCCTCGACGGTACGGTAAAGAAAGGAAAGCTCGACGAAGCCGACAAAAAAGCTGCACTCGGGCGTATCACCGGAACCACAGATCTGAACGGTCTCCATGGGTGCGACATTGTGATCGAGGCGGTGACTGAGAATCCGGATGTTAAGAAAGCGGTATTTCAGGAACTCTGTAGCGTGACCCCGGCGCACGCGATTCTCGCCAGTAACACTTCTACAATTTCCATCACAGAACTGGCCGCGGCAACGAATCGGCGGAACCAGGTAGTGGGGCTGCACTTTTTCAATCCCGTGCCGATCATGCCTCTGATCGAGATAGTCATCGGCCTGGATACTGACGACGAGACGATCGCAATCGGGCGAGCTTTCGGAGAATCTCTGGGGAAGAAGGTTATAATAGCTAAGGATACACCCGGTTTCATCGTCAATTATCTACTGATTCCTTATCTGCTCGATGCCATCAGGTTGGTGGAATCAGATACTGCTTCACCCGATGATATCGATTCCGGAATGGTTCTGGGATGCAGTCACCCCATGGGACCGATCAAGCTCCTTGATTTCATCGGTTTAGACACGACGTTGTTCATCGCAGACGTGCTCTACGACGCATTCCGTTCAGAACGTTATGCCGCCCCGGCGCTCCTCCGGAAGATGGTGGCCGCCGGCTACATGGGGCGCAAAAGCGGCCGCGGGTTTTATGAATATCAATAAAAGGAATATATGATGTACGATATCGTTGTACTGGAAGGCGCACGCACACCTATGGCTGAGTGGATCGGCGGTAGGACCGGGACGGGAGGTGCCAGCGGCAAGCTGGCGCATCTGTCAGTCGTGGATCTCGGCGCCATCGCTACGAAGGAAGCGCTCCGGCGCTCGGAGGTAGCGCCGGAGGAGATAGACCACCTGGTTCTGGGCAATGCGATTCAGACCAGTGAGAATCCTATATATGCAGCACGTCATGTGGCGCTCGAGGCCGGTTGTACGATCGATACGCCGGCCATGACGGTCAACCGGCTGTGCGGTTCCGGCCTCCAGGCGCTGGTTTCCGGCGCTCACCTCATCCTGCTCGACGAGGCGAAACTAGTAGCGGCAACAGGTTCGGAGAATCTCAGTCAGTCACCGTTTGTGATTCGCGGCGCCCGGGAAGGGCTCCGGCTCGGAGGCGGCAACATGGAAGATATGTTACTGTCCGCATTCACGGATGAACGGTGCGGTTGTCCGATGGCTAAAACGTCGGATAATCTCTCTCTAAAATACGGAATTAGTCGGGAAGATCAGGACGCCTATGCCTGTCGCAGCCATCAGGCCGGCGCCCGTGCGACGTTGGAAGGCACATTGGAGCCGGAGATCACGCCGATAGAAATAAAAGGCCGCAGCGGTGATGTCACCATTATTGGCAGCGACGATCATTACGTCGCGGACACTTCGGTCGAAAAACTGGCAAAACTCCGGCCGGCGTTCGGCGGGGACAGTATGGTCACGGCCGGAAACGCGAGCGGCATAGTGGATGGTGCGGCCTCGCTGATCCTCTCCTCTCGCAGCTATGCAGACTCCCGCGGTACGAAGCCCTTGGGACGTCTTGTGGCCTGGCATGTAGCCGCTGTGGAACCCGAGATCATGGGGATCGGTCCCGCACCCGCCATCCGAGGCGCCCTGAAACGGGCCGGGCTCGCGCTGGGCGATATAGATCTGTTCGAGATCAACGAAGCCTTCGCCGGCCAGTACCTCGCGGTAGAAAAAGAGTTGGCGCTCGATCGAGATCGCGTGAACGTCAACGGCGGGGCTATCGCTCTGGGACATCCTCTGGGCGCCACAGGCACCCGGCTGGTACTGACGCTGCTGTATGAACTGCGCCGCCGAGGAAAAACCCATGGCGTCGCCTCCGCCTGCATCGGTGGCGGACAGGGCATCGCCGCCGTGGTCGCCGTGGAGTAAGGCTATGGACGAAAGGCCCAAATTCAACCGGCGGGATTTCGTTCGCCAGGGGCTCAAAGGGCTAGCCGGCCTTGCCGGTGAATTGAAGCACAGTGAGTCTCCCGCCCCGTCCAAAGCACCGGTGATGGCGGCGTTGGCACCATTTTCGGTAGGAGATGAGGAGATATTCGGTTACATCGCCCGACCGGAGCAACCCGGTTCCTATCCTGCTATTCTTCTCATACATGAACTGTTCGGTCTCGTGCCGCACATAAAGGATATTGCGGTACGCTTCGCTCGTGAAGGCTATGTTGCGATCGCCCCGGACCTGTATACCAGGGAAGCGCCGATCGAAAATCGGCGGGATTTGATTGCCATGCGCCGGCTTACCAGATCAATACCGGATGAACGGTTTCTCATGGACCTGGAAGCCACTATAGAACATCTGTCGGTACTGACCTTCGTGGACCACCGCCGGATTGCATCGGTTGGATTCTGTATGGGGGGACTGTATTCCTTTCTGCTGTCGGCGCAGTCTGTCCGCTTGAGGGCAGCGGTGGATTTCTATGGCCGTGTGGCGTATCCGCGTCGGACCGATTCCAGGCCGAATGCTCCCATTGATGTGGTCGAAAACGTCTCCTGCCCAATACTAGGCATTTTCGGTAGCTCCGACCATGTGGTACCCGTGGATGATGTCAAGCGTCTCAAGAACGAACTAATGGCCAAACGGAAGGCATTCCAGATCAAAATATATCCCAACGCCCCGCATGCGTTTTTCAACGACACCCGCGAATCCTACCGACAGGACATGGCAGAGGACGCCTGGAAACGGATGCTCTCATTTCTTCATAAACATATGAAATAAGGATGAATAAATGACAGATACCAACGACACCATTCTTATGATAGCTGCGAGTGAAGGAAACGCCGACATGCTGTATGCCGTGAAAATGTTCGTGCCCGATCCGTTCATCTACCTCGAGCATAACGGAACGAAAACGGTGGTAATGAGCGATCTGGAGATCGATAGGGCAAAGGAGCAGGCGGATGTAGATGAGGTGCTGTCCCTGTCCGCCCACATGGAAAAGATCAATAAAAGAAGGGTGAATTCAACCAAACTAACGGATATCGTCACGGAAGTGTTGAACGAAAGAGCAATCAATTCTGTATTGGTTCCCAGCGCTTTTCCGGTGGGCTATGCGGACCATCTCAGAGAACAGGGCATCGCCGTGTCGGTCAGGCACGATCCGTTTTTTGAACGGCGCACCATCAAATCGCGCCGGGAAGTAGACTGCATTTCCGCGGCATCCCGCCATACGGAATCTGCCATACGGGTGGCTATCGCGGCTATCAGCGAGGCCACAGTGAAAGACGGCGTACTCCATGGCCCGGGAGGGGTACTCACCTCGGAGGACATCAAGCGCCTGATCAATATCCATCTACTGGAACGGGACTGCATCGCGGAGCATACGATTGCGGCAGGCGGTCTTCACGGATGCGACCCGCATAATTCCGGTACCGGTGCGCTGCGGTCCGGGGAGCCGATCATCATGGATGTATTCCCCAAAGATGCTACCACGGGATACTATGCCGACATCACGCGTACGGTCGTCAAAGGACCGGCTTCAGACGCACTCAAACGCCAGTATGATACCGTGCAGGAGGCTCAGCACATCGTGTTCGAACAGCTGAAGGGCGGTGCGGACGGTGCGGCGATCCATAAATCAGTAGAAGTGTTCTTCAGGGATAAAGGCTACGAAACCGGTAAAAAAGAAGGACGCATGCAGGGTTTCTTCCACGGCACCGGCCACGGGTTCGGGCTGGAAGTCCACGAACCGCCCCGTATCTCTCCGGTGCCCCAGACATTGAAGACCGGCCAGATAGTAACGGTCGAACCGGGACTGTATTACACGGATAGCGGCGGCGTTCGAATAGAGGACAACGTGTGGCTCACGGATGACGGGTATGAGAATTTGACTCAGTTGGAGAAGGTGCTGGAGGTATAAATCAGTACTACCCTAACATCGTTGTAATCGTAAATACATCTCCTTAAAGGCCAATGTTAATGTTTCGCCGATGTGCGTGTGGCCGCCGCCCTCCACAGGCAGGCAGGTCGGTGAAACACCACAGTCGATTTCGTGCGCGCGGTGGCAGGATGTCACACCGGTTTCGAGCCGGAAGAAATGATGGATAGGCCGTCCGCTGGTGTCCACTGACCGAATTGATACGCATATAAATCTGCGTCGTTTAAGACGATGCGCATACGAATGGGTTGGCCGGACAGAGCACTGACGTCGTCGTTGCCGTTCCACGTGACGACTTTGTCGATGGCGTCTCCGTAGATGTCGTCACAATCGTCCAGGGAAAATTTTTCAACCGGCAACCGGTGGGCGTGCTGCAACTCCACGCGGATGCCGCCGGCGGCGGAAGAGGACATGTTTAACAGCAGCCTGTTGCCTGTGAATGTCAGCGGCCTGGTGACAATGCTGCCGCCGCTAAGGCCCGCTCGGGCGGATACGAAGCCGTCGAGGCGCAGGGTGTATCTCCGCATCTGGCAGCTTTCGCCTCGATAGTAACCTTCCATGGAATACAGTGTCAATTCGTTCGGAGTGCCCGCCACGCCGGAATCCGTTTCCACAATGCCGTGTGCGACGAAGTTGTTCCGATTCTCCCAGCGTTCCTCCTGAAGGCCCGGCCGAATCAACGCCTCGCCCCATCTCCGGAAATTCACACCATCCCGACTGCTCATAAATACCACATCTGACACACCCACATACTTATGACCGAAAGGATGCCTTGTGGGCACGAAGCGTTTAGGGAAGCCCATGTACATATGCGGTGCACGGTGATACGGGGTGATCTGGTTGGTGTAGAGATGCTCGACTGGAACGCCTGTATAATCAAGCCAGACCGGGTCGCTCCAGTCCAGAAAATCAAGTGAGGTGCTGGTCATGATGTCCCGCACCAGTTCCCCGTCCCGTGTCTTAAAATCCCGGTGATAGGCCGTGTAACACCTCCGGTTGGGGTCCCAGAACGCCAGATTCTGGGAATCGAACGCGCCTTCGGTGATAGCATAATCCTCCTGCAGGCGCGACCAATGGATCCCGTCCGCGGACTGAAACGCATGCAGCCCCTGGTTATTTCCGCCCAGTGCCTTGTACCGTTGTTCCGGCGGACAATCCGGGTTGGTGTCTTTGAACGGCGCGAAGTTGTGGGATTCCGGTTCCGTATCCCAAATGATGTTGTTGGCTTTGGATCCTTCGAATTCGATCAAATTCAGGTTCGGTTTGCGCCAGGTAATTCCATCGTCGCTTTCTGCGTAGCAAACCACCTGCTTGCCGATGGTTGCTTCGCTTACATTATCGTAATGGGCGCCTCGGTAGTACATCCTGAAAAGATTGTCGTCTCGCATAACCGTATGGTAAAAGCATATGTTGCCCTCCCATGGGTTATCATGGACGATCGCTACATCACGGGGGACGGGGCGGTGCAGCGTGAGTTCTACGCTGTCCATGCGGTCGATTAGCGTATCGTCCGTGAGGAGCTCCAGCCTGGTGCCGATGTGGGTTACATCGTCGAATGGTGATGCCATTGGATTATCCTTTTGAAAAGCCGTGCCAGGCCCGTGGTGGCAGGTCTCCAATACAGAATCTAATGATGGGAAAATAAACAGTCGCCGGTCCCAGAGAGATACCGGAGCTTTGGCCCGGTGGGCAGTTGGTTTGGTGGCGGGCCATGTTAACCTCCTTGTTGCCGATGCTGGTTGAATATCTCGTACAGCATCACGGCGGTGGCTACCGCCAGATTCAGAGAATCGCTGCGGCCGACCATGGGGATGCGGACCACCTCGTCGCAGAGGGCCATTTGGTCATCGGAAATGCCATGTTGTTCGTCGCCCATGCATAGGATTACGGGTTGGTGATAAGTGGTTTTCTGGTAGTCGGACGTGGCGGAGTCAGACGTGCCGATCATGGCCAGGGAACGGGATTTCTTCCATGCGGCGAATGCTTTAAGGTCTGTCCGAACCAGCCGCTGCGAGAAATGGGCACCCATAGCGCCGCGTACGGCCACGTTGTCGTATGGGTCGGCGGTGTCTCCGAGTAGAATAACTCCGGCACAGCCTACCGCCTCACAGGTGCGCAGGATTGTGCCCAGATTCCCGGGGTTCCTGATTTTTTCCAGCAACACCCAGCCCAGGGAGAAACCAACCTCTGCGGATTCGAGCGGTTCCCATTGCTGTCGTACCACTGCGGCCAGTCCCTGGGGACCGTCTTTCCCGGACAGGTGACGGAACACATAGGGCGTGACCTCCAGGGTCGGTATTCCTGCTTTTGTTGCCTCCGCAACGATTTCCCGCCCGAATGCACTGCGCAACAACTCCGGTGACGTCACGAGCGTGTCAATATCCGCATTCAGCTGCACCGCTTCTCCTACAAGACGGATGCCTTCGATGAAATACAGGCCGGTCTGGCTGCGGTTCTTCCGGTTTGACAAAGCACGGATCTGTTTGATGCGAGGGTTACCGGTGCTGGTAATGAGCATAGAAAATTACTCGATAGAATGTAAAAAAACCTTCTTGACGAATGACATCCGACGCGGTGACAGAAAATGGCCTGTAGATCCTTGGTTGGCGGCGTCATCCATATGGGCAGCGGTTGAATCAGTGTATGATCCAACTGTCCGCATGCCAGCCTTCTGCCGATGGTGAAGACTTTTTACGAGAAGAACATCTCCATGAACACACCGGCCATCATGGTGTAGCCTAACATAAAGATCACGTGCGGTTTTGTCCAGACCCACAATCCCGCTATTACACCTCCTAAATAAACGTGTACCCCAGAACCGTCGCCAGGTTAATGATTCGATGGCACCTTGACCGTCCGTATTGACCCGCCAGACCGACCGCTGAATCACGTCCCGGAGGATTCCCGGCAGGCAATCGAACAGAAACAGTGGTCCGTCACCCGCATGCGCGGGCGCCTCCATGAGGAGGGTTTTGGAGTACTGTAGGTGGTTTGTGAATAATCATTTATTGGAAAGCACTTGGATCAGCATAGTGTTCGCGGCGGCAACGGAATGTGATGGCGTCCTTGCCTTTGGTACTTAGAAGCTTTACTATAGGGTTTTATACAGATAGAGATCCCCGGTTCAGGATAACCACGCCATAACATGGTCATCCCGTTTATCGGAGCCAAGGCAGGTGCAACGGATGAATTTCCAGAAATCAGGAGATGACCACGGCGTCCATCGGCCGGATGTCTATTAAGACATCAGCGCGGTAGGAATTCTGCTTGGTGTTGCTGCCCGCTGTCTATGGAAACAACTGGTTTAGTCCTGAACGTAATCGGGGGTTTGTAGCGAACAGCAAGAATACGAAAAAGGAAACATCATGATTCAGGATTGGGTGAAGGCCGACGAAAAAGACGAATATCTGATCGATTTCCTGTTCGATCTTAATGGGTATATCATTCTCAAAAACGCGATCGGGAAAGAGGATCTGGCTGAGATGAACCGCTGGGTAGACCACCACTGGGATTATGTGGACGGCAAGCGGCGGGATTATGATATAGATTCCGGTGCGTGGATCGGCCACGTGGAGACGCACACCTACAGCGGGCCGGACGGTTGCAATTTCCAGAACATAATCGAGGGGGGCGCGGTGTTCCGCCGGCTGATCAACTATCCGTCCTGGATCAGCCACTGCCGCCGGTGGGTCAACGAGAAAACCAACGGTATTTCGATTCATGAAAATTTGCTCAACATTCGGGGCCAGGGGGGATACATCGGTATCCATGGCGGCGGGGCGATCCCGCTGTGTTACCTGACGTTCCGCCAGGAGAACACCGGCGAATGGATGGTCGGCCAGGTAAACGTCATCGGGGCGCTGACGGATGTGGGGCCCGGTGACGGCGCCACGACCCTTATTCCCGGCAGTCACAAGTCGGCCATGAAACACCCGATGCTGTCCGGCCGGCAGGTGTACCGGAGCGATGATGCAGCCGGGAACCAGGTGGGCATGAAGGAGGTGTACATGGAAGCCGGCGACGCGCTGTTGTTGGCCGACGCCATGACCCACGGATCGGCCGCCCGCACCAATGAAGGGCACCGGCGTATCACCCTGTACCGCTACTCCGCCAGGTTCCTCCGGAGCCGTTTTCACTACGTCCCCAGCAAGGAACTAATGGACAACCTCGATGAGGAACAACGGCGTATCATCCTCCCGATTCCCCCGAGATTCGCACCGGGACAACGGTATGGGGATTGACGAATGTTCCGATTAAAGGTTCACCGGATCGCGTGACATCCATCCTACCTGGGGTGAGCGGTCCATCAGAAAGTAGACGGGCACCATCCATCTACTGGCAGTGCTAAAAGGCCGTGGCACAACGTGGTAGAATCCCGACAATCGGATGCACAGGAAACCTGCTTTTTATGATATCACGTTACGGAACATCGACATTTATCATTCTGGTTCTTCTAACATATTTTTTCTGGATACGCCCTATGTCTTCCAAACCTGATTATCAGATGGTGTTTGATAGCCGATTTCCGCCAACCACTCGCCTGAAATGGTCCGTGGTGAAAAAAGGAGTTCGTTGGAAATTCCCGAGGGTAGCGCATATTTCCACGGACTCGGTGGCGGCCCTTCTGTCTCGCTCTGACAAGACGCCGCTGGTGCTGGATGTGCGCGGGGTCGATGAATATGCCGTGAGCCATCTGCAAGGCGCCTCCAGGGCGTTATCAGTCGAAGAGGCGCTTCCTGTACTGCAGAATATGAGCAGTGATCAGGATATCATCCTGTATTGCTCTGTTGGCTACCGATCCTCCCTGCTGGCTGAGCAGCTCCTTGACCGGGGTTTCGAAAACGTTTACAATCTGGAAGGCGGTCTGTTCACCTGGGCCAACGAGGGACGCAGTATGGGGGGTAGCGAGAAGGTACATCCTTTTGACGTCCGGTGGGGCACGCTATTGGATCAGAAGTTCACGGCGGATGACTACTGACCCAAACCTTCTGGCCCCAAACTGGCCGTGTGCTTCCGGCTGCAAGGCGTTATCAGAAGCACACGTGGGCGGCCCCGGTCCGGATCGTTCTCATTCGCCAGTTTCCTGTCTTCAGCGATATTTTTCCAGATCCCCCTGGAACGTTAGACCCAGCACTTCGCGAGCCTCTCGGACGTTGCAGAAGGCCTCCGCTTCCGGTGCGCCGGCCATGTGGAACACCTCAAAACCGATATCTTCTTTTTCTACGGCCAACCGGCAGGCTTCGGCCAGGTCATGCCGGCAGACCATGCCGACACTCCAGCTTCCCGGCCCGAGCTTGACACCACCTTTGGCCAGGTCCAGCCGGCTGTCTATAATGGAACAGGGACGCAGAACGATCAGCGACGTGCCGTATGCATCATGAAACTGCCGGCACATCTCTTCTTGAAGTCTTTTGCTGACAGCGTACAGGGTGCCGTCGGGCCGACGGACGTCCGATGTGAAGAACGTGCCGTCAGGATGTTCCACCTGGCAGGAGCCTATGTGTACGATACGACGGACATCCTGTTGCCGGGCAGATTCCAGCGTATTCCAAAGGCCCTTCAGGTTCACCAGAAACGGCAGGTCGTCATTCGGTTCATACGGACCGAAATAAACGGCTGCGTGGATGACGGCGTCCACACCTTCGATGACACGGTCGACGGACTCATAATCGGAGATTTCGCCATGAATGACCTCGCCGCCATCCCACGGGCCGTCCGCTCCCCAGGATTCCGGCCCTAAATCGAACGCCCGTATTTGATGCCTGCGCTCCAGGCTTTTCAGAATCGCCCGGCCTACCCAACCGGCAGCACCCAAGACCGCTATTTTCATGAGGTTTCCTTTCGTTTGTGTTGGTTTTCTGAAGTTACAGTGAGGTAGGATTAATGCAATAGGATTTTATGCTACCGATATCGTCTCCTTTTATTTATAATAACCCACATCGGAATCAGTAAGGGCGCCTATGATCCGGCCCTCCCGCCGTGGTGTTCAAAATGGCCGAAATTCAAGTGAAGGTGAGGAAATAGTGACAGAAGGTCGAATCAATCTTTACAGCGATACCCAAAGCCGCCCTACCCTGGAAATGCGTCAGGCGATGCTTGGAGCTGAAGTCGGCGATGAGCAAAAAGGGCTCGACAGAAGCGTAAATCGGCTATGTCGCTATGTGGCCGACTTACTGGGCAAAGAGGCCGCTGTATTTCTTCCGTCAGGCACCATGTGCAACGAAATTTCAATTCTTGTCCAGTGCAAACCGGGGGATGAAGTGTATGCGGATCGGACGGTACACATTCTCAATTTCGAAACGGGTGGCCCGGCCGCGCTTGCCGGTGTGAACATCTACCCTTTACCGGGCCAACATGGAATCTATACCCCGGAGATGCTGGAAACCGCTATCAGACTGCAAACCAGGTACGCGCCCCGTTCGCGTCTGGTATCCGTTGAGCAGACTTCAAACCTCGGTGGCGGTACCATCTGGCCGATGGAGACCATACGCCTTGTGGCGCAGGTTGCAAGATCACACGAACTGTTATTGCATCTCGATGGCGCCCGGCTTATGAACGCAGTAGTCGCATCCGGGATCCCTGCACGGGATTATTGCCGGTATTTCGACAGTGCCTGGGTTGATTTAAGCAAAGGCCTGGGCTGTCCTGTAGGGGGTGTTCTGGCCGGTACTCAATCCTTCATCGATGACGCGTGGGTGTGGAAACAACGTCTCGGTGGCGCTATGCGCCAGGCCGGTATGCTGGCTGCGGCCGGTCTTTACGCGTTTGATCACCATATTAACCGGCTGGCCGACGATCATGAGAATGCGCGCCGCCTGGGTGAGATTGTGAGCGGCCATAGTTTGATACAGCTCGACCCGAAACACATCGAGACTAATATCGTGCTGATCGATATTTCAGAGACCGGTCTATCCGCTTTTGAAGTCAGCCAACAGCTGGAGCAGGACGGTATCAATATCGGTGCGGTTAATGCTACGGTGTTGCGGGCCATCACACACCTGGACATAGATGCAGTACAGATCGAAGAAGCCGGACAGGCCTTACTGAAGACCGTTGACGCAATGATGAAAGCCCCAACGTCAAAATCACTACCCTTAAGTTAGACCCTCAACACGTTCAAAGGAGCTATGCCGTGCCGATATCCCGACGTAAATTCCTCAGTTCCTCCGCCCTGGCTCTAGCTGGTGTGGCAGCCAGCGAAAAAATGTTGCCGGCGCGCTTGGTTCCAAAAAACCAGAGTAATCCGGCCCCCCCGACGGTTGTCTCCTCCCGCAACGGACTTCGAGGCGTGGCGAAGGCGTATGATCTCATGACGCAGAAGGAGGCGGACCCGCTTGACGCTGTTATCGCCGGGGTGAACATACAGGAGCTGGATCCCGACGATCAGTCCGTAGGTTATGGTGGCCTACCCAATGCGGACGGCGTAGTTCAACTGGATGCGTCCTGCATGCACGGGCCTACGAAACGGGCCGGATCAGTGGCCTCCCTGGAAGGCATCGCGACGCCATCGCTGGTAGCGAAAGCGGTTATGGACTATACAGACCATATCATGATGGTCGGGCCGGATGCTAAACGCTTTGCACTGGATTTGGGATTCAAAGAGAAGGATCTGCTCACCGACCAGAGCCGGCAGGACTGGATGCGCTGGAAATCGCGTCTGAATCCGGATGACGACTGGTTGGATCATGACGAGGATGTGATGATCGAAACACCGACCGGAACCATTAATATGAACGGAGTCGACGCCAACGGCAATATAGGCAGCGTGACAACCACGAGCGGTCTGGCATGGAAGATACCAGGACGCGTCGGAGACAGTCCGATCATCGGTACCGGGCAGTATTGCGACAACGAGGTCGGGGCAGCAGGGTCCACCGGTAGGGGCGAGGCCAACATAAAGATATGCGGTGCGTTTCTCATCGTAGAGTTCATGCGCGGCGGGATGTCCCCTCAGGCGGCTTGCCAAGAAGCATTGAACCGGGCGGTTGCCATGACAGAAGACCGGCTCCTGGACGACAAGGGGCGGCCGATGTTCAGCCTGAGTTACTATGCCATCTCGAAGGACGGCCGTTACGGCGCCGCGACCATGTACCAGAATCCTATGGAATACCTGGAGGAATTCCCGGAAAGAGGGTCCTACGCAGTGGCCAATGCTGACGGTGCACGGCTGGAGCCGTTCCAGTTCGTGTATGACAATACACAGATTCCAACGGGTATGAAAGAACGTATGATGCTGCGTTTGGAAAAACTGCGTCAGGCGAAATAATTCTTATGCAGCTTAACAACACCCAGATAGCCGAATTCAACGAAAAAGGCTACATTCTCTTTCAGAACTTATTGGACAGGGACGAAGTGGGCATACTCCAACAGGCGATACCGGACCTGGTGAGGCGTGAGGGACCGGAGGTGGTCCGGGAGAAAGATGATCCTGCCGCTGCTCGGCTGGTGTTTGGAGCCCATCTCTATTCCGATCCCTACCGTTGCCTTTCGCGGCTTCCGCGGTTGCTGGATCCGGTACGCCGGTTGCTCGGAGAAGAGGTGTATCTCCATCAGAGCCGTATGAATCCGAAGCAGGGGCTGGGACAGGGAGCGGCGTGGGCCTGGCATCAGGATTACCCGCCCTGGCATACTGTGGACGGCATGCCGGAGCCACGGTGTATTATGGTATCGGTTTTCATCGATGACTGCACTGCGGTTACCTCGCCGCTCCTGGTAATCCCGGGGACACATCGACATGGTCTGCTCGAGGCCAGGCTTCACAAGGATGCAGAAGGCGAGGGGTACGAATTGCATCACATAGACCGGACCACGTTGCAACGGCTCGCGAATGAGAACGGTATCGAACCGTTGATCGCTCCGGCCGGTTCGGTCGCGTTCGTCCACTGCAATGTGTTACATGGCTCGGCCAATAACGTTTCTCCGTGGCAACGGGCAATTCTGTATCTGATCTACAATGCGGTCAGCAACGCCTGCACCGGTACGAAGCGTCCGTGGTACCAGAACAACCGTGATTTTACGCCGCTTCAGGCCATCGATGATGACAGTTTAAGGCCGTAACGAAGTTATTCCTCATTTACCGCCTGCAAGGCAGCGTGGATATAGCCGTAGGCGTAGGCAAAACCGACCTGGGCTGCCTCTTCGCCTGAGATACCGGGCACGTGATCCGGCATGATCATGTATTCGTAGCCGACCTCTTTATAAGTACGCAGCGCCTTGATCATGTGGATGTCGCCCTCATCAGGAAACACCTCGATAAATTTCCTCAGCCCGCCTTTGATGTTTCGGAAATGGACGTTGAAAATCTTTTTCCGCTCACCAAAATAACGGATCACATCGAAGATCTCCTCTGCCGGATTTTCCAGGCTTTCCGACATACACCCCTGACAGAAATTCAAACCATTGTACGGACTGTCGTACAAGTCGATGAACTTCTTGAACCCGTCGGCCATACCCAGAGGTCGAGCGACGCCCCGGTAGGTCACGCTACTTCCTATGCCCGGATCCGACGGGTGGCACGCCATCTGCACCTTGTATTCCTCTGCTACTGGAATGATGCATTTGAGCCAGTGGTCGATGCGTTCCCACATTTCGTCTTCATCGGCAGGTCCACCTTCGAAATCGGAAAGTGAATGATCCATCTTGTTGTAATCGAAAGTGGACAGTTTCGCACCGCCCCGACCATAGCTTGGCTCGGTGCGCAGATGGCCCAGGATCGTGATGTTGTAATTCAAGCCGCGCAGGCCCGCGTCTGACGCCATCCGCACGATCTCACACATCCGGTCGATTTGCCGATCCCTCTCATCGCTCGGCCCCAGAAAAATAGCGCCTGCCTCATTTTCGAATGCACTTCTTGATCCGAGCGGAATATGAATCATCTCAACGTTAATGCCGTGTTTGTCAAAATGATCCCGTAAAGCCTTGAGTGTGTCCACGGTCCATTCCGAATAGGGTTCGGTCGGTGTCTGATCCACGTTCACCACCCCCAGTTGCGCCAGCACTTCGATATCAGCATCATGACGGCAATGAGACTGCGTTCCGATGTACATGGATTTCTCCTTTTAGCTGTATAAAAAGGACCCTCATCAGGTCGTCTTCCAATGAGAGCATGTGATGACTTCAACTATTACCGTATTCTTTAATGTAAAATCGGTAAAAGGCAACCGCTATGCCATAAAGACCGGCAACGACTAAAACAATACCATAAGGTATACAAGGCCGGAAGTATCCAGAGTGGTGCCTGATACGGCGAACAGGCACCACCGGGCACTATCCACGACGGGTCGCAGGCATCAGCAACCGAGGTGTTCATTGCTCTCTTCCTCGAAAATCAAGCGACACCGGTATGTTCATGTTGTGTCGTAAAAGATTAATCAGATTAATCCTGCATACGCCAGTGCCTCCCTGATGCGCCTCTTTTCCTCCGCTGAAGTGGGTGTCATCGGCATTCTGGAGACGCTTTGGGACCGGCCCTGCAATGCCAGCGATGTCTTGATCTTTGCACACATGTTACTGCCTTCGATGGCCATCCAGATTTTAAGCAGCTTGTTGTGTAGATCCAGGGCGTTGCTGTGTTCGTCGGCCAGGACCGCGTCCCAGAGCTGGACACACAGGTTGGGTGCGGTGGAGAGGATACCGGCGATGACACCGGCCGGCTTCAGGATAAAGGAGGGATACATCAGCCCGTCCAGGGCGCTGAATACCACGCCGCGACCGTCTAGCAGAAACAGCAGATCAGACAGCGAGCGCAAATCCTGAGCGCTCTGTTTTACACCCATCACGCCATCCACTTCCGTGATGATTTTCGTGAGCAGTTGAGGGGACAGGTAAGACCAGGGGACCACGTTGTATATGAAAAGCGGCACGTCACTGGCTTCGGCAATCGCAGCGAAATGTTTCTGCATCATCTCATCGCTGGGTCGGAACAGGTAGTGTACCGGGGTCACCTGCAGCGCGGCCAGGTCCAAGTCCGAGAGTGCCTGCACCCGTTCGATGGCCTGGCGGGTGCTGTCCACGATAATACCCGCCACGACCGGAATCCGGCCACCGACTTCATCGATTGTGATACCAACGAGGGTGCGCAATTCGTCGGTGGTGAGCGTATGACCTTCCCCGGTACTGCCGCCCACCACGATACCGTGGACTTTACCTACATCTATCATATATCTGATATCCTGGCGCAGGGCGTCTTCACTGATGGATTCGTCGCCTTCGTTGAACGGGGTAACCATAGGTGGAAGTATTCCGGTCAGATCACCGGGGCCGAATGTGGGCATCGGGTTGCTCCTGGTAATAGTGTGATATGGTGTTTTAACTTAAGGTTTGAATAGTAACAGATTTCGCAGTTGTCAAGGCAAAATCATTCGTATCGGAGGGAGCCTGCCAGGGTTGGCAGCGGCGAATTCCTGGGTCTTCGGAGAGATCGTCAGATGGCTTGGGTAGTTGGCGATCAGCACCATGAGGGTGAATTCCCTTAAAAGCTGCCGACTTATCCGACCAATAGGTGCGTTTATCACTTCGGTCAGCCAGATTTTCTGATGCGCTGCCGGGGGGAACGTATGTTGAAGGTGCCGTTTTACTTAACCATATGATCAGAGGTTGGTTCTTTCATGCTTAGACAGTCACAGGTTCTGTGATCACAGACCTGCGAGTATTAGCCCGATCAGGTCACATCGGTTATTTGAAAAAATCTGTTTTCCAGGTTTGATCAAATACCCGCATCATGTTTTCACCGAGCACCTTCTTGATATCTTCATCGGAGTAGCCGCGGTTCACAAGTTTGTGCGTCAGCTTTGGAAAGTCTTCGATGCCGTTAAAATCCGAAGGCTGCCGATTATTGTTATCGGGCGGCTGGGCAAGCCGGTCGAATTCATCGGTGACGCTGCCGTAGGGGAGTGCATCGGCGTCGAAGTCGTGCTCGGGGTAGGCGCCCATGGTGCCCATGGAGTCGGTGGACACTCCGACGTGGTCTATTCCGACCAGGTCGATGGTATATTCGAGGCAACGCAGGTAGTCCTCGAGCGTGGGCATGCCAGCTGTGCCGTTCCAAATCAAA
Organism: uncultured Gemmatimonadota bacterium; assembly: GCA_964470965.1. Taxonomy (GTDB): domain Bacteria; phylum JAAXHH01; class JAAXHH01; order JAAXHH01; family JABIQT01; genus CAYYIS01. The sequence continues at coordinate 93,150 of CAYYIS010000004.1, read as the reverse complement.
GGTGCCCACGTTGTTACACAGACTACTCCGCCACTGTCGGCAATGGCTTTGATCTGGTCGTCCGTAATGTTGCGCGGGTTGTCGGCCACGCTCTTAGGGTTGGAATGGGAAGCGACTATGGGTGCTGTTGCGGCGTGGCACGCGTCCCTGAATGTCCGGGGGCCTACATGGGTCAGATCGAGCGTTATGCCGACGTGTTCCATCTCCCGTATCAGGATCTTCCCGAACTGGCTGAGACCGCCGTCGTTTATTTCGAGGCATCCAGCGCCGGCCGGATTTAGTTCGTTGTAGGTAATCTGCATGATCCGGAGGCCGAGCTGTTTCCAAAAAAGAAGATTCTTCAGGTTGGTACCCACGAAATTCGAATCCTGGGACAGGAAGATATGCGCCAGTTTCCCTTGATTGTGCGCGTTCCGGATCGCCTGCGGGCTGTCGCCGAGGCAGAATCGTTCCTCCAACGCGATGACTTCCAGAAAGTCCCGCACATACGGGATTGTCTCTGCCATGTCGCTGCCGGGTCGCGGGATGGTCAGCCCTACCCCCGTAAGTCCGGACCGGTCGATACGGTCGGTGCGTTTTATCAGATACTGGACACAGGGATCGATGACGATAGAGTCCGCATGCAGCCGTGTAGAGTGTTCACTGATTTCCATGGGATACCTTCCTTGAAGATAGGGTTGTTATGATCACAGATACGATGTATATTGCACGGTCACATGAAAATTTACACTATCCGTTCGCCGGGATCAAACTTAATTATTGACGGGTTCTTTTATTGGATTAGCGAATATGATACACATGGAGGCATGCTATGACTACACCACAGGATAAAGGCATCACTGCGGTCAATCAGGAATACATGCAGCATGACCAGGTGAACAAGGAGCAGGTGTATCAACTGGCGGAGGGGTCAGCGGAAGAGATGTTTGATGACGTGACTGAAATCAAGACCTGTGACATGAGTCTGTACTACCAAGGCGGTCACGAAGGAAAAGTGGAATTTGCGCAACAGATCGGTGAAGCCATGGAGGGGATCGGATTCGTGATCCTCGAAGGACATGAGGTTCCGACGGAACTGTATCGCCGGGCCCACGACACGGTCTGCAGCTTCTTCGAGACTATACCGCTGGAAGACAAGATGCGGTATGAGGCAGCCCGGTTCGGTTCCGTGAACCAAGGGTATTTTCCCATAAAAGAGACCAGTCGGATGCATCCGGATTTGGTGGAGGGTTGGGTGTTCTGCCGGCGGGCGTTCGACTTGGCAGAAAAACCGGACTATCGCCAGGAAGACTACTGGCCGGACACCGAGGCAGAGCCCTTTTTTCGGCAGATCGTTCTGGAACATGAGAAGCTTATAACACCTGTTATGCAGAGCATCTTCACCTACCTGGGCGTCGATCCGCATCTCTATGATGAGAAACTTAACAAAACCAACTTCGGGTTCCGCCTCAACTACTATCCGCCCATCAGCAAAGAAGATGCCGCGTCGGGAGCAGGACGGATGCTGGGGCATGAGGACATCGACCTGTTTACTATCCTACCGTCCCACGGCATCGACGGTCTGCAGGTGTTGAACCGCAAGAATATGAAATGGATTCGAGTTAACCCGCCCGAAGGCAGCATCATCCTCAATACCGGTGACTACATGCAGCGGATCACCAACGATCGCCTTCCCTCCACCACGCACCGAGTCAGCAAACCGGTCAATCAGGCCATGTACGGCACGCCGCGTGTGAGCATTCCAATGGCGGTGTATGTGTGGGAAGAGGAACTTCTGGAAGTGCTACCGGGACTCGGCGAACCGAAGTACGGACCCATCTCAGCGGTCAAATTCCATACCCGGACAACCAGTAAGTACTACGGCGATGATTATGCCGTTGATGATGATTGAGTTGTTGAATACCCGGCGTGTTCGACTTTAAGGAGCAATCGGTCCGCCGCACCAAGGCTGTCGAAGATTTCTTCGTTATGAGAGATGAGAAGGATACCCTTGCCTTCATTCTGCTTGGCCAGAAGTATATCGATCACCTTTCTGATGCTGAAGAAATCCAGCCCGTTCAGGGGTTCGTCCAGTATGAGCAGTTCCGGGTCAAGTGAAATGGTTCGCAGCAGGTTGAGTCGTTGCTTCTGGCCGCCGCTCAGGTGTCCGATCGGTTTATTCAGGAATGCCTCGTCTAATTCATCCGGGAAGTAGGTCTCGAGTTGCCGCCGGACGTAGTAAGGCGTGACCTGCTGCGGCAACGGCAGGCCTGCGAAGATGTCCTTGACCTTAGCGTTCAGATTGAGCGCTTCGTCCGCATGCTGAAAGACCATCCCGATCTTGCGTCCCCACAGATGATCGTGCCAGTACCGACTGGGCGTTTCTTCGGTGATGTGATGTTCGCCGATACGCAGATCCAAGTTCCGCGCCCGCAACAGACCCATAACAATTTTAGCCAGAGTCGTTTTTCCCACACCGCTGGCCGCTTTCAGATATACGATCTGATTCTTGCGTATGATCAACGGCCGGGTTCGATCGGACTTTGCGTATTTTGACATGATCAGCCGTCGTCCGAAAATTATCGCACCGTTATCCATCCTCAATAGGATATCCTTTCGGGATCGGCCGAGATTCTCCCGCCGCCGTCCGGAGCCCTTCTTGTTTTCTGCAAGCCAGTCGAGATAACTCTGGTGATAAAAGTCGTTAAGCGATAAATTCCCCTTGTGAAGTGTCAACTCCTTAAAGGCAATTTTGTCGACAAGGTCCTTGTGGCGCTTGAAGACCTCCGAGATCATCGAATAATCGTGGGTGATCAGGAGGACGGTGAACGGGTGTTTCCGGTATTGGTCCAGCAGCGCGTGGAGGAACAGATCTCGTGTTTCGTTGTCCAGGCTGCCGGTGGGCTCATCAAACACGAAAATGGTATAAGGTGACGGATTGAGATCCTCGATGTACAGCTCGATTTTTTTGAACGCCATGGCCAATAGAACACGCTGCTTTTCGCCTCCACTTGGCCGGTGTGATTTGGGATATGCGTTCAGAACCTGACGGATCCCCATCCCCTGTTTGGGACTCCAAAGCTGCTTCAGAATTTTCGCCTCGGACTTTGCCTTCGCCAGGCTGCCTTCCTTGAGTTGCTCCGATAGAGTGAGCAGCGGGTTGAGATGGGACGACGGTTCCTGGAATACGAAGAAACCGTATTCTTTCATCTCCACCGCGGGGCGGGAATTCAGATAGGATTCATATTTCTGCTCATTGACCACCACATCCAGTTCCTGGGAATCCAGAAGTCCGTATATAGCTTTGGAGATGATAGACTTGCCTATCCCGGATTCGCCGAACAAAAACGTCACCTTATTCTTTGGGATTTCAAAATTGGCGATATCGACGAGGCACCTACCGTGGATGGAGATTCGGATCTGATAGTGGAAGGATTCTTTGGAGGTCATAGTATGCATGTGATGTTCTCCGCGGTATCGTCTATTCGAACCAGGTGGTCCCCGTAATCCTTTACCGACGCGCGGTCTCTTTATCGCGTTTTACGTCGATACCGGGCCTGTCCTCCAGATGAATAAAACCGTCCTTGACAATATCTGTATTCTCCCGGATGATGGCGGCCCAGTAGTCCCGACGCAGCCGGTGGTGCTCTATCCAATGCCGGGATTCTGGGCACGATAAGGAAAATACAGATTCAAGCCGCTGCAGATAGGTACACCGTTGGACCGGGTGACGGTGCGCATGTCATCCACGTTTTTTCAGTCGGGATTGGCTGTTCGAGCCATATGAGGTGGTAGCCTTCAAGTGCTTTTGCCAGACGTGATTTCCATGCAAAGCCTTTCCGGTCAGATTTTCATTGCAGTCGGTTTTAAAATAATGATATTAACGCAACAACGTGATGGGAAAATACAATTTCACCTTAAGATAAAGAAAAAATTATGAAAATAAAAGATGTCCGAGCCTTCGAGATTGACTTTTCAAAAGTCAGATCCAAACCCAAGTCCACGTACGTACGCAGGGGACGACAGCCGGCGGGGCCGATGGAGCGGTACGCGAAATACAGGAAAGACCGCGGAAAGGCAGGGCCGAAATGGGGGCCGGCCGTCTGTGTGGTAGAAGCAGAAGACGGGACGTTTGGTGTGGGGACCACGGTTTTTTCGGGGCCAGTAGTCCCTATCATCAACGAACACTACAGATCCAATCTGGTCGGTGAGCACGCCATGGCCACGGAAAAAATCTACGATATGATGACGCGTCTCAGTGCCGCATACGGCAGTCAGGGTGTTACATCCTATGCGATCAGCGCTGTAGATCTGGCGCTATGGGATCTCAAGGGTAAACTCCTGGAGCGACCGGTGTACGAGCTATTGGGTGGGCCGCAGAAAGATAAGATTTTCTGCTATGCCACCGGGTTCGATGTGGAGTGGTATCTGGAACTGGGATTCCGGGCGATCAAGTTGCCCATGCCATACGGTCCGATGGATGGCATTGAAGGTTTGAAAAAAGCAGAGGCCTTGGTAGCCGAAACCCGGGAACGGATCGGTGATGACGTAGAACTGATGTTGGACTGCTGGATGGCACTAGACGTGGAATACACGGTGCGGTTGGCCGATGTGCTAAAGCCGTATAGGCTCAAGTGGATTGAAGATTATCTGATGCCAGACGATATGGACGGCTTCGAGCAGGTACGGCACCGGGTACCTGGTCAGGCTCTGGCGACCGGAGAACACTGGTACTTGGCGCAGCCGTTTTCCCTGGCGGCCGAGCGGCGTCTGGTGGATATCTTTCAGCCGGACCCGAAATGGGTGGGAGGCGTCTCGGCCTGTGTGCGAATCTGCCACATAGCCGAAGGCGCCGGATTATCTGTTGTCCCGCATGGAGGTATGAACGACCCATTCGGTCAGCACATAGTCTACGCCATGCCTGCCGCCACTTGGGGAGAGCGTTCCGGTGGGGTGTCGCCGCCGGGCGTTTCCCTGACCGAGATGGTTGATCTGCCGGGAACGGCGGTCATTGAGGACGGCTATCTCGTGCCAAGCGATGCACCGGGATTCGGCATCGATGTCGACAGTGCGTGGTTGCAGAAAATTGCTGTTTAAGCGGCTGACGGACCATTTTGGTTTTGAGTGGTTGCAATGGTTACCGCATGTGTTGCGCGGCATCGTTCTATAGTTAATACCCCTGTTTCCCACGCCTTGACTGTATCCCTTTCACTCGTTTTCCAATAGACGACCAGGTTTTCGGATAGACTCCAAGAAAGGAAACCGTTGATGAAACCCGTATGCACAAGAATACCAAAGACGGATATTCGGCTGGAAGGTTTTGTAGGTGATTACCTCAAAGGTGTCACGGAACAGTGGCTGCTCATAGCACCCAGGGCAAACCCCGGCATGCTCGAGATGTTTAGAGACCGTGATGTCTCGCCATTGCGACAGATGGTACCCTGGGCAGGTGAGTTCGCCGGAAAGTATCTGACTGGAGCCGTCCAGGTCCTGCGAGTGACCCATCATTCGGCACTGAAGTCCTGGCTCAAGGAGTTCGTCGGTATTCTCATCGGACTGCAGGACGACGACGGCTACCTTGGACCGTGGTCCAAGCAGCATCGGCTGACCAATACGAACGCTTCTGACCAGTCTACGTGGGATACTTGGGGACATTATCACGCCATGCTGGGGCTCATGCTCTGGCATGAGGAGACAAGGGATAAAAACGCGCTGAACTGCGCCATTCGGATAGCAGACCTACTCTGCCGGAAGTATCTGGGCAAGAAGAAAATCCGACTTGTGGACACTGGATCCACCGAGATGAACCTGGCTCCGGTGCACGCACTCTGCCTCCTGTACCGCAAGACAAAGCAGGAACAGCATCTCAAACTGGCACTGCAGATCGTAGACGAATTCGGAGCAAATTCAAAAGGCGAATATCTGGCAGGTGACTACCTCCAGCAGGCATTGAGCGGGAGGGAGTTCTTCGAGACACCCAAACCTCGTTGGGAGAGTCTGCATCCGATCATGGCGCTGGCGGAGCTCTACTGGATCACCGGTGAAGACTCTTACAGGCGTGCGTTCGAGCAGATTTGGTGGAGCATCGTGAAACTGGATCGTCACAACAACGGCGGTTTCTCATCCGGTGAGAAAGCAACCGGTAATCCGTACCATCTGGCTGCTATCGAATCCTGCTGTACGATCGCGTGGACTGCGATGAGTGTGGAAATGCTGCGACTCACCGGCAATTCCATCGTAGCCGACGAACTGGAACTCACGATGCTCAATTCGGTCGTGGGCATGCATTCCTCCACCGGTCGATGGGCTACCTACAACACGCCCATGAACGGCGTCCGCTGTGCCAGCGCCCATTCGATTGTATTCCAATCCAGGGAAGGTACGCCCGAGCTGAATTGCTGCAGCGTAAATACCCCGCGGGGCTTCGGCATGCTGAGCGACTGGGCCCTCATGAAGGATGGAGACGGTCTCATCCTGAATTATTACGGCCGATCGACTCTGAAAGCCAGGGTTAAACCCGGTCTTTTTGTGACTCTTATCCAGGAGACGGAATACCCCTTCGACGGTAAGATTGCCGTAAAGGTGAAACCTTCGAGTCCGGTTGAAATCGTATTGAAATTGCGCATACCGCACTGGTCTCGGAAAACAACCGTCACAGTTAACGGGAATACTGTCCGGGGGGTAAAAGCAGCACGCTACCTGAACATTCACAGGCGATGGAAATCCGGCGACCGGATCGAGATCTCGCTGGATATGTCGCTGCACGTGTGGCAGGGCGAACGGGAGTGTGAAGGGCTCTCCTCCTTGTACCGGGGTCCGATCCTGCTGGCTTATGATCACCGATACAATCTCAACCGTCACAGCGAAAAACTGCAGGTTCGGGATGTGGAGAAATGGGATCCGGCCACCTGTATGCTGGACCTGCCCCTTCTGGAGGGAGCGCATATGGAGCCTAAACGCGTCGCCTGGCCGGACTGGATGCCTCCGCAGTTGCTCCTGGAATTCAAAACCGAAGATGGCGGAACACTGCGTTTGTGTGATTTTGGCAGTTCTGGCGAAGCAGGGACGCCTTACTGCTCGTGGATTCCAGTGAAGCATGGTCCTGCGGCAGAGACGTTTTCTAATAAGAACCCGCTGAGAAGCCGGCAGTTGCGAGCTGTTACTTCAGAGGTGAAAGTAAATGAATGAACCGAGTGTCCCCGACATTTCCATCATCCGCGGCGTCTATCCGGAACGTGCGGAACGCATGGCTTTGCCAGGTGGATTCGATGGTCCGGTGCCGCACTATGGTGAGACGGTAGACGGCAGGGAAGCCTGGGCCATGTATCGTGCGGCCGCCGCCGGTGATCTTGGTCTCGTAAACGATCTGGTCGTCCACAACCCCACGTTGGTCAACATACAGAACTGGTATGAATTTCCGATATATATGGCTGTTCGAAACGATCATGTGGAGGTGGTTCGGGCCTTACTGTCTGCCGGAGCGGATCCAGGGTTGTCCAACTACCTTTACTCGTCGTGGCAGACGCCGTTACAGATTGCGCGAGATCGAGGTTTCAGGGACGTCTACAAGGTTCTGGAAGAGGAGTTGAAGGTCCGATATAATTATCACCAAGATTTCTATAAGTTACGGGATGCCGTAAAGGAGCGGGACAGCAAAACGGTGGAGGCGGTGTTGCAGGACAATGCCCACCTTGCCATCTCGGCCGACGAATTCGGTGCCAGTGCCCTGCACTGGGCGGCGCTCACCCGTCAGCTGCCGCTCATCGACCGTTTCCTGGAGCTTGGTGCCGATATCGATGCGTGCCGGGCTGGCGGCGATACGCCGCTGCATCTGGCCATCGACGGGGACTACTGGTTCCATAAAGAAGGCCAGATGGGCCGCGCTATCAAAACTGGGTCGGCGGTGGCCGGCTATCTACTGGCCAGAGGTGCGGACTACTTTTTGACCATCGCGTGCGTCCTGGGAGACCAGGAACGTGTGGAGGCTATCCTGGCCGATGACGCCGCCGCCGCCAACAGGCTGGATTCCGCCCGGAACAGTCCACTCCATTTCGCGGCCCGTGAAGGTCATACCCAGATCGTGAAACTACTGTTGGACGCAGGTGCTGATCCGAACCAGATGGAAGCGTTGACAACTGGCGGGAGAGCCCTGTTCGAGGCATCGGCCGGTAACCACCTGGAGACTGCCCGGCTGCTTCTGGACCGTGGTGCAAATCCCACCGTAGGCGTCGATTCCTCCGGGACAGCCCTGACCATAGTAGAACACACGCATCCTGGCAGATGCAGCGCCATGCAGGAACTGCTGCGTTCTTACGGAGCCGAGGACGAGGCATGGGTCATGACGCCTGAACAACGGGCCCAGAAACTGGCAGACGATCCGGAGGCGGCATACGACGCCGAAATGATAAAGCATATTCTGCGGAGCAACGATGCGGCGCTTGTCGATACGCTCCTCAGCCGGAATCCCGATGCCTTCAGGCATCTTTCGGGTGAGGGGGTGACTTCGTTGCCGGATGATCCGACCCTCGCGAAACGGATCATCGATGGCGGGATTAACGTAGACCAACGGGACTCGTCCGGGAAAACGATGCTGTGGCACCACGCCGGAAAGGGGCACCTGGAGACCGTCAAATTACTCATCGATTACGGCGCTGATATCAATATTCTGGACGCTCTCGAAGGCAGGTCTCCGCTGGCCTCCGCCGCTGCCGGCGGTCACGAGGATGTGGTCGGCTTTCTACTCTCGAGCGGTGCCGAAACGCATCTGGCGGACGGCCCCTGGGCAACGCCTGCGGCCTGTGCCCGACGGGCAGAACTCCACGATCTCGCCACGCTGCTGGAAGAATGATGGTTTTATCCTCGGAAAGACACCTTCATCGTTTCCAAACAACGGTCGATCCATCCCTCTTTTTATTGCATAGCGCGCGCGGGAAGGACTGTACACAGAAGGATGATCTTCGCACCCCCCGCTACCGTGTCCTGATAAATCAGAAAATGCTGAATCCTCATTCAGATCTTCGAATTCGGCGATCCGGTTCCAGAGCGATACCTTTGATAGGAATATATCCGTCCCGGGTGGTGGGATGGTTTAGCCGGGAAGTCCTTCATAGTGGTTTTATTTCAGCATTGTAAATAAAGTCAGGATTATTCATGGCCGAATGGTATCAGAGAGGCGCCGGACGGACGGGGGGATGTAGGTCGCCAGGGGATGTGGTCATAAGAAGAATAAGACACGTTCAGGTGTGGTGTTTCGAGCCTGACATGACCCTGGAATCGAGAATCGAGCGCGGCTTCCAGGATACCGGTTGTTAACAGGGTGCGTTCGATGGGGTAGGTGGGGCGTTCGGAGAGAAACATCTCTTCGACATTCAGGCCGAGATAACTGAAATGGGCGTGTGGCGCCTGCGGACAGTAAAACTCGGAGGCGACGATCTCTCCTTCCACACGTGCCGCATAGGCCAGGTCTGTCACATAGCCGTTCAGCATCAGGATATTTCCCTGCAGGCCGTCACGGTACTCGACGATGAACAGCGCCGGATTCTCGCAATGTTCTTTCATCTGACCGTCCGGTTTGTTTTGTATCTTCTCGCATGCGGCTTCCGCCAGGTCGAGTGGCCAGACATGGATGTCCGCCGCATCCCAGACGGCATCGCCTTCCAGGCAAGTCACGGCGGCGACACCGGTTTCGCCGCCGACACGTCGTTCCACCATGCATTGAAGCGTTTCCAGGGTGTGAAATCCGTAAATGTCCAGGCCCGAGTACCCGATGGCGACCGCCTGCGTGATCGGTGTTTCCCGCTCATGCTCGAGCCAGGGGTTACGCCAGAAAAACGGGAGTGAGGACCCGGCCATAAACGGTGCATCCAGTTGCGCTGCCCTATCGTACATCCATTTTGCGTCATGCCAGTTGTAAGACAGGTGTTTGTCATTGAAAATCGGCACGGCACGGCCGCTCGTGGCCATGACGCCGCTAATCTGTTCCATGAAATACTTTCGCGGAAACAGGTGCTGCTCCTTCTCGTTCCAGGCATAATCACCATGCTCGCCAATCAGCAGGACCCCATCCACGGCTAGGTCCGTACCACCCAGTGTCAACGCCTGGACGATGCTCGGATAAATCGGTACCCCGTGTTCCTGCGCAACCAAACGGCCCATATCGTTATCTGCGAACTGGTCCACGTACATGGAGGCGATATCCGTACGTGCCGGTATGAGCCCCTCGTCCGTCGGAAATCCCTTCAGGTATTTGGTTACGATCACATCTGCATGTGAATTGGGCCGATATTCGGTGATGATGGCCGCGATGCGTTTACGGTGTGACATGGATATGTCCTTTACCAACGCCTATTGTTAGGGGTTTGATCCCGTCGGCCCCTAAATGATAGCAGGCATTAAAATGATTTTAGAACCCTTCACGTTTTGGGCGTACTACCGTCTCCCCGTCATCTTCTATGAGCGGACGGTTGTAGACATAAGGCGGCTCCAGAACCGCGCGCTGGGCATCGGTGAGTTCCTCCATCCAATCGGGCAATCTTGTTTCATAATATCCGCCATCGTAGTGCATGTACTTTGGGATGTAACGGTACAGTACACAGCGCCGATCCTCCTTGCCTTTCCAGGGCAGAGCACCGTGGGTGGTGGCCTCGTTGAAGATGACCACATCGCCCGCTTTTACGGTGATGTGTTGGTAAATTTCCTGATTGTCTTCATAATGCCTGATGTAGAACGGCATGGTATAATTGGCTTTGTGGCTGCCCGGTATAACAGTGAGCCCGCCGTCGCCAGGATTCACGTCTTTCAGGTAGAACTGGCATACGATCAGTCCGCTGCGCATACGGCCATCGTCGTACACGTAATAGCTCGACCCGGCGAATTTTCCGGTGCTGTTGCCGTGGAAAGGCAGTCCTTCGGCTCCTGTTTTGGATGTCAGCACATCGATGTTGTGATCCAGTTTCCATCCCCGCCCCATCATGGTGTTGAGATGGGGGATCAATTTCCTATGCGCGAGCAGGTCTCGAAAGGGCTGACAATGGGGCCGGTCCCATGTCAGCATCCCGTGATAATGGATATACTGACTCTGCGTGCCTTCCAGCGGTGTTCCGTCCATTCCGCCCGGCGGGCCGTGCTCGCTGGTTTTGTGGGCATTGGCATCCAGTGCGTCGTTCAGCGCCTTAACTTCCTCCGTGGAGAGTAGATTGCGGATCACGAGAAATCCCTGCAGGTCGTACAGGTATTTCTCACGTTCGCTCATCATCACAAAATCTTCTGGATCGCTGAACATAGGATCTCCGGGGATCAGCCTGCACGGTAAAGCTGCGCCTCTTATTCCGAGAACGATTCCGTCTTGAAAACTGCCTGCTGTCGGTCCAGATACTCTTCTCTGGACATGGTTGGCTCGAATAGATCCAGAACTTCACGGGCTCTGCTTCCTTCATCAGACAGTAGATCGACCGCCATCATGGCCAGGGTTTTTGCAGGTGCCATGTATCCGGCATCGGGATCAGCGATGTGCCAGTCGGTCTGGTGGTGTGTGCCGGCGGCACCGGTCATGACCGGATGGAGCACTGGCATGAACTGGCTCAGGTCGCCAGCGTCGGTCGAACCGCCGCCGTGGCCGTACTCACGGAAGCCGTCTTCTCCGAACAGTTGTTCCGCGTTGGAGCGAAAAACATCCGTCAGCGCCGGATCGTTTCGGAGTGGCAGGTTTCCGGGCACAGTTTCGATCTCCACGCGGCACCCCATGGCCATGGCTGCTCCTCGCAGGGAGCGGTCCACTTTATGGGCAGCGTCCAGGATGGCGTCCGCGGTTTTAGCGCGTACGTAGGTTTCCATGGTGACGTCCGCCGGTATGATATTCAGCTGGTCGCCGCCCTTGGTGATGATGGGATGCACACGCACGCAATCGCCGTCACGAAACGTTTCCCGCTGTGCATTGATGGCGTTGAGTGCGAGTTGGGCTGCATACAGGGCGTTCACGCCTTTTTCCGGCGATCCTCCGGCGTGGGAGGCTTTGCCCGTGAAGCGGATGTTCTTCGCCAAAAAACCGTTCGAAGAGCAAGCGACGCCCATGCTGCCTTCCGTGACATCGGGACCGGTAGTGTGGATCATGACAGCCATGTCGATGTCTTCAAACTTGCCCTGTTTCACCAGCTCCTGCTTGCCGGTCAGAAAAGATGTGGCCCCGGATTTGACCAGCCCGATGCGGTAGTCGATTTCCACGAACTCCTCTGCGGGTACGGCCAAGAAGACGATGTTGCCCGCCAGATGTTCCGCGACACCAGAACGCGCAAGCCCCATGGCGGCGCCCATAAGTCCGGCAATCTGGGCATTGTGGCCGCAGGCATGGGCAGCGTGTGTTTCCGGATCTTCCCGAGGGTGACCCGGTACTTGAAGTGCGTCCAGTTCGCCCATGAGTGCAATAGTCGGACCCGGCTTCGCGCCGTGCAGAATCGCCTTAACGCCGGTAATAGCCAGCCCGTCTTCAAACGGCAGCTCCAGTTTCCGAAAGATGCCCTTTACACGATCGGCTGTTCTATGTTCTTTGAATCCCAGTTCCGGAGCATCCATAATGGATTCACCGACACCGATGATCTCGTTACGCCGCGCTTCGATCGATTCACATGCTTTCTGTTTGAGTGCTTCGGTTGAAGGCATATCGGCTCCTTTTAGTGTCAAGATGATTCACGATCGTACCCGGTAGAGCATCTCTCCGGCCTTGGGGACGTAAAGTATGCCTTCACCCTCCCGGTCTAGCCATTCCGCCGGATCGATTGCGGCGGGGGACACGTGGTCCAGCGCCAGGCGCTCGCAATCCTCCGGGGACAGGGCGGTGGCCAGTAAGACCGAGGCCCGGCCATGCTCGACTCCGTTTTCGTAGGTGCCGTCGCCGCGGACATGAGTGCAGTGGGCCAGGACGCCCGATGGGATGTGCTTGAACCGGTCCCACTGCTCAAGAAAATACGGTAAAACATGGTAGCCGGCTTCATAAATATATCGGCCGTGAGCGTGACTCACCACATCCAGATGGGGCGCGTAAATCGTCAACTCGGCCCCTTCGGCCAATGCCGGTTCCAGCTTATACATGGCTTTCCCGGCGGTCCATAATTCGTCATACATGGGTGGGGCGCAGGAGAGCACCTTCTTGAATGGTTTGTCCACCCACGTGATATGCCGTCGGGCAGACAGATCAGCAGCTTCGGACCAGGCATCATGGTAATCTCCAATGAACATGCCGGCCAGGCCGTCCCCTTCGACCACTACACTGATGAGCGTGGTCGGCGTCGGGATATGTTCGGCTGCCGCGTGTATCATGGCGCGCACCGGGGTGTCTTTGATGCCGATGGTACGCGGGACGCCGGTCAGGGCCCCCAGCCAGTGGGTTTTGTTGATCATTTCCGGACCGGAGATACCAGGAAAGAAATACTTTGCTCCTCCGGAAAATCCCGCCACCTCGTGAGGAAATGTAGGGCCCAGAATTAGGATATGATCGTAGCACAGTATGGCCTTATTCACTTTCACTTCCACATCACCGCTGAGAGATGGATGCCAGTGGACTCCCGCGATCTCCCGTATCTGATCCTCCGGCAACACACCGATGGACGCCAACGCATCGGACGAATTCCATGCGTGGTTGAGCAGACCCACGTGGCGGTAGGAAATGTGCCGTTCATCGGATGTGATACCCATCAGTTTCCTTATTCTTTCGTCCCTGAGTGGCGGATGGGTACCCAGGGCGATCATGAAATCGAGCTGGCGGGTATCATTCAGAACATTCGTCAAACACCGGAATAGAAAGGGTAAAGGCATGCTCCGGGTATGGTCGGGAACAAGTACCAGCACACGGTCGTTAATGTGACGTCCTTCGAGGGCGGCAGTCAGCGCCTGGCGAATGACATCATCGTCGAGAAGGCGGTTTTTAGGGGCGGAGATCCGGATCATAGGGCGTATGACGAATTGTTTTACTGAATGATCGATGTCCCTTAGGGACGATCGGGTTCTTTGTGGTTGCCGGATTGATCCGGTGATCCCTTCCTGTTGATTATATATGGTTTGTTGAAGACTCTACAACGATTTTATTTAAGAAAAATATGATAATACTTCTATTATTCTTGATTTGCCTTAACCAGTGTTATTATTATTGCACTTCATTGAATCCTCACAACATTCCAAGGAGTCTACGATGCCGTATGCGCGAACGGTTGGAACAGATGATTTTGTGTATGATGAGATCACGCATTGGGGACAGACGCCGGACGGCTGGTCGCTCGAAGAAGTCGCAGGCGTGGCGGTCGATTCCCGGGACAGGCTGTTCGTGTACAGCCGGAGTGCACACCCCATCACGATATTCGATCGGGACGGTCAATTTGAGGGGTCCTGGGGTGAGGGGCTTTTCAACCGGCCCCACGCGCTTTACATGGCGCCGGATGACACCCTGTGGGTCACCGACGACAATGGCCACGCCATTTATCGGTTCACGCTGGAAGGGCAGGAGTTGACGTCCATCAAAACCCAACCGTCGGATACCGGGTACGATGGTGATATGTACGGGCTCACAAGGTCCAGTGCGCCGTTCAACACACCTACTGCCGCTGCGGTGGCTCCGGACGGTTCGCTGTTCGTGTCGGACGGCTATGGAAATGCACGGGTGCATCATTTTACGGCATCAGGTGAGCTGATCCATTCATGGGGCGAGCCCGGCAGCGGTCCCGGACAATTCATCGTACCCCATGACGTATACGTAGATCATGCAGGGCTGGTCTATATTTCAGATCGACAGAACTGCCGGATTCAGATCTTCAGTGCGGACGGCTCGCTCGTCAATACGTGGGAAGATATTTACTGGCCGTGCGATATGTGTCATGGCCCGGACGGCAACCTGTACATCGCCGAGGTGGGTGGCGTGTTCATGGGGGACCCCGATGTCGGCCGCCCGTCGGCACGGGTTACGGTGCGGAAGATGGACAGCGGTATTCTATGCGAATGGACCGAGCAGGATCCGCTGGACAAGGGACGGTTTTTCAGTCCGCACGGTATCGCGGTGGATTCGCACGGAGACATCTATATCGGCGAAGTGGCAAAATCATATCCGGGCGGCCGTGCGCCTTCGGATTGGAGCTTACTGCGAAAATATATACGTAAAGGGTAATTCAGGCGATAACCGCGCATGGAGCTGATTCCCAACGAACCCTTCAGGGGCAGGCTGGACTTTCTCTCCGCCGATCTGGGATGCCTGTGGTCGAGCAGATGGTTTTACCGATTATCACATATCGCGTTCCGATATTTGTCAGGAGTTCTACAATGAAAGAAGCAGTAAAACAGTGGCTCTCGTCCAGCCGAAAAAAAATCAAGTCCACCCCACTGGAAGGGACAGACCTGGATCAGTTAGAGAACCTACTGAAGGAGCCGACACAGGTTACCCTTTATCTGACCGCCCGGTCTACCAACATGCGTTCCGGTATCGTTGCCTGGGCGCTGTTTGACCCCTCCAAAGCACATGAGCCGGAACTCATGTCGGACGACCCCCCCTATAAATCGGTTCTGGATGCGGTAAGCCACGGCTGGCATGTGGCGCAGTATCCCATCATCAATCTGTACCAGTACAAGGATTTGGATAACGATTACGTGGGTTTTGATTTCATACTGGAAAAATGGATATAAGGAGTCGACAGATGGCTGAAACACAACCGACCATGACGGACAGTGATGTGATGGATTTTGTCGCAAGCGGATATGTAGTGCTTGATGAAGTTGTGGATTCCGATTTCAGCGCCTCCTGTCGCGGCGCAAGGAACGGCAACGTCAAGGACCTTGTAGGATCAGATGAATTCACCCGTGAGGTGTTGCTGCACCCTCAGGTGGGGGGTACAGTGCGGTCGTTATTGGGCAAGAATTTCCTGGTCCCAACGGGTGGCAACCATCATGTTTTCGAAGAACCGTTTGTGGGACAGGATTGGCATTCTGACGGTATCTCCGGGTCCGGCTACGAAGTGCAGGAGCTTCAGTGTTACTTCTATACGCAGGACGTGGAACTAGAGGACGGCCCCACAATTATCTTACCGGGTACCCATTGCCGTTCCGTAAACAGGGATGCCATCGCCCATTACGGCAATATCGTCGGTCAGCACGCCCTCATTGTCAAGGCCGGTACCGTAGTCCTGACCCGATACGGTATCTGGCACAAGGCCGGTCCGAAACTCAATCACCGGCGTCGCAGCATGATAAAATTTTCCTACCATCGACAGAATCCTCCGCAGCGGGACTGGTTGATAGACTCAGATGAAATTCCCGAATACGCAGACCGCCCCGGTTATCATTATGCCAGCGGTGTGGAATCCTACCGGGACCTGCGGCGCCGGATTCATACCTGGAACTGGTTGTGTGGGATGACCATGGAGGAGTCTATGGCCTACGACCGATGGCGTCCGTCCTATGAAACCGGCATGAAGCCCGTGGAAGAGTTTGCGATTTAATGGGAGAGAGACTACCTGGATTACTTATATGAATCGTTAAATCTCGGGGAGTATCCGGTGGCGTGCACGTCGTGAAAATACAATATCAGGAACATAATCTAATTACTTCCAGGGCAGATATTTTCAATAGGACGTCTTTTCAGCGCTCCACCGTCTGGCGGTCTCTGGGCACCAAATGGAACGACACGTCAGAACTACCAATAAGTATGGTAGTTTAAGTATGCAGGTCGTGGCCGTTCAACAGGTCCGAGAAAGTGAGCAGTTTCTTACCGGAATCGTTATGCTACCCAGGGGGCAATACGGAACAGTTTGCGCCCAAGTGGGGTAAGAGTGGCCAGCGCCTCCTCGGTCATATCCCTACCCGGGCCCGGGGTCTGCCTGGCTTCTTCATTTGAGAGGGGATACAGTCGTGTGAATTGGACGATCCTCGGGATATTCCGCCGGTTGGTGCTGGCGGCATGGGGCATCAGGTGATGCATCAGCACGAAGTCGCCGGCCTCCCCCGTTACTTCGATAGACGGCGGAAAATCCACGATATCTCCCCAGGTGCTGTTTTGTTCCAAACCATTCGGCTGGTTCAACATGACTTCCCTGGTCATGTTGGGTCCCCCCGGTACCACGTGGATGCCGCCACCATTTTCTTCTACGCGAGATAGGTAATAGCAGCCGCCGACACCGATACCGGTTCTTAAAAACTCCGGAGTCGCCTCTTCCCGACTGCTCGGACGCACGTCCAGGTGCAGGTTCTGAATCCGGCCTTCTGTACCCGTGTTTTTTATGGTTACACCCACGGAACCGTCACCGACTTTTACGTATTCGGTTTCCATGATATCGGCCGCCGCCCGGTAAAGGGCAGGATTCTGAAGCAACGGCAGAAGCCCGGGAGTGAACATACTGTGATTCCCGTCCGGATGGTGAGGTTTCAGGCGACCGTGATTGGCATGGTAGTAATCAGGCAGGACAAGATCGCGAGGGATCATATCGAGGATGGCATCCCGGCTTTTTTCTATGACATCGGGATCCAGTGTGTTCTTCAGTACAATGTAGCCGTCTTGCCAGAACTGACCGAGCTGTTCATCGGTCAGAAAACGAGTCCGTTCAGTCATCATTCACACCTTTATATAGCCCAGCGTTTCCAGAGATCTGTCGGGATCTCGTAGCGGAAAGCGGGTTCTTGTCTGAGTCGGTGGTCATATCGGGTGAAAAGAGCAATACGAGGCGAGGTATGTATGTTCACGGAATGTTCGTGAGTCAGGTATGCGTGCCATAGCACAACATCGCCAGCCGCAGCGGTAAATTCCACTGCCCCCGTAGTGGGGTTATCGCAGAAGACGTCCCAAGAAAACCCTTCTTCGTTTAAAAAGCTACCGTCTACCTGTTCAGGATGCTTTCGGAAATACCGATGCGCGGCCAGATGGCTGCCGGGCCAGAAAAAGAACGATCCGCCGCCGGAATCCACGTCGTAAAGGTATGTGGTGGCACCGAACATGAACGGTAGCCAACGCCCCCCGTAGGCATCGATATGGCCTGACTGTGGTTTTTTCCATTCCAATTCGGGATCTGGCCAACGGATGATCGGTATGCCATCACCCAACACGAAATCTCCCCCGCCCAACTGTTCCGCGATGGACTTAATAGCCGGATGCAGACCGAAAGTCGATTCCGGTGGTTTGTATTCATAACCGTCCAGCCCCCCCCGGTCCCTGGGCCAGGTCTCCGGTGTTTCTATGTCGGAACCTAATTCCCGCCAGATCTGATCACGCCATTGGTCCAGAGTGGCTTCGTCCAGCAGGTTTTTCAGAACCAGGTATCCATGTGTTTTGAAGTGTTCGATTTGTTGTGGGTAAAGCGGAGGGGAGGTATGCATTAGGTGCTCCCTTTAAATTATTGACGTCCCTAAACGGTTATCATCGTGGTTACTGGGCAGGGATCTCCCTGTGTATAGCATCTGTTTAATCCGTGAATCCATCAACCTGTAATAAACACTAATATCGTACCGCTACCTTAACGACCTCATCAGGCGCATGCTTGATCTTTCCGTATGCATCAGGCAACTCATTCATCGACACGATCGGGTCGGGTAGGCCGTAAGGATGCAATAATTTATCTTCGAACAGCCTGAGCAGTGTATCGACGATACGACTTTCGTCCCAAAAAAGTTCTCGCTGAGGATGGCTGCACGCCCGGGCCGATATGATATCGAGCTGGTTGAAGTGAAATTCTTCACCGAGGTATAGTCCTTTCGCATCGCCGAGATAGAATGCCAGCGGTACGACGCGACCCCGATAGCAAGCTGCCCGCAGGGCCTGATTCAACGCCCGATGGTTGCCGCTAGCCTCGATGGTCACATCCGCCCCATGCTCGAACCATTCCCGTGATGCCAATCCGAAATCTCCGATGACGTTGGGATCGACCGCCATAGTGGCGCCGTGCTGCAGCGCCAGGTCGCGCCGGGTCTCTACTGGATCCGCCGCTACCACATCGACCGCGCCGGAGAGCCGGGCAAGCTGGACGGTAAACAATCCGATGGCCCCCATACCGAATACGATGACCCGTTCACCAATGCGTATCTGTGCGTCCCGCACCGCTGCCATCGCGAATTCAGCCGGGTCCAGGCAGCACGCCGCCTCCGGTGACAAATACGTTGGCAGGATCTTGAATCCGGATCCTTGGTGAACCGTTCTGAACCCGCCATGTCGGTAAACTCGGTCCCCTTCTTTAAGATCCTTTACATCACGTCCGACCGCCATTACCGTGCCGACGGTCGTATTGCCTACCGGTTTCCAGGCCGAGGGATCGTACGATTTCGTCTGTGATCGGTCGAACACGTTGCCTGCAGCCATCGGCGTGTGCATGTAGATGGCATCACCGGTAATTTCTCCTTTTTCAGTACCGTGTTTCGCGGCCGTCAGCTCACTTGCCACGCGGACTTCATTGGCATTGAGGGCATCCAGCGTGTAGGATTCCCACCGGGGTTTGAACTGATTGTCGGAGACTAGTTGAAGGAGTTCGATTCCGTCGATGCCAGCCATTGGGTATGCCTTTCTTTTTATTTGGGTAGTATCAAATATCCCATTCAACTGTTTGAAAAATTCTCATAAATTTATCACCCGCGCAGGGGTTGATGTGACCCGGTCGGTGCCATTGATCCTTCATGTAAATATAAATAAGTGTCCAAAAAACCATTTCGGAATTTTCCATGCGGATCATACTGCATGAGCAGAAGCCGGAAATCTGCGAGTTTCTCGTATTGCATCTGAAGGTTCCGCGGCGACAGGGTGAACAGCTTACCCCAGTGAGGTCGGACGCCAAAGGGTATTAGGAGGGATTCAATCATTGGAAGGACCTGCTTCACACCGGCCCAGTCTTTCTGCCAGGTAAAATGCAGGGCCACGGAATCCCGTCCGTAACAGGGACTCATCCACAAACTATCGGCGGTAATGGAACGTATTTCCGAAATTTTTATTACCGGAGCAATGTATTGACGCAGATTCATAACGGCCAAAATCGCCGCTACAGCGTTCTCCCTCGGCACGAAGTATTCGGACTGCAATTCCTCACCGTGACTCGGCGTAAATTCCAAGAGGAAATGCGGCAGTCTTTCGTGCCAGGCGCCCGCCAAGCCCATCTGCAGGGTGCAACCATCAGCCGGACGACTGCGGATGGGATGCCGGTGATCGGGCGCAGGTGTCGCGCCATGCCATGCGGTATCCGGTATGAGCGTTTCGTCCCCAACACGATGCTTCAGCCAGACCTGATCGATGACATCGCTCTGCCAGTCGATGAAAAGACTCACGCTGTAGGCACTCGACATGATTTCCACGAAGTGATCTATCAGGCTGGGCACGGGCAGGTTTTCGTAAACCACCTGCCGCATTTCAAACGAAGGGATAACATCTAGTGTAACACTCGTTATCACGCCCAATCCCCCGAGGCTGACGACCATGCCATCGAAGGGTACGCCTTCCTGCTCACGGGACAGGCTGACCAGGGATCCGTCTCCTTTGACGATCTCCATTGCGGACACAGCGGTAGCCAGGTTCCCGTTTCCCGATCCATGGGTCGCGGTCGCGCATGCACCGGCAATGGATATATGTGGCAGGGAGGCCATATTGTGGAGTGCGTATCCTTCACGATTGATATACTCTGCCACATCCCCGTATCTGTCGCCCCCACAAACCGTTACGGTCTGCCGGTAGCGATCCAGTACCATGGGCTTCTGAATCTGTTGGAGCGAGATTATATCGCCTGAAGAATCGGCTATATTGTTGAATGAATGACGGGAGCCGAGTGTCTTAACCCGATTACACTGGGTTACCAGGTCCTGCACCTGTTCAACCGTTTCAGGATAGTGGTACCGATCGGCACCGTATGAAAAATTACCCGCCCAGTTTTCCAAGGCCTCAATCCTCAATTTGTATGTTTTCCTTGTCGTTCGAGGAAAGATAAAACATATTAAAATTAACACACTAAAAATCGATCATGATTTTAACGGATTTCATTTCTGTTTGATATAGGAACCGTGACAACGGGAGTTCTCCACTTAAGAGAGAACTACATCTGTTACCCGGCCGTAAAGGGGTTCGGGGCGAACCAGAATTGTTTCCAGAAGCCGACCGTATCTTAAATTCGCCGTTTCTCCGCCTTGTTTTTATATGGAGATCAGAACAGTGCCGAAGCCAGATGCCAAGAAGTCACGATTGAAAATCCGCAGTGAGCCAAACCGGTTGAAACTGATCGTACCACGGCCCGAAACGCCGGGCAGCGGGGCATCGCAATGATTATAGACTCCCACGCCTACTGCTTTGCTTCGGCAAACAGTAGGGCGGGATATGATGATACGCAGATGCACAACCGGTGGATACAGGCCTCCTACGCAATACACCATCAGCCTGCTGTCCGTTTGAGTGACCGGAAAATCGTCCCGGAGGCGGCCCGGGCTCTCGATCCCGGCGCCCGGCATGATCTGGACAATCTGCCGGATAGGCAACTCCGATTCGACTCCGCTGAGGGGCGGGTACTGTGGGAATTTGAGGGTGATACCTACACAAAATACTTCTATCCGCCGAATCTGCGCAACGGTGAGTACACGCCCGAAAGCCTGATTAGCGAGATGGACAATGCCGGTGTCGATTCTGCCCTTCTACACACAAATCCGATGTTAGGCCGCGGTGCCGAGTATTCAGCATATCTGAGCACTTGTATCGCACGATATCCGGACCGGTTGAGATCCATGGCGCCGGTGGAAGAATACCGGGTCGCGACCGACCCGGACGCCATGATCGCAGAAGTCGACGGGGCTATCCGTGAGTGCCGGCTACATGCCTTAAAATTCAATGCCTCACTGTCGTATCTCGGGTGCCCGGATCCCTGGGACGACGGACCATACAGACCGTTCTGGGAAGCGGTTACCACATTAAATATTCCGGTATTCTTCACGCTCGGGTCCCGTCCCGCTTCACTGAGGGCCGGAGATACGGTGGCAGACGAGGAAAAAAGCTACATCGACGAGCTGCAGACGCTTGTGCGATGGATGAATCGGTACCCTCAAGCCGTTTGCAGCGTCACACACGGTTTCCCGTACCGCATGTACCTCAAGGGTAATCGGGTCGCTCTACCTGAGTCAGTCTGGGCGCCATTCGAGAATCCGAATTGTCACATGGAGGTCTGCTTCCCAGTGCGTGTCGGAGACCTGTTCGACTACCCGTACGCCGAAGTCCGGTCCGTCCTACAGGAGATGGCCGATCGAATCGGCCCGGAACGCCTGCTTTGGGGTACGGACATGCCGTTTCAGAACCGGTTCTGTACCTACCGGCAATCGAGGGCGTGGATTGAAAATTACTGTGAGTTTTTGAGTGAAGATGATATGGACTGGATTATGGGTAAAACGGTTTCTAAAATATTGAAATTTGACAATTGATGTCCTTTTGTTCTCCTTCTCAGCGGCAATGGTGCAAAGTTCACCTTCGATGCCCGATGTCCTGGGTTCGAACGGAAGGCACAGGTTAAGACGCTTTAGACGGAATTGAAGTATCTACATTTTTCTATTCTTAAAAAGAACAGATTCGCGCTCAATCCTGACAGCCGGCACCAAGCTCAAGACGCAAAACGCGATACTCGGATCGTTTGCTCAATAATAATCGGACAGAACCTAACTCAAAGGAGAAAAACATGTCAATTGACAGGGACACACATCAGGATTTATCTCGCCGCGGATTTCTGAAAGGGACCCTTCTGGGCACGGCGGCGCTATCTCTGACCCCCAACCTGGCCCTGGCACAGCAGATCCTGACCGGAATTACAGTCCGGGATATCCGTTCTATCGGTCTGCCACCGGGCCGGGTAGATCTGTCCCTCAACGAGAACCCGAACGGTCCGTCCATCCGGGCGATCCAGGCGGCGGCAGATAATCTGACCGGTGTCAATCGGTACACCCGAGACAGCAGTGATATGGAATTCGCACTGGCCGAAGCGCTTGGGGAATACGATGGCGTCAAGGTAGTGAAAACGGAGACGGCCTCACCCTTTGGTGGAATCCCGACTCCCTACATATTCGCCTACACCGGTTCTTCCCAATTCCTCAAGCTGTTGCCTCTCGCGTACCTGGGCAGGGAGGGTGGGGACGTGGTCGATGTGATCGGCGGGTACACGTCCATCCGCCGTGGGGCTCTGTCAATCAAGGAAGAATTCGGAGTGCCGATCAATATCACCAGCGTTCCGCTCACCAAGGATTATCGGCACGACCTCGACGGCATGCTGAGCGCGATTACTCCGAACACGCGGATGGTTGTGATCACCAATCCAAACAACCCGACTGGAACGCTCCTGTCGTTTGATGAAATCGAACGGTTTGTTCGGAGGGTGCCGAAGGAAGTTATCGTAGTCATCGATGAGGCGTATATCCACTTCGGGCGTGATGTGAATTACAGGCGGGCTATGCCCCTGGCCGCCGCCCATGACAACGTGGTTGTCGTTCGAACCTTCTCAAAAGGTTACGGACTGGCCGGGATACGGATGGGATACGCGGTGTGCAGTCAGAAGATCCAGGACAAGATCGGATTTTATCAGAGCGCAGGATTCCCGCCGGTGCTCCCACTTGCGGCGGCCATGGAATCTGTTAAGGATCTGCACCACCTTCGGAGGACACAGGAGATGGTCTGGGCGTTCCACGACCGGTGTTATGAGGAATTCGACAAAATGGGTGTGGAATACATCCCGAGCGAGGGCAACTTCTTTATGGTCAACGTGGGAAGGCCCGCCAGTGAATTCGTCCGAGAAATGTTCCGGGAGCGTGTGCGTGTGACGGCGAGGAATCGGGACACCCAGCCCACTTGGATCCGCGTCTCCGCCGGATCTGGCCCGGAAACGGAAGTGTTTCTGAACGCGTTTAAAAAGTTGATGGTTAAGAGCTAAACGGTCTTCGGTTCAGGCTGGACAAAAGGCGTGCCGGTAACGGCACGCCTTTTGTGTGGGCGCACCTTGGATGGTGTTCTCAATGCATCCCTTCCGGTGATAATCAAATTTTCAAGGCAGAAATGGCTGAATGTGTTCCAATGTATTTTTCCAAACACCCCTCACTCGCTTCGACCTCCATAGAAACAGCGCAAAGTGAGCCCGTGTCCGCAACGGTACTCTTCTCACCGCCTTCAATTCTCTGCCGACCGTATAGGCGCTCTATACAAATTTGCGTTCTCCTGCGCAGGTTTTCGGATTAGACTAATGCCTTGCGGCACCACCCGAAGCGTGAGCTCAAACGCTTCGGGTTCGGTGTTAAATGGAATAGAGGCCAGTGTGATATGCGGCACAGGCCAGTGTTATTCATCGCAGGATACTACATTTTGTCATGTCTGCAGTTCAGTAAGCGGAATATGGGACAATTGGTGTTGACATAAGGTACAGCTTTATTCATCATTGTGAGCTATCTTCGGGAACAATCATAACCAACAGGTAAGACCCTGCGGGAATCATCGGGACGGATATCGGAAAGGGAACGACTGATGGATTGTAAAACATTTGACCGGCATGTACTCGATATGAGCCTTGAAGGCTATACAATCCTGCCGAATCTGCTCACAAAGGAGGAATGCGCCGAGGCAAGGAGGGAGCTGGAGAAGCGATATCCCGATAGGGAACAGGGCGGTTTTGAATGGCTGTTCAACAAGGCGCTTGTTTTCGAACGCCTCTATCAGCTTCCGGACTTGGTCCGGCTCATTCGCCATTTTATCGGTGCGGACGCTCTGTTGAGTGCTGTTTACGGCTCCGTGGTGCTGCCCGGAGAAGGTGGGCACGCTCTGCATTCGGACGGCGCTATTACGGGCCATAACCGCGAAGCTTCCATGGCGCCGGCTGACAACGGACGCCGGGTGACGAGCCACCCCATGGCGATCAACGTGATATTTTGCATGAGTGAATTCACTGATACCAATGGCGCTACCGAGATGGTACCCGGAAGTCACAAGTATGAATACATGGATATCCCGGAAAGAGCATCCGAACAGGCGCGTACCGCCGTGGCGCCGGAAGGATCGGCGGTGGTGTTCGACATCAACACCTGGCACGGCGCCACGAAAAACCAGACCGACCGTACCCGCTACGCGGTCTTGAGCCCCTGGCGTCGACGGTGGACTAAATGCGAATACGAAATGGCACGGGTGGTCAAGCCCGACGTACTGGAAAGGGCCGGAGAAGAAGGAACGGTCATCTTTGGATTACCAGCCCAGCCGCCGTATACTGAACTGTGGCAGTGGGACCGTGAAAACGGCGGTCCCAAACCGGAGTTCGCACATCTGAAAAGGGAATGACGGAAATACGTCGTGTATGGAAGGAATTAAGCCATGACCCGTGTTGACCTACCCGCAGAACATCCGTTGCGTGTTGTGCCGGGGTTTTACAGCAATAAAACTGGACTTCAGGTCGGAACATATGTGTCCTCTGAGGCAAGTGATGACGAGCTCAAATTCCTCCAGCAGCTCGACGTACAATGGGCCATGCTGCTGGTGAACAATCCGGACCATCATACCGCGGCGGATTATAAACGGTACAATACTCGTCTGTCGGACTTTGGCATGCAGATTTACCGCGTGGCGAACCACAGCGTACACAACGTACCGGAGATTACCCTCAATTTGCCGGGGCGTGACGAGAAGATCGAAGAGTTCATTCGGTTTATACGGAACCTGTCCGAAGCAGGTATCTACTACAACACGTATGCGCACATGGGCAATGGCATCTGGAGTACCGGCCATACGGTTGGACGAGGTGGGGTAGAGGCGCGGGTGTTAGACATCAGGGACGCGCACGGAAACTGGAACGGGGAGATTTATTCAGGTGAAAACACGCACGGCCGAGTCTTTACCGAAGATGAACTGTGGGACAACTACGAATACATGATCCGGAAGGTCGCGCCGGTAGCCGAGAGCGAAGGCGTGTTTATAGGGATCCATCCGGATGATCCGCCGGTCTACGCGCTGGGCGGTGTGCCGCGCTGCATCTTCGGCCAGTTCGAAGGGTACAAGCGGGCGCTGGAGATAGCGGACAGTCCCAACGTGGGTGTCTGCCTTTGTGTCGGCTGCTGGCTCGAAGGGGGAGTCCAGGGTATGGGGTGTGACGTGATCGACGCTATCCGATATTTCGGCGGACTCAACAAGCTGTTTAAGGTGCACTTCCGTAATGTGAGCAATCCTATGCCCGAACCATGGCAGGAAACGTTCATCGACGACGGTTACCAGGACATGCACCGGGTGATGCAGGCCCTGCGGGAAGTGGATTTCGACGGCGCGGTGATTCCGGATCACATCCCGGCCATGATAGGTGGTGGCGGCTCCGGTCTCGCTTACTCAATCGCCTACATCCGGGCTTTAATCCAGGCGGTGAACAATGAATACGCAGCGGCTGGGGGTAAGATTTGAAGAAATCTCTCGATGCCAGGCTCTCCGGTATTCGATCCGGAGGTGATGCCTTCATCATCGCTTATGCTGCAGATCCGGATATGGGTGCAGGGGTCACGGGCGCGTCGTCGTCAATGCAGGCTTACTGCGAAGATCTGACAGCCATCGTCGAACAGGCGAAGATAGACATCCTCCTTGCCTCGGTCTCCAATATGGATATCCTGGCACGGCAGAAACACCTATTTGACCACTCGCCGGTTACTCCGGCCATACGTGCCAACGATACCACCGATATCTGGGAGGCTGAGGGCGCCTGCTACCGGTCACACCCATCACGCCCTTTTGCCACCACCACCATCGAAGAGGCCCGCTACGGAACGCTCACACCCGAACCGGACCAGGTGCCCGACGTGGATCTTGGACTCTACTCGGTAACATTCAATAACGACATCGATGCCGATTGGAACACACTGGATCAGTTCAAGAAATTCAGGATAGAAGCCATCGAAAAGAATTTCAGATATTTTCTCGAAGTGTTCAATCCCAACATAGAAGATTGCGGTATAGATCCCGATGGAATTCCCGACTATGTGAACGATCAGATAGCCCGGATGCTAGCGGGTATCCCTCGCGCTTCCCGGCCGCAATTTTTAAAAGTGCAATATAATAGTGCGGCCGCCATGGAGGCACTGGTGCAATACGACACGAGCGTTGTCGTGGGCATATTGGGCGGCCCTAAGAGTACGACCTATGATGCGTTCAAACTTATCGAGGAATCGAAGAAACGCGGTGCCCGGGTGGCGCTGTTCGGCCGGAGGATAAAAGGAACTGAGGATCCGCTTGCATTTGTTGAAGTACTTCGGGAGGTGGCGGACGGAACAGTCAGGCCGGAAGAAGGGGTAAAGGTATACAGAGAGGCACTTGAGCGGTCCGGGATAAAACCGGAACGAAATCTGGAAGAAGACATGCAGATCTTTACGAAGGGTTTGCTAAAATAGAAAGTACAGGTAAAATCCGATGCAAAGAAGAGACTTTATGAAGCAAACGGCCATCGCCACGGCAGGCGTGCTGGCTCTGACGAGGCAGCTTCGCGCCGCCGGCGACAGTCTGACCGACTATCTGGCGAGCCAATCCGACCTGTCCCTGAAAGAACGGACCACCTCCGAACCGCTCTGGCGGGAGGTCGGGAAGCACTTTAACCCGGCCGATGAATTTATCAACCTGGAATACGGATATTTCAGCCCGTCTACCCTGGATACCCTGGACGATGAACTCACTGCCACGCGGATGATCAATGCACGCGCGGCCCATTATTTCAGAAGGGATATGTTTGACGATGTGGAACGTGTGCGCAGCGACCTGGCGGCTCTGGCCGGTGTAACCGCGGAAGAGGTGTGTCTGACACGCAACACCACGGAATCGTTGAACATCATCATCAACGGGCTGGACATCGCCCCGGGAGAAGAGATCGTATATGCCAATCATGACTACGGCAGTATGGTGCAGGCGCTTCAAATGAAAGCGGCTCGTTACGGCGTAGTCCTGAAACAGGTAATCCTGCCGGTCCATCCCGTATCGGACGAAGAAATCGTAAAAATCTATGAAGAGGCCATTACCCCCCGAACCAGACTCCTGCATATGACCCATATGAACAACCTGTCCGGCCAGGTCATCCCGATACGAAAGCTCTGTGATATGGGCCATCGGCACGGTATAGAAAGTGCGGTCGATGCCGCCCACACCTTCGCCCATCTCGACTATCAGATCCCCGATCTCAACTGCGCATATTTCGGTGCCAGTCTACACAAATGGCTGTGTTCGCCGGTCGGCATGGGAATTTTATACGTCCGGAAGGATATGGTCTCCAATGTCTGGCCGTTATTCGGCGATGTAACCAAAGGAAAAAGCGATATTCGCAAGCTGGAGCAAATAGGTACGCGCCCCGTTCAGCACATCCTGGCCCTGACCGAAGCCATACGGTTTCAGCGGCTCTTGGGCGCTGACCTCAAGGAAGCTCGGCTTAGATATCTGGCCCGTCACTGGATGGATCAGGTGCGCGATCGGGAGCGTATCGCCCTGAATACGCCGGCTGACCCGGCCAGGCACGGTGCACTGGGAAATGTGGGGATTGAAGGTGTGGATTCGAAGGAACTCGCACGCTTCTTTATCGAGCGACATAACATCTTCACGACCCCCAAATCAATAAAAGGCCTGTTTACGGGTGTGCGCGTGACACCGGGAATTCCAACACCGGTGATGCATGTGGAACGGTTTCTGGAAGCCTTGGATGATGCGTTACAGTATTTTGAATAACAAAGGACAGAGTCCATGATCAAAGATACGGTCAACAGAACTCCCGATCTGGAAACACCGGAGGCAGCCAACACAGCCTGGTTCCTACTGCCCCGCTTGGAATCCAGCGACTGCAATATGACCATCGTCATCCAACGGTTTGAACCCGGGGGTGATTTCGAGACCCACTCACACGATCTGGAACAGTTCTTCTACGTCACCAAAGGCCGCATGGAAATCACCATCGGTGAGGAGACCGCAGTCTACGGGATGGGTGACTTCGTGTCCGTGCATCGTGACGTGGTACATTCAGGCCGGAACGTTTCAAAGGGCGAAAGCGAACTACTTATCGTCGATTACTGGCCGCCCGACAGTGAGGACCGTATCGGCCTGGAATGATAACCGGAGATGATACATGAAAATAACCAACGTAGAAGTTCATCTTGTGGAATCCTGGAGGAAGACAAAGGATATTCCCTCACCATGGGTATTCGTTCAGGTTTATACCGACGAAGGGGTGGTCGGACTGGGAGATGCCACGAACTGGCCGGGCGGGACGATCATCAAGCAGACCATAGACGAACTGGCCAAACTCATCATAGGTGAGGATCCCTTTCATATAGAATTTTTGTACCACCGCATGTACCATGCCCTCCAGCAGATTGGACAGACCGGCGTGGTGATAGCGGCCATCAGCGGGATAGAGATCGCCTTGTGGGACATCGTGGGCAAAACTACCGGGCAGCCTATCTATAACCTGATAGGTGGGCCTTGCAGAGAAAAAATCCGTTTCTACAGCCATGCTTCTTCGCCCGAAGAGTGTGACCGCCTCGCCGGTAAGGGCGTTACCGCGGTCAAGGCATATTTCCCGGCAGACATGCCCGATAACGGAGAGCGCATCACCACACCTCGGTCCATATCACTACAGGAAGAGAAGCAGGCACTGGATCATATGATGCGTTGCCGTGCGGCTGTGGGTGATGCGGTGGACATTGCCACGGATGTGGGATGTCGCTATTCTGTGAGTGCCGCTATCCGACTCGGAAATCGGTTGGAAGAGGTGGGATTGCTGTTCTACGAGGAGCCCGTCGGCCCCGAAAACATCGATGCGCTCGCCAGAGTAACCGCCTCGGT
Organism: uncultured Gemmatimonadota bacterium; assembly: GCA_964470965.1. GTDB lineage: Bacteria > JAAXHH01 > JAAXHH01 > JAAXHH01 > JABIQT01 > CAYYIS01. The sequence goes on along the minus strand of CAYYIS010000004.1, from coordinate 63,389 downwards.
CAACGTGCCGGTGTGTGTCGGTGAACGGCGATATACCCGGTTCGGATTCCGAGACCTGATTGCCGCACAGGCAGTGGATATGATCATGCCTGATGTGGTCCGCACGGGAGGGATCCTGGAAACAAAAAAAATTGCTGCGATGGCGGAGAGCTACTATATACAGGTCTCGCCCCACAATCCGAACAATGCCGTCTCCACGCTGGCCAGCCTGCACCTAATGGCCAACCTGCCCAACGCCCTCGTTCTGGAGTACGTGGACGACGAGCAGGACGCTCCATGGCGCAACGAACTTCTGACCGATCCGCCGGTGGTGCAGGGCGGTTATTTTCAACTGCCTGAGAAGCCTGGGCTGGGAACAGAACTGGTAATGGATGTGGTAGAGAAACATAGGTTTGTGGGGTGAGGGCAGTACGGGAATTTTTCTGGATATAGGAAGGGGAATGAAGCAGTCAGCTATAACAGGAGTCTGCGATGAAACCCCAGATCGAGGAACTTAAGGCGTTGTTTGACTCCGTTCCGGATGACGTGCTCGAAAACAGTTAAGGGACAAAGGTGCCATGGCCGACCGAAAACACGGTGGGTGTGGAGTTGCTCGACAACTGTCTTCGCTGGCTGATTGGCTACAGGAGGCTGCTTTTTCTGTACGCAAGGTCAAATGGTGTAGAAATGAGTACCATGGTCTGCTGATTTTCCACCACGGATGCGTAGCCGAACTGTGAGAGAAAAATAATGCTTTGAGGGCAATCTTCCAGGTGACGGCGCCCGCTGTCTGTTCTGGACCCACGGCGCTGGGTGACGGCGGCATTTCTACAGTCAACCATTGCCCGAGAGAATCACACAGTTACGGATTCGCGTTCGTAAGCTTCTTCACCTAGGTCACCACGGGCCGGTTTCCAGATAGTTATAAAGGAATAAATCTTCAATCTCGTCCAGCAGTCATGCAGGCTAATTTCCCCACGCTTACCTCGTTCTTGAACCGCGTGTAACCGAGGTTAGTCAAGATATGGTGATGGGTGTCCACCGGAAGGCGTCTGGGTTTCTCAGGATTGTCGTTGGGGAACGGGATTACGAAATCTGCATTGATCAGCAGGCCGCCGGCAGAGAGAAGTGAGAAAACCCGCTGATAGATGGCGGTCAGCGCCCCTTGGCCGCCGAGGTCATGGAACGTCTGTAGGGAATAGATCACATCGAAACGCCCCAGGTCTTCTGCCCAGCCGCGTTCCCGAAGATCTGCATGAAAAACATGAATCCTGGTTTGCGTAACGCCGTTCAGGCGCCCCTCCACTTGCCGGGTGAGTTCCGGTTCTAAGTCGATCCCTGTAAAGTTTAGAGGCTGTAAATTCGCCTTCTCCAGTGCGTCGAGCACCGAGGCGGCAAGCGCACCACCGCCTACTCCCAGTTCGAGTATGTGGTGTTCGGTGTTATTCGAACGTTCACACCAGGCAACCAGCCTGCGCACAAGATACTCTGATATCGGCACTCGCTCGGGCCATTGCTTGTTGAGATCCCGCCACCAGTCATCGATATAGTCAGGTCCTGAAAAATCTGACAAGGCCATCAGGTTTCTCCGTGGAAAACCAGTAAAGTTCTAATTGGATGTTTCTAATTCCTTAATGATTCGATCCACTACACGTTTTCGCTGCCCCGGAACCGCTGGCTGCTCCAGTTCATAAATTTCCTCCGGTAACATCTGTTTGTGAGATTCCAGCGGGAGGGTACTGTGCTTTCCCTTGTCGACATAACGATTGAAAACAGTGAAGCGTGGATAATCCTCCGTCCATCTCCTGCCACCGTGGTAAAGAGCTTCAGTGAAAAGGAGGCAATCCCCGGCTCGAACTGGTACATTTATGACGGTGGGCGGCCCATCGTAGATAGAGACCTCGGGCGGCTCAAAATTGCGTTTATGGCTGCCTGGCAGACATACGAATCCAGTTCCCTCCGGCACATCGACCAGTGAGATTCCCGCATTCAAAAAACCGGCGTGTGGCATTGAGTCCACCACGCCATAATCTTTGCCTGCAGCATGGAAGGTGATGTCATCCGAATCACGGAAGTTCCTGGTCAGCGCCGAATCCACCAGACAGGGTGTACCGCGGGTGAGCGTTATGACGACGCGCATGATCTCCGGGTTGAGAACGAGTCGTTGAAACACCTCGTCCACATAGTGGACATGGTTGATCCAATGTGCGATGGTCGATGATCGATCGCCCACTCTGGATGTCGATGTAAGCGGCGGCGGCAGTTCTTCCATTGGCATATCATGCCACAGATTGCCAAGGTTTATCATTCGGCTGATCTCCTCCGGGGGAACCACCTGGGGTAATATGATGAAACCATGATGGTCGAAAAACCACGTTTCTTCTTTCGTCAACATGTGAGCCTCACGAATCTATGGCAGTCGCGGCACGGTAATAAATGATGATTGTAACAGCTACAGGTTCTTAACTAAGCTGCGATGACTGTTTATTGTGGACAGGGCCATTTATTTTGGAACATTTAGCCAATTTTGGCGTCTACGATTTATAGATACTAAGACCCTAGGAGAGATAATTCAACAACAATCCCCGTATTTCAAATCTGTTGACCACTGACTGGATGATTCCTCACTCGTGTGAAAGGAGATCGTGCCATGAAACGTATCGCCTTCTCTATCTTTGCCCTCGCCTTCGTGGTGGCGGCCTGCGGCGCCGGTTCGAAAATAGCTGATTTGACGCCCGTCCCGAATTCTGAGGTCCTGAAGCGGGCGCCGGACTGGTTTACGGATGTGCCCAAGGACCCGAATAATCTGTTTGCGGCGGCTACGGCCACATCTACCGATATGCAGCTTGCGATCAACAAAGCACAGACGGAAGGCCGCAATCAACTCGCCCAGCAGATGGAAGTCAATTTCAACGGCCTGCAGAAACGATTCCAGGAAGAAGTCGGCGTGGGAGACGGTTCCGAATATCTGGACCAGTTTACTCTGGCGTACAAATCCGTCGTAAGCACGGTGATGCACGGTAGCCGAATCAGTAAGCAGGATCTGCAGCAGGAACGGCAGATCTGGCGGTCATACGTTCTGATTGAGATGCCGATTGGTACGGCCAACGAGCAGCTGATGGCCAAGATTAAAGCCAACCAGAATCTGTACACCCGCTTTCGGGCCACCGAGGCGTTTAAGGAATTGGACAGCGAGATCGAAAAGTTCGAGCAGTGGAAGAGAAACCAGGGGAATTATTGATCCCCTGCTCCAGACACTGAATACAAACTTTCAGCCACGCACCAGCGCCGACATATTGCCGCTGCTGATTCGTGGCTGATTTTTTTTGGATATCATGAATCTCCTAGCCTGCATATTGACCGTGTTCACGACCTGGTACGCCAGAGGAGATCAGGAAGCGGTGCCTGCCTGGTTCGTTCGTATGCCCGAGGAACCCGGTATGGTATACGCGGTCGGATACGCCCGAGCGTACGCGATGTACGACAGCGCCGCGGCTGCGGCGGGGCGTGATGCAGCCTATCGGCTCAGGATGGCTCTGGGAAGCGCCATCATGGGTGAACGTCTGTTTCAGACATTACCCGGCGGGCAGGTGGTGTACCAGGGAGAGCGTTTTTCGGAACAACCGCTATATGAGGTTACTCCGGTCTATCTGGATACCGCCCGGGTCGGTGGTATGATACTGGTACTGGCAGTCTCTCGGGAACAGGAAATCGCCTTGTCCTCCGCGAGGATCCTTCCAGATAAAACACCGCCTTCCTGGATTACCACTCTCCCAGATAACGCAGGTGCCATGTACGCGGTCGGCATATCTCGTATGTACTATTACGAGGAACACAGTTGGCAGGAAGCCGAACGTCAGGCACGCCACGAACTGGCCTACTCATTCCTGACACGCCAGCGCCGGCTCCTGCGTGGTACGGACACTGCCGAACACGGCGTCACCGCCTCAGCCACCTCCGTACAACTCCACGGTCTACAGGTCACGGCTCGCTGGCGTAGCGACTCGATGTGTTTTGTGCTGATGAAAGCGAGAAAATAAAATAATAATACTGTTTATTGATTCTATGTTTCATGGTTGGACAGTCGCGAAAATGAACGCATGACTTGCGGAGCATTAGAAGGAACGAAGCTGTCAATTCCCAAATGTTTCCAACGCCTTCTCGATGAAAGACTGCCAGTCTCCGTTCGGCTCCCATACTTTGTTCAGATCGCCTTCTGCGGCTTCCGGCGAAACGCGCAGGCGGATGACCCGGTACAGGTACATGAACGAAGAGGCCCGCATGTTAGCGAAGCAATGGACATATACTTTTCGGTCTGAATTGGCTTCCATGATCCCGAAGAAAAACTCCAGGTCTCGCAACTTGGGATTCTGGAAATCCACTGGAATCTGGACATAGGCCAGTCCCGCCTCGACGGCGGCGAACGGTTCTTGCCCGTTCATCTGCTTCCTAGCCGGTGCCAGATTCACGATCAGCTCATAACCTGCCTCTTTTATTGCGCCGATGTGCTGAACGCCTATCTGTCCGGAAGTAGCGATTTGATCGGAAATTTGCACAAACGCCCGAACCGATGTCAGGGAACTGTCCGCCTGGCTTCCCATCGCAGGGTGCGAATAATAGGCTGCAGGAAACAATAGCGTTAGCAGGCACAGATAAAATCGCATTACCAGGTCCTTTCCTTCAACAGCTCCTGAATGGCGTCCCTAGGAACAGGGAGTTCGTCCAAGTGGTCCTCCAGCCAGCGTGAGAAGTCGGCTTCTATTCCGTCGGTCCATCGATCGTCGATCTGACCCGGGGTATAAATGCTTTCCCTAAGGCGTTGCATGCCGAACAGATCCCGGAGGCGTATTAGTTCAGAGGTCTTGACCACCTTTTCGGCCAGGTGTGGTGGTATAAATACCACGCCCTCCCGTTTCCCCAGCACCACATCGCCGGGCATCACGGTGGCCTGCCCGATACGGATGGCGGTGTTGACGCCCAGCAGCATGATGGTCGGCGAAGCATATGAGGGGTGCCAGCCGCGGACGAAGCTCGTGAACTCCGCCATCTCTTCGATACCTTCGAGGTCCCGAAGAGAACCGTCGAATACCACTCCGTTGCCGGAATTGGCATAAATGGCGGTGGCGAGATTATCACCGATGATCGGCCCTTCATCCACTTTTCCGTAGACATCGGCCACATACACGTCTCCGGAAACCAGCATGTCGATTGGCCAGGAAATCTGGTCTCCGACACAACCCTGTTTCGCGCCTTTTTCCTCCATGACGGTTCGCATGGCTGGTCGCCGGGGCATATAGACTGCGGTCACGGCCCGGCCCACCAGTGTCTGCCCGGGATGGGTGCATTGCCACCCGCCTTCGTACTGATGGCTGTACCCGTCGCCCCTCACAATACCCCAAGCTTGTGTGATCGTCACCCGCTTCAAACGTTCCAAGATATCGTCCGGTACCCTCGGACGACCATCCTGGAACCGCTCCCCGTCCCAGTCGGGTGTGTATTCGATCATCATTTCCGGTGTCATATTCAGGGGACAGAATGGGTCAGACGACATAATTCGTGTTCTCCTATTCCACTAACTTCTGTTTAATACGGTGAATGCAACCGGTATGTTTTGGCTGGCGTACGGATGCCAATATCTCCTATGCGACCTGGTCACTGGGTGAAACCGTGTGAGGAATTATGGATTATGATGTCATTCGTCGCACTCGCCCAGCGCATGCGGTGATACCGTCACATCTTTTACTGATCCTGAAATAATACGTGTCCAGGCGCTTAAGTTATTCAACGCTGCCTGGTGTGTTGATTCTTCTCAGTCGCTCCACTGCCAGCAGGCAACCTGAAGGTCCGTACCCTGAACGGCCAGAGAACCGGCATAATCACTGCCTGGGTCTAGCGCGTGAATCGTCCAGCGATTTACCTCAGAAGGGTTCCAGCGTGTGGCCAGCAGTGCGGGCGGGGCATCCGGGCCGACCGAGACGTCGAACGATGAAAGCGGAAGCGACATGCCTACGCCTTTTGCCTTGACAAATGCCTCTTTTCGGGTCCAGCACTGGTAGAATGCCTCGCGTCGAAGTAGATCCGGAACCGTGGCCAACGAATCGTACTCCGCGACAGAAAAAAAACGGCGTGCGATATCCATGCGGTCATTCGGTGAACCGGGTTTCTGATGCTCCACATCCACACCGATGTCCCGATTCCACGTTATGGCGAACAGACCGATTCCCCCTGAATGGGAAACGTTGAAGGAGAGTGGCATTTTCGGATCGTTGAGGGAGGGCTTACCGTGTTCGTTGTAGTCGAAACGAAGCCGCTCCGGCGCAGTGTCCAGATATCGGCCGAGCAGAATGCGTAACATGCCGCGCGCGGCAAGAAACCTTCGTTTCACTTTTTCATTCAGGGCTTGGTCAAAACGCTCCTGTTCGTCATCCGAAAGCAGCGGTCGAAAGACAGATCCCTGTGCTTCCGTCAACGTCAGTGGTGCACGCCACACATGTACCGTGTCGTCAGGCAACGCCAGCTCCGGCGGCGGAACACGCCACGCCGCGTGCGTTGCTGCCTGTGGGATAGAGTGTGGGGAGGAAAGAGTCATAGTTCTACAGACAGGGTGTATGAGATTCTCGCTTTCATAATTTATCCAATCGACAGGATTTTGGCAATAAGAAAGCCTGGGCTGCTGATTCACGACACCGGCAATGGTGTTTGGTGTCGGATACTAAAAAACGAGTCCGTCACGATCCGAGAAGATGGGATTGCGCCCGTCCTTTTTCGCCCGTCCGTGCCGGTCGTTGTGTTTTATCAATGACTTCGACCGATCCTTTCAAACGCTAATCGCAATCAACATCGGAGGTACCGGTTTGGCTCGCCTAACGGGTTATTCGCTGGAAATGCCCGCCGGGGAAAGCCGGAGCATGGTTCGTGTCCTGTGCCCTCACCTGTTAGGAAAGTTATTGTAGCCTCGTCAATCCAATCTTTCAAGGACGAAAAAATGGATCGGTTTCAGCGGAGGGAACGGCTGCCGTAATGCGGCCTTCCGTTAAGGCTTTTGCTTCAGTCCACGCATGTCACGCATGTGCCCCATTGCCCGTCCAGATGGTCCATAAGGCACCCCAGGTGTGGTGGACTGTGTTTGCCTGTAATGCTGGACAAACGTCAATCAAAAACACACCCGACAGACATACGTTACGAAGTGAACCGCCTGCATGTTTTTCGATTCTCATGTTTATTGGATAATTTTTGCCAGGCCGATACCGTGTTCTCCGGCGATGGAATAAAGCAGGTAAGATGCACCATCTTCTTCAAATGCATCAGGATCCCGTAATTGCCGGGCCCGTATTTGCACCGCACCGCGTCTTGACGGTCTCCGCGGCAGGTCGCCGCCTTCGTAGTCGGTTTCCGGCTTCAGAATGGACACCGGCGGCGCGTTACGCCACCGGAGCCAATCGGCCGTTAACTTGACGGTAGCGCTCAGTATATGTTCCGGACAGTCCCCGGCGTTGGAATAGAAGACCGTCAACAAATCCTCGTGCAGTCGCACCGCCGAGTGCCGCATGGTCTCATCGAACAAGGTGGGACCTTCTTCAAATTCCGTAAGCCCGTCCTCTGAGCGATAAAAAATACCTGGCATAGCAATCGCGTACATCATGCCACCCCATCGGAATACCCGCATGTAACTGGATCCTATGACCTCATCAAGTGACGTAAATCGAATACCATCTTCTGATGTGGCCACCAGCGTCCGTTGCGGGCCCAGCATCGGATAACGCTGCGTCAGTGAATCGCTCTTCGTTTCTTCAAGCGAAAGCACCGGTCCGTGATAATACATAATCAGCCGTTTGCCCTTTTCGTCTATGTACACTTCAGGTGAGGCGATATGTCCGGAACAGGGTGTTTCATCGAGCCGCAGTGTTCCCGGCACGTAGACAGTCCAGGGACCTTCCAGGCGATCTGCATAAGCCAGCCGGATATACGTTCCCTGATGATGCCCGAAATAAAGATAATACGTACCAAGACGACCCGGCAGCCATTCAGGCGCCCGAATGAGCGACGGTCCGTTGATGTTAGTACCGATGGAAGAGTCTGACTCCGGAGTGATAATGGGGCCAATGCGATGGATAGTCATAGTCTTCTTTCATTCTACCGTTTTTATCACGTACCTCACCAGTCTGCCACACTTCCGTCCGATTCATAAAAAAATTCACCGCCCAGCTCTTCTTGGTAGGTGACGTTATGTTTCAGAGCTTTTTCATCGATTTCAAATCCCAGTCCCGGTGCCGTGGGTAGTTCGATGTGACCGTCGTTTACCTGCCAGGGCGACGCAAGCAGGCCGCGGCCCAGTCCCTGGTCGATCTGTTCCTGTACCAGGAAGTTAGGCACTACAGCATCCACGTGTAACGAGGCGGAGAAAGCGACTGGTCCGATGGCGCAGTGCGGCATGATGTGCATGTAGTACACCTCCGCCATATTGGCTATTTTCTTCATTTCGGTGATGCCACCGGCATGGGAGGTGTCGGGCTGAATGTAGGCCACCGCCTGCGTTTCAAAGATTTCTCGGAATCCCCATCGGGTAAGCAGACGTTCACCGGTAGCGATCGGGAACGTGACGTGATCCGACACCAGCTTTAGCGCCGCCACGTTTTCCTGGGGCACCGGCTCCTCCACGAACATAGGGCGCATGCCTTTGAGCTCCTGACACACTTCTATGGCCATGGCGGGCGTCATCTTGCCATGGAAGTCGAACGCCAACTCCACATCAGGGCCTACCCATTCGCGCATCAGGTACGCACGTTCGACGAACGCGTCGATCACCGCCGGCGGCTCGTGGGCGCGCCACTTACCACCGGGTCCAGACTTGAACACTTTGTAGCCGCCCTGCTCCTGAAGCATTTCAAGTCGATTCTTCGCGGCTGCCTGGCCTTCGTCTGTCATACTGCCGATACCCCAGTGGGCATAGACGCGTATTCGATCCCGTACCGCGCCGCCGAGTAGCTGGTGTACCGGCAGTCCGTAGTGCTTGCCGGCGATATCCCACAGCGCCTGATCGATGCCGGAAAGGGCGGTCATCAGGACGTTGCCGCCCCGGAAAAACGCGGAACGGTAGATGTGCTGCCAGTGGTGTTCAATGCGTAGTGGATCCTTGCCGATCAGGTATTCCGCCAGCTCTTCTATCGCTGCCGTCACACTCTTTGGCTTTCCCTCCAACGTTACTTCTCCCCATCCTTCGATGCCGGTATCAGTGGTGATTCTCACCAGGCGCACCCGCGGTAGCGGAAAGTGCTGATCGATTCCGATAATCCTCATGATAGCTCCTCTGTTAATTAAATCTCGTGATCCGTATAATACTGAAGGATTTCTTTCATGGTATGTGCCAGGCAGGCAGTCGCCGTATGGAAATTCCGTTCGAACTGATCCGCGAATGCTGGATCTTCCTCGAAATTGACCACAGCCTTGACCGCCAGAAACGGGGTTTTCATCAACATACTCATCTTAGCGACCGAGGCCGCTTCCATCTCTATGGCAACCGCACCATGCGCCCGAATCTGGGCTTCGTCTTCTGGTGAGTTTTCAAACGATCCGCCGGTGACTACGATTCCGGTCGGCAGTCCCAGAGTCTGGGCCATTTGTGAAGCATCTGCTACCGGGTAGAATCCCACTGCGTAGTCACGGTAATTCGGTTCGGTTATCGAAACACGCCGGTCGATATATCGGACGCTGTCTTCGCTGACATACACCGTTCCGATCTCTGCGCCCTGCGCCTTGAATCCGCCAGCCACGCCGGCGCTAATCACCAGGTCCGGTGCGAACGCCCGGATACCCAGGTAGGTCGCCAGGGTGGCGGCATCCGTCCCAAAACTGGCTACCCGATAGACAGGATCCTGACCGTTGACGACCAGGGCAACATTCAAATGGTCCAGTTGGGTGGTGTATCCGTGTGGAGGCAGGTCCTCCTCGAGCGGTGCCGACAAGGACTGAAACGGCAGAATCTTTAAGACAGCCGCCGCCTCTTCTTCCATGGCCATTACCAGGAGGATGGTAGAACCTGAATGCGATGTACTGGCTGTTACGTCCTTGTGATCGTTCACAGGTGGTCCGGTGCGGATCTTATTCCCGTGTCACTTCCACAATTTCCCCTTCAACAGCATAGGAGACATCCGGGAATATATTCTCTGCATGGGTGATGGACTCTTCATGACGTTCGAGTTGGTAATGCATCAGGAACAGATGCTGGACATCGGCCAGCCTGGCGATTTTTGCAGCGTCAACCGCCGTGGAATGGCCGTCCCTGTCCAATCTTTCGCGGGGGCAGTCATGAGGGAAGGTCGAATCATGTAACAGTAGGTCGCATCCACGCACGTGCTCGGCAATCGGCTCATGGTAGGCGGTGTCGCCCGTGAAGCCGATTTTAACACCTGTGTCACGGTCCAGGAACGTGTAACAGCGGCCGTCTACAGGATGCCGGGTTTTACAGGCAGATAGCCAGAATGTGTCGGTTTTTATGGTTTCTCCGTCCTCTATAACCTTAACCTCGGGACGCCATGTGAACTGGGGATATCGTTCCGCCAGAAGGAACTTCCAAGTAGCGTCCAGAACGTCCACAATGTCCCGTGGTCCGTAGACTTTCAGGGAAGGGGCACCCATTTCCGGTCGCCAGCACTGGGACCAGTGGAAGAAAAACTGGGGCATCCCCAGGTAATGGTCCTGGTGGCAGTGGGTCATGATGATGGTCTTGATTTTGAGAGGGTCCAGACCCCGATCAATCATGCGGGCAGTGGCGCGCCAGCCGGTATCCACGAGATGGGTGTCGTTGATAACGAAGCTTGCCACATCCCGTCCCGGTTCCGGGACCGCATCGGCCGTTCCGAGAAATGTCAGAGTAGTAGGCTTCATAGGTATCCAAAAGAATTCGGATTGCGGGCAAGGGCTGCCGCAATCCGAAAACATGAGGTCAATCTACCTATCAAAAATCTGTAACCTATTCCGGGGCACTCGCCACTTCCAGGCCGCCTTGATGACAGGTGAAGCAGGTGACGCTCGTCAATTTGGATTTCTTCATTACCGAACGATTTATGGCGGCAATCTGTTTATTGGTTTCACCGACCATCTTCAAAAACTCGCGGCCTACAAGCTTCTTTGGCTTCTCATCACTCGAATAGTCCTTAGGATTGTGACAGAAAACACACTTTACACCCAGGGCGCCGGTGATCCCCTTCATGACGTCCCGGATTTCTTTAGTGTTTTTTCCCTTCAAAACCTGAACATTCTTGGGCTGGCCGGTCTGGGCGTAGGATTGTGAACCGATCATCAATCCACCGGTAAGTATACCAGCCGAAACAACACCCGCTATCATACGATTCATCATAACTCCTTCCTCAAAACATCCCGCTATCTTTAATGGTCACATATGAAAGCGCAATAACAGGATAATAGCCAGCATTATTTACGATGTCAAGGTAAAACAGTGTGTGTTCCGACACCCCGATTTTACGGTTCGGTCCCATAAATAACGCTTGAAAAAAGTCGGTATACAGATTCAGTGGAAAACATGTCTTGGTTAAAGAAGACATGAACCAACATCACAACAATAAAGTCAACATGCGGTTATATATTTCTGTTGACAGTGTCTGGATTTTACCGCTTCAATGAAATGAGGCACACTCGATACTCTACCCATAGTGAACCGGATAGAATATGATGGAATCCTTTCTTCAGTCAGCGGGAGTTCTGGGAGAGAACGATAAGGTTATCTTCAAGTCGCTCCTGGATCCCTGGGTCATCCTGGCGGTGACCCTCATTATCGTTGCGCTGGTCATCCTGTTTTATCAGAGAACATCAGTTACTATCACAGGACGGTATCAATCGGTCCTGATTGCCCTGAAACTCCTGCCTTTGCTCCTAATCACATGTAGTCTGCTTGAGCCGGTGCTCCTCACCTCCGAAGTAACGCCGGAACAGGGATTCATCATTGTGTTGCTGGATGATTCGAAAAGTATGCGAATCCAGGATGCGCCCGGATCGGTTTCGCGTATTGAAGCGGTCCGTCAGTTGATGGAAGATGACAAAGGCCGGGGACTTCTACCGAAATTAAAGGAAAAATTCAGAGTACGAACCTTCCGGTTCTCTTTGGAAACCAATCGTATCGCCGATCAGTCGGAGCTGACGGCAGAGGGGGAAGCCACCGATATCTCGGGTGCGTTGAGTCAGGTTTCCGGAGAATTCCGTGATATGCCGTTGGCCGGGATTGTCCTGGTTTCGGACGGTGCGGACAACGCAGATCAGGGCGTCAACGAACTGGCAGGGGTTGCCGCCTACCTGAAATCTCAGGAGGTGCCGGTCTACACGATCGGTATTGGCAAGGAACACGTTCTCAAAGATATTGAAATCATGAAGGTGGCCACGTCAAAAACCATGACGGCCGGCTCGGTCGCGGACCTGTTTGTTACGTTACGAGGTTACGGTTACCAGGGGAAGACGGTCGACCTGGAGATCAAAGAAGGCGCCCGGTTGGTGGAAACTCGCCAGGTTCTGATCGGCCGTGACGGCGACACGCAGCGCATTAAGCTGACACTGGCGCCGGATGCACCGGGCATCTACGAATATTCGGCGGAGATAAAACCCCGGTCGGAGGAAATGATCTCCGAGAACAACCAGCGACGGTTCCTGGTGGACAACCGGACCCGAAAAGGCCGGGTGCTGTATGTGGAAGGATATCCGCGAAAAGAGTTCAAATTCATCCGTCGTTCCGTCGATGAAGATCCTCAGGTCAATCTGGTCTCGATGGTGCGCATATCTCACGACGGGCGTCTTTACCGGCAGGGGGTGCAATCCCCAACCGAGCTTCAGGACGGCTATCCCAGAACACGGGAGGAGCTGTTCGGATATGATGCAATCATCCTCGGCAATATCGAAGCCGCTTGGTTCACGCCGGAACAGTTGCAGATGACCGAAGAGTTCGTCAGCATACGCGGTGGCGGTCTGTTGATGCTGGGAGGCGACGGCTCGTTTGCTGAAGGCGGCTATGCCGGCACACCGGTAGAAGATGCTTTGCCGGTTCGCGTCGCTTCTTCACGGGGCGGTGGCACCTGGGGCATCGGTCTGGTGGATCGGATTTTCCGTATGGATCTGACACCGGACGGCCGCACCCATCCTTTAATGCGTATTTCGCCTGACCGGGACGCCAACGCCAAACTCTGGTCGCAGCTCCCCGAATTGGCAGGTTACAACCGCGTCGGCGATGTCAAACCGGGTGCCACGGTTCTGGGTATAGATCCCTCGGCGGATCTGCTCGAAGGATCCAATGTGATTCTGGTTGTCCAACGCTATGGTGAAGGCCGGACCATGGCCTTCACCTCGGCGAGTACCTGGCGGTGGCAGATGTTCATGGATTCAGAAGACGATTCACATGAAAGGTTCTGGCAACAAATGGTCCGCTGGCTGGCGCTTGCCTCCACCAACCGGATTTCTGTGACGCTCAATAAGGAAACCTATGTAGAAAATGAGCCGGTAGTCATATCATCCAGAGTGCTGGATGAAACATTTAAACCGGTTAACGACGCTTCCGTCTGGGCTCAGGTAACCGGGCCGACCGGTCAGCCGGAACCAGTGGAACTGGAATGGACTTTCGGCGACGACGGTTCCTACCAGGCGGAGTATATGCCGAGACTAGGCGGAATGCACAGGGTTGATGTCTCCGTCCGAACGCCCCAAACTTTTATTGCCGTAGATCAGGGTGGGTTCAGTGTGGCGGAATCGGTCGCGGAATTTACGGATGCCTCGCTCCACGCGGATGTCCTCAAACGGTTAGCCTCCTCCACAGGCGGGGACTATCTCGAACCCGCCCAGGCCGGAACTCTTCCAGACCTTATCCCACCAGTGAAGCAGACCTCTTCTCTGGTACGGGAAGAAGATCTGCGGGACACCCCGCCTCTTTTCATCGCAGTCCTCCTGTTCCTCGGACTCGAATGGTTTCTGCGTCGCCGGAAAGGGCTGGCGTAAGGCAGGGTCGTCTCTCCTGCCGTTGTTTTGTACTTGACAGAAGATAGGGGATATTCTCATCTATCTCCTCGTAATGTAGATAGATTTCTTGTGCCAGCTAATTCCGCTCTGCCTAATATCGGAGTGAGTCACTATTAAGGAAGGCAGTCATGTGTGGCATAGCAGGTTATATCGGAAAAAGGGATGTCGTACCCATTGTCATGGGGGCGTTGAAGCGGTTGGAGTACAGGGGATATGACTCTTCCGGTATCGCCGGCCTCAACGAGGGAAATCTGGAGGTCATTAAAAAGGCAGGGCGCCTCGATAACTTGAACCGTGCGTTGAACGGCAGTCAGCTCGATCCGGGGTTCGCTATCGGGCATACCCGCTGGGCTACCCACGGAGAACCGTCGGACCTCAATGCGCATCCCCATGTGGACGGCGAAAATCAAATTGCCGTGGTTCATAACGGCATCATCGAGAATTTCGATGTGCTGAAGGCGATGCTTGAAAGAGAAGGCCATGTGTTTGAGAGCGCGACGGACACGGAAGTACTGGCGCACCTCATAAGCAGGTTCTATTCTTCCGTTGATCTGGTAAAGGCAGTCCAGCTGGCATTGCGTCATGTGGAAGGCACCTATGGTATTGCGGTAATCAGTAAGACAGAACCTAACACGATTGTCGCCGCCCGTCAGGGCAGTCCGTTGGTGGTTGGTCTGCATCATGAGGAGAGTTTTCTAGCATCGGACGTGGCCGCTCTGATCGAACATACAGACCGTGTTATCTACCTTCAAGACAGCGAATTGGCGATTATGACCGATGACGGCGTCCGAATTGAATCGGCACGGGGTAGGGTGATGGAGCCCGAGGAAATCCGGATTACCCGGGACCTGGACACGCTTGAGCGTGGTGGCTTCAATCATTTTATGATGAAGGAAATTTTCGAGCAGCCCAATGTCATCACCAACGCCATTCGCGGCAGACTGGATGATGAACGAGGAACCGCAGTATTGGCAGGTATGGAAATGGATGAAGACGACATCAAAAAAATCCACCGTATCGTTATTACCGCCTGCGGTACGTCATGGCATGCCGGCCTGGCCGCCGAATACATGCTTGAGGAATTGACCCGCATCCCGGTAGAAGTGGACTATGCCTCTGAATTCCGATATCGCAAACCGATTGTAGACGACGAGACGCTTGTGTTTGCCATCAGTCAGTCCGGAGAGACGGCGGATACGCTTGCCGCCGTACGGGAAGCCCAGAACTTGGGGGCCCGTACGCTCGGTATCTGTAATGTGGTCGGTTCTTCCATCGCCCGGCAATGCGAGGCCGGTGTCTATGTTCATGCCGGTCCGGAGATCGGTGTGGCGTCCACCAAAGCGTTCACGGCTCAGGTCGCAGTCTTCGCCATGATTGCGCTGAAGTTCGGTCACGTTCGTGATCGCTTTCGGGAACGCCGGATGACCATCGCCCGTGATCTGAGTAAAGTGCCGGAAAAAATTGAAACGATTCTGGCTTTGAATGACGACATCCGAAAAATTGCGGAGGAGTATGCCGATAGAAGTAACGCGCTCTACCTGGGACGGAATTTCAACTTCCCGGTGGCCTTGGAAGGCGCCCTAAAGCTCAAGGAAATCTCGTATATTCACGCCGAAGGCTATCCTGCGGCGGAGATGAAACACGGTCCGATCGCACTGATAGATAAGGATATGCCGGTGGTGTTTATCGCCACGCAGGACCGGATCTACAACAAGATTATGAGCAATATAGAAGAAGTTCGCGCCCGTAAGGGCCGTGTCATCGCCATCGCTACCGAGGGTGATGCCTGGATCGGCGATAAAGCCGATCATGTGATCTTTATCCCGGATGTCGATCCGGTTCTGGTAGCGCTTCTGTCGGTCATCCCATTGCAATTGCTAGCCTATCATATCGCTGTTTTGCGTGGCTGTGATGTAGACAAACCCCGAAATCTGGCCAAAAGCGTGACAGTGGAATAAGCGACGAACGCCGGTTTATAATCATGTCCATTCCTCAGCCCACACTCTGTTTGTTCGAAGATCAAACGGCATCGAATTTCGATCCCTTGGTATTTGCCCGGCCTGTCTTTGATCTCAGATGCGGTACGCAAACGCTCCGGGAGAAAATCCTGTCCTTTTTTCCCGATGTACCCTACCGACTATGGTGCCGAGACGAACTAAAAAGCGTCGTCGAGGAACATAACCCCGGTACCCCGGTGAATACAGTCAGCGAAGGGGTAACACTCTATATAAATGGCAGGGTCCTTATGGACGACATGCTGGCCCGCATACTTTCGGTAGAAGGGCCGGACCGTGTCTTTCTCAAAGGGGAAACCCTGGTAGCGGCACGCATGCGTGATTCCCGGTGGCCGATGCTGCTATCGGAATCCGACGCTGCGCCTGTGGTCCGGGAAAGTATGGAACGGGAGGAGGTGCATGCCGACATGGCCACCTATGCCTGGGATCTGATCCGGATGAACGGCGATGAGATTCGCCGGGATCACAAAAAGATCGGCGGGCAGCCGGTCAACACACCTGAATTCCCCGGTACGGACTTCATCAACGCGCAGGATATTACCGTATACCCGGATGCGATGATCCTTCCGGGATCGGTGATCGATGCATCAGATGGACCTGTTATTATTGGAGAGGGTGTTCGGATCCTTCCACACAGTTATCTCCAGGGGCCGGTCAGCATAGGCGCGGAGTCTATCGTGCAGGCCGGTGCCTGCATTTACGGGGGAACCTCTATCGGTCCTGTCTGTAAAGTCGGCGGTGAGGTGGCCTCCTCCATAATCCACGGATATTCCAACAAACAGCACCACGGCTTCCTTGGTCATGCCTATCTAGGGCAATGGGTGAACCTGGGCGCCGGAACGACAAACAGTAACTTGAAAAACACCTATGGCACCATATCGATGTGGCTGAACGGTCAGATGGTCGATACGGGAATGCTGTTTCTGGGTATTCTGATGGGGGATTTTGGGAAATCAGGGATCAGTACGACGTTCAACACGGGTACGGTCATGGGGTTTTCCGCCAATGTAGTAAGCGTTGAGATTCTGCCGAAATATATTCCGTCCTTCTGTTGGCACGGGCCGGAAGGTATGGCCGACTACGAAATTACCAAAGCGCTGGAAGTCGCCCAGCGTATGATGGCGAGAAGAAATATACCGATGGGACCACTCGAACAGGACCGGTTTGTCAAGGTGTTCGGTGAAACAGAACGGGATCGCGCCAGGGCCTTCGATCTTGCCATTTGAGGGATGTGTGATGCTGCGAAACATAAGACTCTGTTGTCTGGCTGTTCTGATTCAACTGCCGTGTGTATGGAAATTGCAGGCCGCAACGGATGGTTCTAATGGTGTCAGGTATACGCTTATCATCAGCGGTATAGGGGGAGAACCGAAATATGATGAGGCCCATTGGAATTGGGCCCGCGGCATCTATAACGTTCTCCACGAAGAGCACAAGATTCCGCAGAGTCGCCTATTTCTTCTGGTACCTGATCCCACCATAGATCCGGCGCTTCCTGCTAAAAAATCTAGCTTAATCACTATCGAACAGATCTTCGACACCCTGTCGTATCGGCTCGACGACTCCGACCTGTTGTTCGTCATCCTGATCGGTCATGGCAGTGCCACCGGCCGGGATCCCAAACTGAACATACCGGGACCGGATCTAACGGCATCCAAGCTAAACGACTTGCTGAATGCCGTCAAGGCCAGCCGCGTTGTTCTCGTGAACGGCTCGAGTTCAAGCGGCCCATTTATCGATGCTATCAGTGCGTCCAATCGGGTTGTTATCACCGCGACCAAGAGCGGTGGGCAGCGGATCGCGACAGTATTCACGGAGCATTTCCTGTCGGCCCTGTCCGTCGAAAACAGCGACCTCAACAAGGACGGCCGCGTCTCGATTCTTGAAGCGTTCACCTATACCCGACTCAAAACGGCGGAATGGTACGAGGATCAGGGACGGCTGGCCACCGAGCATCCGATGCTCGATGACAACGGTGACAGGAAGGGTAGCAGGGATCCCGGTGGAAAGGATCCGGACGGCGCTCTGGCCCGGTCGATCACGTTCGGGGAACGTGCCTGGCCAGGGGAAACCGTGCCGGACCTATCTCCGGAAGAAAACAAAAACCTGGCGAAACTGGAGGCCCGGTCCCGGGACATACAGGTCCAAATCGATGCATTGAAGCTGGAAAAAGATGCAATCATGGAGGATGATTACAACAGCCGTCTGGAAAATCTGCTTATCAGCTTGGCACGTGTTAACAGGGAGATCAGAACGCTCACATCCCGGTAACGATTTCTTGACTCTACTTCGTACGAATGTATATTAAAACAACTGTACTTCAGTTCGTCTTGCGCTTTGCCTGATGGGACGAACTCAAACTGGAATAAGGCTGGAGGAATATGACGACTATTGAGGATATTCACGCCCGAGAAGTGCTTGATTCACGGGGTAATCCGACGGTTGAAGTTGAGGTGTCCCTGACGAACGGCGCGTCCGGCCGAGCCATCGTGCCGTCCGGCGCATCCACAGGGGCACATGAAGCCTGGGAACGTCGGGATGGCGATGAAAATCGTTATGGCGGAAAAGGTGTCACCTTGGCCGTGGCCGGAGTCAACGACACGCTGACTAGGGCCCTTAAAGGTCGGGATGCAAAGGATCAGGCTGGCATTGACGCTCATATGATCGCACTAGACGGTACGCAGAATAAGGAGAAAATCGGAGCTAATGCCATTCTGGGCGTTTCACTTGCAGTGGCTCATGCGGCGGCGGCGGGGGTTGGGTCGTCCTTATACCGCTATCTCGGTGGTGCCAACGCCAATGTGTTGCCGGTGCCCATGATGAATGTTATCAACGGCGGGGCCCATGCGGATAACAATGTGGATATTCAGGAATTCATGATTATGCCGGTAGGTGCTTCAAATTTCGCCGAAGCACTTCGGATGGGAGCGGAGACGTTTCACAGCCTGAAGAAAGTCCTTCAGAAACGGGGCTATTCAACTGCCGTGGGCGACGAAGGCGGTTTCGCACCGGACCTTTCATCCAATGAAGAAGCGCTGCAGGTCCTCCGGGAAGGGATTACCGAAGCCGGCTATGAACTAGGCCGAGATATGGTCATCGCCCTGGACGCGGCAGCCACCGAATTCTACGAAGACGATCGGTATTTGCTGAAGGCCGAAACGCAGCCCAGTAAATCGTCGGAAGAGTTGATTTCCTTCTATGAAGGGCTGATCGAGACCTATCATATCGTGTCCATAGAGGACGGGCTTGCCGAGGATGACTGGGGTGCCTGGAAGGATATGACCAACCGCCTCGGCGACCGAATTCAACTGGTCGGTGACGATTTGTTCGTGACTAACACGCAGCGCCTTAGTAACGGTATTTCAGATGGGATAGCCAACAGTATATTGATCAAAGTCAACCAGATTGGAACTTTGACCGAAACACTCGAAGCGATCGAAATGGCGGAACGGGCGGGATATTCCGCCGTGATTTCCCACAGGTCCGGCGAGACGGAGGATACCACCATCGCGGATATCGCGGTGGCCACCAACGCAGGCCAGATTAAGACCGGATCGCTTTCTCGATCGGAGCGGATCGCCAAATACAACCAGTTGCTCAGGATAGAAGAAGCACTGGGATCAGAGGCCAAATTCGCTGGACGCGCGGCCTTGCGCTCGGGGACATGACAACAGGAGAACAGCGATGTCCGGATTCAGGGCCACCGGCTTCACCTCGAAATCTCTTCCTCCGTCGCCACCACGGCGTCGCAAACGTTCAAAATTCGGCCGCACACCGTTCAAATGGTTTCTTATTGGGGTCCTCCTGATCGCATTTGCTTACGTGTATGTCGGAGGCAATTACGGTTGGTACAGTATGTGGGGACTGAAACAGCGGAAGACAGACCTGGAGCGTGAGGTGAGCAGGCTCGAAGCCCGAAGGCTTGATCTGATTGATGAGCTGGAGGTGCTCGAAAAAGATCCGGAAATCGATCCGAAACTGCGCTTGAAAATAGAGCGAAAGGCCCGGGAAGAGTATGGTATGGTACGCGACGGCGAGATGGTGTTCCGTTTCGAAGACGACCAAAAGAAAGTGGAAGAGACGGACAGCGGGCAATGAAAGGTCCGGTGAAAGACTCATATGTCGATCTGCCAAACCGATGCAATCGTTCTGAACCGATATGTGATGGGAGACTCTAGTCTCCTTGTCACGGTCTATACACGGGAATATGGCAAGATCAAACTGGTAGCCCGGGGCGCCCGAAAATCAAAAACTCAGCGTTCGTCGGCGCTTGAACCGTTCACACACATCTCCATTACGTTCCGGCGTAAGGAACATCGTGATCTTCAGACGCTCAATCAGCTTGAGGTGGTCGGTTCATTCAGATATCTGAGCGAAGACCTGTTGCGGATGTCCTACGCGGGAGCGGTGTCTGAGCTGGTTAATTGTCTGATCATCGGTGAAGAACCGAGTATTGAACTGTTCGATCTCATCCTTCAGACACTGGGTGGGCTCAACAGACAGCCACCGGAAGCAGGTGAAGTTCTATTCTGGGGATTCCAGCTGCGATTCGCGACGAGCTTCGGATACGCGCCGCAATTTCTGAGATGCGCCACCTGTGATCACCCGCTCGAAGAAGGCGATGTACGATTCAGTCCCTCTCTGGGCGGCGCGTTGTGCGCCCCTTGCTTCGCACAGGATACCAGTGCGATCGCCATTTCCATGGGTACGGTAAAGTTGATGGCGCGGATTCAACATCTTCCAATGGACCGGCTCGCCCGGCTAAGGCCGTCCTATCTCTCCAGACAGGAGATCACACGGGTCATTCGTTCTTTTTACCTTTATCATATGGAAGGCGCTAGAGAGCTGAAGTCACTGAAGTTTTTAAAGTCATTGGATTCCAATCAAACATCGGTTCAGAATACCGTTTCCGAGTAGGAGTCTATAGGCATCGGTCATGCCGTCGGGTAGACCAGGCGGTTATATCCGACCTACCGGGCGGAGCAACAGCAGGTTATTATGGGAAAAGCGCGCGGATTTCTAATCCTGTTTATTTTCTTCACGATCACAGCCGTAGGGGTGGCCGTGGTTGGTTTTGTGGATTTTGGCCGTTTCTGGGATAAGGTTCAGATCCTGGCGAATGAAGCGTTTCCGTGGGGAGGAGAGGAGCAGGAGGAAAATACCACGGTGTCGTTCGCTAGCAGCCTTGAAGGTGCCGAGTTCCTCACCGAAGCGGCGATGGAAGCACTGAAAGAGGGAAAAGCGAAGCCCCGTGATATACTCGAACTCGGACAGATGTACATGAAAGCCAGTGGTGACGGCCAACTCGATCAGCAGGAAGCCCGCAATATGCTGGATCTTGCAGACAGGGCAGGAATTATGGATGTCGTCATCGAAAAAGCGCTCGAGCCCGCAGCAGATGGGAGTGGTGCCTCCAGCGGATCAGCCTCTCTTAACCGAACGGGGACCGGCGTCGGTTGGGAGCTCAGGGCTTTGATGGCCGAAGTAGAGATGGCACGGGCAGACGGAAATCTGAATCCGGGTGAGTTGATGACTCTGTTCCAGAAAGCACGGAATTCCGGATTACAGGAACGCATACAAGGTATGATACCGACCGGTTACGACGATACAAGGGCGCGTGCGGTGGCGCGGGAATTTGCTAAATCCATGATAACCGGCCGCGCTAACGTGCGGGACGTGAATACCATCGTGAACCTTTTTGTTCGGGCCGAGGCGGATGGTAGTCTGGATCACGGGGAACTTGATAGGATAATCGATACGGCAGAACGGCTCTCTTTGTAGCCGGATTCTTTGGAGTACTATGCCTTCCTCTTCTCACCGGTATGACATTTTAACGTTCGGGGAAGGTCTGTTGCGGCTTTCGACATCACGATACGAACGGCTTGAGCAGGCAGACACATTAGATATCCATGTCGCAGGGGAAGCCTTAGAAATTGCAGTCGTCATGAGCCGGTTCGGACTACGTGCCGCCTGGCTGTCGGCACTGACAGAAAACGCACTCGGAAGAAAAATTGTTAACAAAGCCAGGGAACAGGGTGTGGATACATCTTGGGTCCGGTGGATGAAAGACGGGCGGGTCGGCTTGACTTACACCGAACCAGGCAGCGCGCCTCGAACATCCAGCCTGACGGAGGACCGGGAGGCAACCGGGTTCGCAGAAACACTGGCAAGTTTGGACTGGTCGGCTTTGCGGGCCAGCCGTCTGCTGCATATAGACAGCGCAGTCCCAATACGTTTTCCCGATTCTATGGCATCGTTGGAAGCGGGTTTCTCGGAAGCCCATGACGCAGGGTGCCAAGTCTGTGTTTGCGTGGACGATACATTTACGGTCTGCACAGAGGACGAGCGGAAGCGTGTGATGTCTATCGCAAGAGAAGCGGATATCGTCATCATAACAAGCGCTTCTGCCGAATGTATCAGCGACGGGGCGAATGTTCTGAAAGATCAGGCTGCCTTTCTGAAAGAGAAATTCTTGGGCTCCGTGGTCGCTGTTGGGGAGGGCAGGCTGGTCTCCCCAAGGGTCGGGACATGGCAGGGTGTGGCCGTGGAGGATCAATTATTCCATGACCGCCCTTATGATTTGGAAGTAATTGATGCAGCCGGCGCCTTCGGTGCATTTGCGGGTGGTTTTCTGTACGGATATCTTACGGAAGGCGCTGCTATCGGTCTCCGTTATGGCAATGCGGCTGCCGCTCTTTCCCACTCCGTGCCCGGTAATCTTCTCTGGATAACGGAAGAAGAGATTACCGCTCAATTCAGCGGAACCGGTGCTAAGCTTCAAAGATGACTTCGGCACAGCCGTAAACAATCCGCCGGGGCGCTAAGGGCTGATTTATCAGTGCGACAGGATACTAGATGATTCACAAAGCTGTTGTTCCGGTAGCCGGTCTAGGTTCAAGACTGCTTCCGTTGACGAAATCACTACCGAAAGAAATGCTCCCGGTAGGCAGAAAACCGACCTTGCATCATGTCGTCGATGAATTGACAGAGGCGGGTATAAATGAGATCCTCTTTATCACATCGCGGCATAAACGGTCCATAGAGGATTATTTTGATCCTGATCCGGCCCTCGAAGAAAAACTGGTGGCATCAAACCGGGTTGACCTGGCAAACGACCTGCGTTTCCCCGGTGTATCCTTTACGATGATCCGTCAGAGCATGCCGGCCGGAAACGGTGATGCAGTACGGTTGGCCCGATCGTTCATAGGATCCGATCATGCCGTGATGGCCTGGGGTGATGCCATCATCCGCTGTTCGGCCGGCAGAAATGTTGTGCAGCGGATGATTGAGACCCATCAGCGTAATAACGCGGCCTGTACGATAGCGGTGGAAGAGGTGCCGTTGGAAAAGGTTTCCCGTTACGGCATCGTACACCCCGTGGGGGATTCGAATGATGTGTTTCCAATAGATGATATCGTCGAAAAGCCGGATCAGGCGTCCGCACCAAGCCGTTTTGCAGTCTCGGCACGATATCTCTGTGCGCCGGACATTATACCGGCACTGGATCGCACGCAGCCCGGTCACGGTGGCGAGGTCTGGCTGGTGGATGCCATAAAAACGATGCTTCAGGACGGTTTGCCGGTGTGGTGCGTGAACCTGGGATCAGGCTGCCGGCGTTACGATATCGGCAGTCCTCTCACATACTGGGAAGCCTGCGTGGATTTGGCGCTGGCGGATGAACAGGACGGCCCCGCATTCAGATCCTATTTGAAAAATCTTCTGTGACGCTTTGAAATTATACGTGTAAATTAAGATGTGCCACTAAAGTATTTGTGGTCGTTAGCCGGCCTGAGAACCTTCCTTTGTCTTAAGAGACTCTACGGAGTACTGGATATTAGATAGTCTGTGCCACGAATGGGGACAAGGGGCTGAAGCAGGCCGATTCGGTACAGCTGGACCTGGTTTTACAGAAACACTCGTGACCAACGCGGGCGGGTTCCGGTTTTGTTTCTGAGCGGCGACTGTGTCAGCGAAGAAGACAGGAGCTACCGTTCGGAATGGGCGGCAACCGTTAGCCGAGACGGCAAATACTTGAGGAAACTCGATGGGATTGACATGTTCAGCACCCGGGCGTGCCGGGATTATTGGTAATCCGACCGATATGTACGGTGGCAGTGTGATATCGTGTTCTCTCCTGGAACGCGCAACCGTTTTCTTGAGGGAATCTGATCGTCTCATACTTGAAACAGACGGAGACCAGCGTATTCTCGCCTCCCCTGATGAATTCGAACTCCAGGGGGATCATTTCGATATTGCCAGAGCGGTTTTGACCGGTACGAACGCCACCGATCTCAAAGTGTGCATCTCATGGAAGACCGACATCCCGTTTCAGGCTGGGTTGTCCGGGTCCACCTCTCTGCTTGTCGCTACCCTTTCTGCGATATCGACGTACCGCGGAAAACGCTATTCCCTTTACCATCTGGCGGAACTGGCGCGGATGATAGAATATCGGTACCTTGGCGTATTCTGCGGGTATCAGGATGCGTACATGTGCACGTTTGGGGGCTTGAATTATATGGATTTCAGGGGGAAGGAATTCCACCAGGAATTCGGCTCGGACCCTCTGGCCACCATCGAACCATTGATGTCCTATGTTCCCTATGTGCCGCTCGTGTTGGTGAATACGGAAGCCCGCAAGGTGTCGGGCAAAGTTCACAGGCCTATCCGGGAACGATGGCTCGAAGGGGACCGGGAAGTAATCGAAGCGTATCATGAAGTGGAGGCCCTGGCAAGAGAAGGCAAGCGGGCGGTTTTGAACGGACGATGGGAAGACCTTGGACCCATGATGAACGAAAATCATCGCATTTCAAGCGCCTTGGGCGGCTCCAGCCCCGAAGATGATCAAATGATCCAGTTCGCCCGTGACCATGGCGCTCTGGGTGCCAAGCTCGCTGGCAGTGGTGGAACAGTCATCGTGCTCCATCCGGACCCGGATGGATTGATAGTAAAACTGCAAAATGCCGGTACAAAATCAATCATGAAACCGATGCCGAATCCAGGTGTGAAAATAGAGGGCAAGGGCTGATGCAGATAACTCTCGACTACGACCGCGGCGGACTCGAGGTGGAAATCCCTGATCAAAATCTTGCCGCCGTCCTCTCGATGAAACCGGTGCCGCCGCTGGGTGACCCGGTGCAGACAACTTGGGCCGCACTCGCACAACCAATTGCGAGCGTGTCGCTGGACGAACTGGCTAGGGACCGGCAAGATGCCTGTGTGGTGGTTTCCGATATCACCAGGCCGGTGCCCCACGACGTGATCCTGCCTCCCATCTTTGAAACACTTGAACAGTGCGGTATTCCGGACGATGCCATAACGGTACTCGTCGCCACTGGACTTCATGAACCGATGACCGAATCCCAGCTTCGGGAAACGCTCTCGGATGCGGTCGTCGATCGATACGACGTTGTCAATCATATTGCCCGCAATGCTGAAGAGCAGGTATTCTTGGGAGATACTCCGGCCGGTATTCCCGCGTATGTGGACCGACGATATGTCGACGCCGATCTGAAGATCCTAACCGGACTGATTGAGCCCCATTTCATGGCTGGCTATTCCGGTGGCCGGAAACTCGTGGCGCCCGGACTCGTCGGCACAGAGACTATCAAGCTGCTGCATGGTCCCGGCATCCTGGAACATCCCAGTGCCGCAAACGGAATTCTGGATGGCAATCCGCTTCACGAGGCATCCCTTGCAATTGCCCGTATGGCCGGTGTGGATTTCATTGTAAATATATCCATGGATGAGGAGCGCAGGGTAACCGGAGTGTTCGCCGGCGAACTGGAGAAGGCGCATTTGGCGGGGGTAGGGTTTGTCGAGGATATGGTGAAGGTATTTCTCGATGAACCAGTGGACATCGTCGTTACATCTTCGGCCGGTTATCCGCTCGACACGACGTATTATCAGACCGTAAAAGGTATGGTAGGCGTTCTGGACATCTTAAAGGAAAACGGTACCGTCATCATCGCATCCGGCTGCGCAGAGGGCGTCGGAAGTGCGGATTTTGAGCGATTGCTCAGGGGTACCCGAGACCTCGACGCTTTCATCAGAGAAATCCAGAAACCCGGTGTGTTTACGATCGATCAATGGGAGGTGGAAGAGCTGATAAAAGCCCTTAAAAAAGCGGATATTTATTTATTTACGGACGGCCTCACCGCTTCGGATGTAACTTCTTTTCTCGTCAACCCCGCCACATCCGTTGAATCCGGCATAGCCGATGCGCTGGCACGCCACGGTCCGAAAGCCGCCATTGCGGTGGTTCCCAAAGGTCCGTATGTGATGCCACGATTGCGTAACGGGCACACCCTCTAAAACAGGTTCATCTCATGTCCAACAAATATCTCAAATCCATTCCGGAGATCGACCCCACCGCTTTTATCGCTGAAAGCGCCGATCTCATAGGCGCGGTGACGGTCGGCAAGGACGCCAGTATCTGGTATCAGGTGGTTCTTCGGGCCGATATCGAACCGATTACCATAGGTAGGGGGACGAACATACAGGACGGTTCAATCGTGCATATAGATATCGGTTGCCCGACGGTATTAGGCGATTTTGTGACGGTAGGCCACCGGGCTATCGTACACGGTGCGGAAGTGGAGGATAATGTTCTGATATCCATGGGAGCTATCGTACTCAGCGGTGCCCGCATTGGAGAGAATTCCATCATTGGTGCCGGTGCCTTGGTCACTGAGCGGATGGAAGTGCCCGCGAACTCGCTCGTTTTAGGGGTGCCCGGCCGTATCGTCAAATCGGTATCCGAAGAGCAGATCTCACGCATTCGGGATACGGCAGAAGGTTATGTCGTTCGGGGCAGATTATACCGTGCACAAAAATCAGATTACACAGGTCCTCCAAGGAGTGCTGAAACAGACAATTCAGACACGTGACCCTTTCTTGTTTACCGACCAAAATTCCCTTGACATACACCTGCGAACCCTATACTTTGTTTGTCTTTCGCGGATACCGTAAGTGTGCGCCTGTAGCTCAATTGGATAGAGCATCTGACTACGGATCAGAAGGTTGGGGGTTCGACTCCCTCCGGGCGTACTGGATACGTCTGATATGATTAAGAATCAGACCGATGAGTACTGGATGCTTCTTGCAATGCAGGAGGCAGAAGCAGCTGGCGTTGCTTCTGATGTACCGGTCGGCGCGGTGCTAATCAGTGACGGTGCCGTGCTCGGGCGTGGTCAGAACCATGTAAAACGCATGCACGATCCCACGGCCCATGCCGAAATGTATGCGATTCGTGACGCAAGCGCGGCGCTGGGATATGAACGGTTGGCTGGCGCTACGTTATACGTCACTCTGGAGCCGTGCGCCATGTGCGCGGGGGCTATTGTTCTGGCTCGGATCCAACGGCTTGTCATCGGAACGGTTGATCCCAAAACCGGAGCCTGTGGTTCTCTGATGGACATCGTCCGGGACGAACGATTGAACCATCGCGTCGAGGTAAGAACCGGTATTCTGGCCGACGAGAGTGCGTCGATTCTGCGCAGGTTTTTTAGAGCAGTCCGTGGAGCGTCGAAGTCGTCCTATTAAAAGTTCCGGGTCTTGTAGAGACTTGGAACTTTATAGCTTTGACACCCGCTCCGGAGAGGTGCGAGAGTGGTTGAATCGGACGGTCTCGAAAACCGTTGTACCTCCGGGTACCGTGGGTTCGAATCCCACCCTCTCCGTTGGTAACAGCAGTGTATAGCGATGGGTCGCAATAATGGCCGAAAAGAGTATTCATGCCACTCATCACCTTGTTTTCTGGAGAGATGCGAGAGCGGTTGAATCGGCACGCCTGGAGAGCGTGTGTCCACCATGTGGACCGTGGGTTCGAATCCCACTCTCTCCGTTGTAAGGGCAGTGATTTGTGATGAGTTGTGAAAAATGCCAATATCGCTTTTCACCGTCTGTATGGGGCAGTAGCTCAGTTGGGAGAGCGCCAGAATCGCACTCTGGAGGTCGGCGGTTCGATCCCGCTCTGCTCCATAATTTAGGAATTTATTCAGCCTGAAAAAAGGATGAAACTGCTTCAAGAGATGTGCGTCTGCGACCGAGCGTGCCATTCACTGTGGTCGTGCTAGACGGGGAGTTAGCGGTGCCCTGTAACCCGCAACCCGCTATAGCGGGGTTGAATTCCCACATTGAGGTTCGATCTTGTGTTGTCGGTGTGCGAGTGCGCAGCGTTGAAAGTCAGGTCCTGCGCAACGAGAGATCGCCGAACCCCGTCAGGACCGGGAGGTAGCAGCGGTAAGCGACCCCTCCCGTGTGCCGCAGGGCTACCTGGCTGGAGCTGGCGGCTCGTATACCCTGATATGAGACGATTCGAAGGTGGGTGCACGACCTATTTTCGCGGTGTCCGTCTCTTACCATGAGCCCTCGACTAAATTTAAACCGGTTCAAATAACTCCGCGCTACAGTTGCAAGTGCGAACCTGTTCCAAACCGGAGGCGATCAGACATGGCATACGAAGTCACCGCCCGAAGGTGGCGCCCTCAGAATTTCGATAGCGTCATCGGCCAGGAGCATGTGACGACGACTTTGAAAAACGCGATCCAGTCCGAGCAGATCGCCCATGCCTATCTGTTTTCCGGTCCGAGAGGAGTCGGGAAAACCACCACCGCGCGTATTCTCGCCAAAGCGCTCAACTGTGTGAACGGACCGACCGTTACCCCCTGTAATGAATGCTCCATCTGTCTTGAAATAGCCGAATCACGTAGCGTGGATGTCTTGGAGATTGACGGCGCCTCCAACAACAAGGTGGAGCAGGTCCGGTCAAATCTTGTAGAGACGGTCAATTTTACGCCCAGCCAGGGCAAACACAAAATCTACATTATTGATGAAGTACACATGCTGAGTGCAGCATCATTCAACGCGCTGCTCAAGACCTTGGAAGAACCGCCGGCCCATGTGTATTTTATCTTCGCCACCACTGAACCTCGAAAAGTCCTTCCGACCGTCCTGTCCCGTTGCCAGCATTTCGATTTCCGACCTATGTCCGGGCAAGTCATTGTCGATCACCTTGCCATGATAGCCGGGCAAAGCGGTTACGAAATCGAGCAGGAAGCACTGGCTTTGATCGCCCGTCGGGCAGGCGGCAGTATGCGGGATGCGGAGAGCCTGTTCGACCAGGTGATTGCCTTCGGCGGAGATACGCTAAGTGCACGCGATGTGGCGGGGGTGCTCGGCCTTGTGGAACAGGATATCTACTTCGACCTGATCGACCAGGTCGCCTCCCATGACGTGTCCCAGGGCCTCCAACTTATCGACCGGATTCTGCGGCACGGATACAACCTGAACGAAATCGCGTTGGGCATCCTGGAACACCTGCGAAATCTGCTGATAATGAAAGCTTCGCCGGATACGCCGGATTTGCTGGACGCTGCCGTGATCGATATAGACAGATACCGCTTACAGTCCGAACGTTTTCAAACGGGAGACCTTGATCGTCTGACACACCTGGCCACGGGTATGGAAGAGGCCATAAAAAACAGCGCACTTCCGAAAGTCCAGCTGGAAATCGGCATCGTTCGGATGATCCGTATGGAGCCTTCCGTGTTGTTGAAGGATGTGATGACCCGCCTGTCAGATCTGGCACAACGGGTGGCGGAGGCTGGTTCTGCCATGGACAAAGGCTCGGTCCCAGAGATTACACCGGCACCTCCGATCTCTCCTCCGGTAGAAGATACGCCAAAGCCAGCACCATCACAGCTTTCCGAAGAAAAATCTGCCGAAGCGGCGCAGACTGAAGAGGCAGGACCGCCTCTAGAAGTATCCCTGCCGCAGCCGAAGGCCTCTGATGCACAAGTGGCGGTCGGCGATCTGAACCTTCAGGCAGTGACGAACGCCTGGTCCACAGTGATCGATCAAATCAGAGAACAGCGCCCCGCCATGGGCAGCTTCCTGTCCGCAGCCGTAATTGTCGGGTTCCAGGACAACTTGGTTACGTTGGGGTTTACGCCACAGCATGAGTTTCAACAGCAGCAGGCGGAGAAAAACATGCGGTTTATTCAGGATGCAGTGGTACAGATACTCGGGGCACCGGTAACCTTAACGATAACGACCACGGACAATCCGCCCCCAGAAGCGAACGAACCATTGCTTCCGAAGAACCCGTTGCCAGAGGTAAATGCGGATAACATTACCGGACAGGATCCAACCGTGAGACGGTTTCTTGATGCGTTCGACGGAAAGATTATAAGCGATTCGTAAATTATCATTTTTGTCTTGAGTGATATTTTGAAAGGAAGGCTATTTTATGGCTAAAGGTATGGGCGGTATGATGAAGCAGGTGCAGAAGATGCAGAAAAAGATGACGCAGCTTCAGGAAGAGCTGGAGCAGAAGCGAGTGGAAAGTTCCTCCGGTGGTGGCATGGTCACGGTCGTTGTAAACGGTCGTCAGGATGTGCTGGAAGTCAAGATTCACCCGGATGTAGTCAATCCGGACGATGTGGAGATGCTCGAGGATTTAATACTGGCGGCCATCAACCAGGCGCAGCAGCGGGCACAGGAGATGATGCAGGAAGAGATGGGGCAGTTGACCGGCGGTCTTCAGATTCCTGGCTTGACCATGTAGTCTGGATCCTTCAACCATTATGGCACATCTCAGCTCCCAAACAATCGCAATATTGATCGATGAACTCGCTCGCCTGCCCGGAGTCGGTAAAAAAACAGCCCAGCGGTTCGCATTTCATCTGCTCCGGGCGCCGACCGAGCGGGTGCTGGCCCTGTCTGACGCCATACGAGCTATCAAGGAAAAAGTAAAATATTGTGGTGCGTGCTGGAATTTCACCGAGTCCGACGTCTGTGAATTCTGTACCGATCCCCGGCGTGATCATTCGATGATCTGCGTGGTAGAACAACCCAACGATGTCCTGATCATCGAAAAGACCGGACAGTACCGGGGGCTGTATCACATCCTCCACGGCGCCCTGTCACCAATGGACGGTATTCATGCTGAGGACCTGCGAATTCAGGAGCTGGTCAAACGGCTGGAAGATACGGTGCTGGAAGTCGTGGTCGCCACCAATCCAAATATAGAGGGCAATGTTACCGCACAATACCTCGCCCGTTTGATAAAACCTCTCGATATCCGGGTTACTCGTCCGGCACAGGGGCTGCCTATGGGGGGCGACCTGGAATTTGCGGATGAAGTAACGATTTCCCGTGCGTTTGAAGGCCGAACAGAGCTGTAGGTACATCTTTTCTCATGAATCTACCAAACAAACTTACGATTTTCCGTATCATTCTAAGTCCCATTTTTTTGGTGTTTTTCCTCATAGATCATCTGTACGCCAGGTATATCGCTCTCTTTATTTTCTCCGTCGCTTCTTTGACCGACCTGTATGACGGTCACCTAGCCCGAAAAACGGGAGGCATGACCAGCTTTGGGAAATTTATGGATCCGCTGGCTGACAAGATTCTGACCTCCACCGCCTTGATTTCCTTCGCAACCTTAGGTGTTATCCAGACCTGGATGGTGCTAACGATTATCGCACGTGATGTTATCGTAACCGCTCTGCGGAGCATTGCAATCAAACGTGGCCTCATCATAATGCCCACCCAGGTGGCAAAATGGAAAACCGCCTCTCAGATGGTGGTCATTGTGATCATTCTGCTGTATATCATCGTGCGTATGACCTACCAGGAATACGGTGACTGGAATCCCGCTGTCGACCCGATCGCCTCGCTCGTATTAAACGGAATGTTGTTTGTTTCCATGATGATGACGGTAGGATCCGGCCTTGATTATGTCATTAAAAACCGAAAGATTCTTGCTGATCTACTGAAATAATGATGAACATCCTGATCAGGCTGATTGCAACCGGATGTTACACCGGCTATGTTCCCAAGGCGCCCGGTACCGCCGGCAGCGCGCTTGCGGTGCTTATCATCTGGGCTTTGCCCCCTGTCGCTCCCCTTTATTATCTGACGGTCACCGTGTTACTCATTCCAGTCGGAATCTGGGCTGCAGGGCGGGCAGAGAAAGAATTCGGACATGATGGAGGCCCTATCGTTATAGATGAAATGATCGGGGTTTTCATTACCTGCGCCCTGGTACCGCATACGCCGCTGGCACTCGGTCTGGGCTTCGCACTGTTCCGTCTCATAGATATCACTAAGCCTTTTCCCGTGAACCGATCCCAGAATATGCCCGGCGGTGTGGGTGTGGTAATAGACGATATCCTTGCGGCGATCTATGCACATCTTTTGTTGCGGGCTGCTTTGGCAATTCTGTGACATGCTTCATCAAACGCTACCATATTTACTGTGGACGGGCAGACGATCCTGGAGTTACCGATGCTGAGTGCGGAAATCATCACCATAGGCGATGAATTACTTTACGGATCGATCGTCGACAGCAACGCGGCCCACATGGGCCAATGTCTAACGGAGCTTGGGATCCTGCCGGTCTGGTCCACAACGGTCGGAGATGACCGGGACCACATTCGTCATGCGCTGCAGCTGGGCATCAGCCGGGCGGATGTCATTCTCGTAACCGGAGGACTCGGTCCGACGCACGATGACATCACCAAAGATGTCATCGCCGCGGTAGTCGGAAAACGTTTGATTTTTCATCGGGATCTACTTGACCAGGTCGAGGCCATGTTCACACAGCGCGGCATCGACATGCCGGAATCGAACCGGGTGCAGGCGTTTGTTCCCGAAGGGGCGACCGTTCTGGACAACCCGATTGGAACGGCGCCCGGTTTCATGATTTCGTCAGGGAGGGCCACCATATTTGTGATGCCCGGTGTGCCCCGAGAGATGGTCATGATGATGGCGGAACAGGTGACGCCTATCCTCCAGGAAAGGGCGGGAGGTCAGGTGATTCTGCATCGTATGATCAAGACCAGCGGTATCGGGGAGTCGAACCTAATGGAGTATGTAGGGGGGGTAATCGCAGCGGCGAGCGACGTCAAAGTCGCTTCATTGCCTCAGGCGACCGGTGTGATGCTCCGCCTGACCGCCCATGCGCCGACCCTTGCAGAAGCAAAAATGCGCATAGCCTCGCTGGAGGCCGAGATTTTCGACCGGGCGACCGCATTTATATACGGTACGGATGACGACACCATGGAACAGGTGGTCGCCCGTCTTCTGTCCGAGCGGAACACCACCATCGCGGTTGCCGAATCCTGCACCGGCGGTCTGATTGCAGACAAACTGACCGACGTATCCGGCAGTTCGGGATACTTCGAGCGGAGCATGGTGACTTACAGCAACGAAGCCAAAATAGAACATCTCGGCGTTCCGGAAGAAACAATTAGGGCCCACGGGGCTGTCAGCTGGGAAACGGCTGCTGCCATGGCGGAAGGCATCCGGCGCATCAGCAAGGCCACGTTCGGGTTGTCTACAACAGGTGTCGCCGGACCCACAGGAGGGACGGAGACCAAACCAGTCGGTATGGTATGTATCGGCCTGGCGCATGAGGATGGTGTCATCACCAGGGAGTTCCGGTTCGGCACGGATCGGCGAAACAACAAAATGCGGTCCATGCTGGCAGCGTTGAACATGGTCAGATTGTTTTTGACAAATCCAGATTTTGTATAAGTATTGCGATGGTTTTCCATGGACACAGGGCGCATTCGAACATTTATTGCGGTGGAATTGCCGGATACGATCAAGATGCAGGTCGAACAACTTGAAGCCCGTCTGATTAAGGCGAGGGCAGACCTGAAGTGGGTAAGGCCACAGAATATCCATATCACGTTGAAATTCCTGGGTGAGATCACGGCGGAGCGTGTGGAAGCGGCGCGGACCGGTGTGCGGGAGTCGCTGGAAACCATCCGGCCGTTCCGCCTTTCCCTGAGCCGTGTTGGCGCGTTTCCCAACTTGGAACGGGCACGGGTGCTGTGGGTCGATGTGGAAGAAGGACGTGATGAGCTTATAAGGCTCCAACGTCAGATCGAAGATGTTCTCTTCGCAAGAAACTTTGTCCGTGAGCCGCGACCGTTTTCACCGCATCTTACGATTGGTAGAGTCCGGTCTCCCAAAGGGTTGGGCACGCTGACGGATCTGGTAAAGAAGGCGCCGTTTCAGACATTGGATTTCCCGGTTGACCGGGTGGCGGTTATAAAAAGCGACCTGGAAACATCCGGACCGAAATATACGGTTTTAGAGCATGCGCCGCTCGGTTAGTCTTCATAATATCCGGGGTGTATAAGCTGTGCCGGAAATAACCGCCATCAACTTGGAGCGCAAGGGCCGTAAAAGGCATCACGTTATATACCTGGATGGCCATCCAGGATTGACGATCACGGGGGAAACCTATAGGAAGTTCGGCCTGTCGGTTGGCCAGGTCCTGACGGAGGCCAAGCAGCGCGAGATAGAGACCGATGACGGCGAAATTCGTGCGAGGAACGCGGCGCTGATGCTGTTAAATACCCGTATGCGCTCACGGAAAGAGCTTGCGCAGCGTCTGTCTCAAAAGTCGTATTCGGACGAAGTTATAAAACGAGTTCTGGACGTTTTATCGCGGGCGGGAGTCGTCGATGATGAGCAGTTTGCCCGTGCCTGGGTTAACGATCGGCTACGGTTTCGGCCTGTCGGCCTGTCGCTGCTTCGCCACGAATTACGTCGCAAGGGAATTTCAGATGAAATCATTACCGGGACCCTGAATGAGCATGAGGAAGATGACGAAAATGAACGGGCCTGGTTGCTTCTATTGAAACGCAAGGCACATTATTCCGGACTCGATCCGCAGGTCGCCAGACGCCGTATGATGGGGTTTCTGGCCCGTCGTGGTTTCGACGGGCAGACGGTGTATACGGTTGTAAAGAGAATGCTTGAAGAAACGAAGGGGTAGGCCGTGCAGAGCAGCGAAGTAAGACAATCCTTTTTAGATTTTTTTTCCGTGCGGGATCATGAAGTGGTGTTGAGATCGAGCGTCGTGCCCTGGGATGACCCCACCCTACTGTTCACCAATGCTGGTATGAACCAGTTTAAAGATGTGTTTTTGGGAACCGGTTCGCGTCCTTACAAACGGGCTACCGACGTCCAGACGGTAATCCGCGCCGGCGGCAAACACAACGACCTGGAAGATGTAGGCAAGGATACCTATCACCAGACCCTGTTTGAGATGCTGGGAAACTGGTCGTTTGGTGATTACTATAAAAGGGACGCTATCCACTGGGCGTGGCAGTTGCTGACAGACGTCTGGCAGATGCCTAAAGAGAAATTGTGGGCTACTGTGTTCCGAGAGGATGATGAAGCGGAAACACTCTGGCTGGAATGTACCGACATAAGTCGGAATCAGGTGCTGCGGTTCGGTGAAAAAGAAAACTTTTGGGAAATGGGGATCACCGGCCCGTGCGGCCCTTGTTCCGAGATTCATTACGATTACGGCCCGGATCAGTGTGCCATGGTAGGCGATCCCGACCATGTATGCGGTGTGAATGCCGACTGCGGCCGCTATATGGAAATCTGGAACCTGGTCTTCATCCAGTACAACCGGGACGAAAAAGGGGTCCTCACGACCCTGCCGGCGAAACACGTCGATACCGGTATGGGCTTCGAACGGGTCGTAGCCATCCAGCAAGGTGTGTCTTCCAACTACGACACCGATCTTTTTACGCCACTTATCTCCCGGATCGGCGATATAACCGGTCAGTCGTACGCAATGGATACGACGGCCGTGGCCATGCGGGTGCTGGCGGACCATATCCGGACGCTTACGTTCGCTATTACGGATGGCGCTCTGCCTTCCAATGAGGGCCGTGGATATGTACTGCGGCGCATCCTCCGCCGTGCGTCCCGGTTCGGTAGAACGCTTGGTCAACACGAGCCGTTTCTCTATCGCCTGGTGCCGGCGGTCGTGGAACTCATGGGAGAAGCTTATCCTGAACTCGCGAATTCCATGGAACGCGTCGGTACTATCGTAAAAGCTGAAGAAGAATCGTTCGGGCGGACACTCGACAGGGGCCTGGAACTTTTCGGTACCATGGTTGCCAGGGCCGGCCAGGAAAAGCGCACGGAGATCATGGGTGGAGAGGCCTTCAAACTGTATGACACGTATGGATTTCCGGTAGACCTGACGCAGTTGATTGCCGAAGAGCAGGGCTTGAACGTTGACCTGGAAGGCTTTGACAGGGAGATGGCACATCAACGGGCGCGGTCCCGGCGCAGTGCCACAGGTGCCGATGACACTAAATCCAAAACGCCTTGTGTGCCGGAAGCGACGGGACTCCATTCGGAATTCTTGGGGTATGAATCATCCGAGATTATCGACGCTGAGATTGTTGTTGAGACAAACGGTTGGGTCGTACTGTCAAAAACACCATTCTATGCGGAGTCGGGTGGTCAGGTAGGCGATACTGGGTGGATAACCGTGGAGGACGGCGCCAGATACCGGATCGTCGACACGGTCAAGCAGGATGATACGGTCCTGCACAGGCGTGACCCGGAAGATGGTCGTCCCTTGCAACCAGGTATGACGGTTGCGGCGGCCATAGATGTTCAGCGACGACAGTCGATTATGCGGAATCATACCGCGACACATCTTCTACATGCCGCGTTGCGGAATGTACTCGGCGACCATGTGCATCAGACCGGCTCTCTCGTGGCACCGGACCGTCTCAGGTTTGATTTCTCTCATTTTTCGGCTGTAACGAAGGATGAAATGGATGAAATCGAACATTTTGTGAACAGGCAGATATGGGCGGATGTAAAAGTGGATTGGTCGATTACCGCCTTGGACGAGGCTAAGCAGATGGGCGCCATGGCACTGTTCGGGGAAAAATACGGGAATGAAGTGCGGGTTGTGAAAATAGGGGACGCAAGCCTGGAACTCTGTGGCGGGACCCATCTTAATGCTACCGGTGAAACCGGCTTGTTCCGACTGTTGAGAGAATCCAGCGTGGCCTCCGGTGTACGCCGGATCGAGGCGCTCACGGGCGAAGCCGCGTACCGGACCATTAAACAGGACGAACGTGCCCTGAAAGATCTGGCCGGTATCCTGAACACGACGGAAGCGCACGAGGCAGTCCACCGTGCTGAAGCGCTTCAGAGCCGTATTCGTGATCTGGAACGTGAGGTAAAGCGAATGAGCAGCGCCTCGAAGCAGGACTGGCTGGACCATATGCTTTCGGTGTCCCAAAGGATTGGCGAAATCACAGTAGCTTCTGCGCAGGTGGAGAGCCCGGACGTCGACACCCTGCGTGCCATGGCGGATACGGTAAGGGGAAAGTTGCCGGACGCTGCGGTAGGTGTTTTATTCTCGGTTATCAACGACCGTCCGTTAGTGATAACAGTAGTTACGGACAAAGCCATATCCGGCCATCGCCTGGCTGCCGGGCGTCTGGCCAAGGAGATCGCTGCCGTGATCGGCGGTGGCGGCGGCGGCAAGGCGCACATGGCGCAGGCGGGTGGTAAAGACGCCTCCGCAATACCGGAGGCCATGCAACGTGTTCCCGAAATCGTTCGGGAACACCTCCAGTAATCGAGGAGAAGAATTAGTTCATGTCTACTCTGGAGTATCTTCTTCAAGTCCGGGCGGATAAAGGGGCAGGTTATCTTGCGCTGATAGATCCGGATAAAGTGGGCCGTAAAACGCTCGTTGACCGGGCTGTTCAATGCGCCGAAAACGGAGTCGACGCCCTACTGATAGGAAGCAGCCTGCTTTTTTCATCGGATCTTGATAAGGCGGTCGGTATGGTCAAGCAGGCGGTGGACATCCCGGTGCTCCTGTTTCCCGGCGATGCGGACCATTTATCCCGGTACGCGGATGCGATCCTGTTCCTGTCGCTCCTCAGCGGACGCAACCCGCATTACCTCATCGGGGCGCAATGCCGTGCGGCACCTCTTATAAAAAATTTGGAAATAGAACCGATACCTACCGGATACCTTCTAATCGCCGGAGGCCATACCACCTCTGCCGAGTTTATGAGCGATACGAGGCCGATCCCGTTTGAAAAATCCTCGATCGCTATGGCTCATGCACTGGCAGCTGAATACCTGGGAATGCGCTTAGTTTATATGGAAGCGGGTAGTGGCGCCCGGCTTCCGGTTCCCACCGATATGATAAGGCAGGTGAGGGATTACATCTCAGTTCCCCTGATCGTCGGTGGCGGTATCCGTGATCCTCAGGTCGCGTCAGAAAAGGTTGATGCGGGTGCGGATTTTATCGTTATTGGATCCGTCCTGGAAGAACAGGGCTCCGAGCGGCTGATCCAGGATTTTTCCGATGCCATCCACAGATGAATATTCTGCCCATGACGTGGCAATATTCATTGACATGTTCTTCTTTTCCTGTTTATTTAATAAGTCTTTGTCGTTCTGGCAGACTGCGCTTGCATGAAGGTGATAATCATCACCATCGGGACAGGCAAGGTGCATCGTCTTCAGCGACTTTCGCATCGGCGGCGCTCAAGACCCGACGATGTTTTTTGGTCACTATGAGGAATCGAGGATGAAGTGCGCAAACAATTTATAGCCGGAATAGCGATCAGTCTGATTCTGTTGGTGATCGTTTTCTGGAAAACAGACCGCCAGGCTTTGTGGGATGCCTGCATGTCTGCAAATTACTGGTATATCCTTCCCAGTGTAGCTGTCACATTCGTTTGCATGTGGCTCAGGGCCGTAAGGTGGCAGCTGTTGTTCGCACCTATCAAGAAAATCAGTATCCATTCTCTGTTTTCTGCGGTTATGATCGGTTTTATGGCAAATAACCTTTTGCCGGCACGCCTGGGTGAATTCGTGCGAGCCTATGTGATTGCCCGTCATGAGAAAGTGGCAAAGACGGCATCGTTCGGCACGATCGTTGTGGAGCGGGTATTTGACGGTCTGGTACTGATTAGTTTTCTGGTATTTGGCTTTTTCACAACCACGGCGCTGCCAGGCTGGATAGTTTACAGCGGTTATGTTTTCGGCTCCATCTATACGGTTACGCTTTGTTTTCTTTTTGTGCTTGTAGCGAAACCGGAACTGGCCCTGGCGTTCCTGGATTATGTTTTACACTTTGCACCGGATAAAACAGCGGAAAGAGCCCGGGCTTTAATTCAGTCATTTATGGTCGGTTTGGAATCGCTCCGCAGCATTTTCCGTATCCTGTCCGTAGCCTTCATGTCCTTCCTGCTTTGGAGTATTTTTGCGCTATCGATTCATTACGCACTGCTGGCGTTCAATCTGGAACTGCCCTATATGGGTTCTTTGTTTTTGATGTCAATCATAGGTTTCGGTGTCACTATCCCTTCTTCGCCTGGATTTGTGGGTACGTTCCAGGCGTCCTGTGTTGTCGGCCTGGCACTGTTTTCCGTATCCCAATCCGACGCGCTGAGTTTTTCAATTGTATTTCATGCCAGTCAGTATGTTCCCGTCACAATCGTTGGTTTGATTTATTTGTGGACGGACCACTTGTCTCTTCGGGATCTTCGTCAGATCGAGATGGTTTCATGAAGGTACGGGTGTTATGATCCTGTTTTTAAATTTATGTGTGAAGGGTAGATGGCCGATGAAGGTTTTTGTATCGTGCTTGTTTATCATGTTGTCTCTTGCTCATGACCCGGCAGACGGGATTGCTCAAGAACGTAGAATTCAACCCGGAGACCGCATTCAGATCACAGTTTTTGGAAGCGAGAGTCTGGAAAGTCTGTCGCGCTCACTGCTTGTACGGCCCGATGGAACTATCCAGTATCCGTTTCTCAGTGAAGAGGACATCACCGGGTTTTCGCTCTTTGAATTACGTTTGCTGGTTGGGACCACGCTGAATCAATATCTGGATGCCGACATTCAGGCGGTGGACATTGTCTGGGAGGAAAAACAGGGAAATATGTCCGGTGAATCCGGCGAAGAGGCGACCGTATCGGTCCTCGGTCAGGTCGTGATGCCCGGTGAATATACAGTACCCGGAAGTGCCGGGCTGCAGGGGGCGATTACCGCTGCCGGCGGTCCACTGCCGGGAGCGCTGGAACATTCCATAAGAATTCACCGTGCTACGGGTGAAGGACATACTGAAATCCCGGTTAATCTGGAGAGCTTCTATGAGACCGGTGATCTCCGCTATATTCCGCCCCTACGGGAAGGGGATGTCATCGTTATCCCGGGCGGGACGGCCACTACAGCGGTGCGGATTGTGGGCGCCGTGGCGAATCCGGGAAACTACCAACCGCTTCCGGGTTCCAAAGTCTTCGATATGATTGTCCAGGCAGGTGGTTTTTCGGAGGACGCCCGATCAGATCTGGTCCGTCTCGTTAAGCCGAGTATAGATGTTGCGGAAGATTATACGATAGACATCGAACAATTTCTTGAATCAGGCCAGGAGCCGGACAGTCCCCCGGTCGCACCGGGTGATATCATCATCGTGCCGAAGAAGTTGATCACCTATAGAGGTGTCATGACAGTCCTGCGCGACCTTACCGCTGTCACGCAGCTAGTATGGTTCATTATGATTGTTTTACGGTAGGATACCCGTGATGATTATGGCGGGGGATGGAGTGGTGTACTTTGCAATCAAGTGAGATTCGCCTTCAGGATTATATAAGCGTTTTTTACAGAAAAAAATGGGCCGTTATTAGCTCATTCGTTCTTGTAACGGGCGTTTCCCTATACAGCGTGCTCACAAAACCGCCCGTTTTCACATCGTCTGCCGTTGTTCAGATAGAGACAAGAACGCTGAACCCCGATGGTGAAGTAGTCCAGGATATCACGCAATCCGTACAGTATTATGCGCGCATTTTCAGTACCGGCATCTTCCAGAGAGAAGTAGTTGATTCCCTGACTGCGAATGTGCGGACGTGGGAGACGGTGGAACAGAACCAGCGCAATCTGACGGAACTCGTGCGTGACAACCTGGTCCTGCAGCCTGACAACGTCCAGCGGTTTTTTCGGATAAGCGCATCCGCTCACGGCCCCATGCTGGCCTTTCGCATGGCGGATATATCGAGCAGGTTGTTTGAGCGGAGACTGCAGGAGATCGAATCCCAGACTATCCAGGATTCCGATGCATATCTGGACGACCAGATCTCGGTACTCCAGACTGAAGTCGAAGAAATTGAAATCACGATACGTCAATTCCTCAACGAGAACGCACTCGATAACCTTTCAGGCGAAATCAGCGGGAATCAGGATTTCACGGAGCTTCAGCAGAAACTCACCGAAGTTCGTCTTCTTGAAGAGTTAACACGGGCCAAACTAAAGTCGTATCGGCGCAAACGAGAAGAACTTCTTTCCCGCAATTCAATTTTCCCGGAGACGGACATTGCTGGAATATTAAGGGAAATTCGGGCCATGGCGTCGCAAAACGATAGCCTGGAAGCTTTGAGAAAGAGTTTGCTCGCACGGTTCGATGAAACCCACCCTGAAATCATGGCCCTGTCTTCACAAATCGAAAATAACAGTCTGCGCGGATTGGAAATCGAAGCACAACAGACCAGGACCACAATTACCGAAGATGAGGACTCCCTGCTTCCGATGCTGCAGGAGAATATTAGGGTAGCTGCAAATCAGCTGTTCGAATTGAATACGGATGCTGATTATTATGAGTTTCGAATCAGGAAGTTTGCAGATGAAAACCCTAATTTGTTCGACGAAGAGCTTGACAAGGAATTGGAATACGCCCGGCTGCAAAGATCTAAGGAATTGTATGAAACCACTTATAATCTTTTGATACAAAGACGGGAAGAACAGCGTTTTCGCCTGGCCATGCAGACAGGCAACATTAAGGTGATCGATCCGGCGAATCTTCCGGCAGACCCTATTCCGACGAACGCTCCCCGGCAGATCCTCTTCGGTGCTTTAATAGGGCTTTCTCTCGGTATCGGCGCGGCATTCCTGTTGGAATACATGGATTCTTCTCTAAAAAGTTCCGATGATGTTACCCGCTTTCTTGACTTACCTCTTATGGGTGAGATTCCTAAAATAAAAACCGCAGGACCTGAGCGTAACGGTGTTTTCGCCATGTTCAAGGGCAACAAGGATGACAAAGACCCCGGATATGAAACCAAGCTCATATACAGTTTTTCTCCGAAGGAACCGATTCCTGAAGCATACAGGAATATTCGGACCAGCCTGCAATTTTCATCCGCGGATGAGCCGCTCAATTGCTTCACGATAACCAGCCCTAACCCTTCGGAAGGCAAGTCACTCACCTCTGCTAATCTAGCTATCGGCTATGCCCAGGCCGGAAAGCGCGTTCTGCTGATAGACACGGATCTACGTCGGCCTGTCATCCATAAGATCTTTGGTGTTGACAGGGAGCCGGGGATTACGGACGTGCTTGCGGGCCAGGTGGATGTGGTCGAAGCGATGCGGCCTGTTCAGATAAAGGGTTCTGAAACGCTGCACGTTATTCCGGCCGGACAGTCCGCACCCAACCCGGGCGAACTTATAAGTTCCCAGAAAATGGATGCGGTCCTTGAGCAGGTAAAAGATCAGATGGATATCGTGTTGATGGACAGTCCGCCGGTGATCGCCGCCGTGGATGCGGCGATTCTGGGAAACAAGACGCAGGGTGTTCTCCTGATATTCCATATGGATCAGACAAAACGTGAGTCGGCAAAATATTGCATCGACCAACTCGCCCGAGCCGGCGCCCGTGTTATCGGTGGCGTGTTAAACAACATAGACGTGGACCGGAGATACGGGTATTACTACAGCTACCGGTACTACTATCGATATAAATACTACTATGATTCCGATGAATCCAAGTCGCCACCGGGATAGGGTAGGTCCGGCGGCTCGAATATACGATCCGGGATTTTATGCCTACTGTCTTAGTCGCCACCTCTACCTTTCCTCGATGGAGCGGAGATGCCGTTCCTGCGCGATTCGTTTTTGATTTAAGCCTTCAGTTAAAACGGCATTTTAACGTAATAGTTTTGGCACCGCATGCTCCCGGCGCGGCTTTTCGGGAGACGATTGAAGGGTTGGAAATATATAGATTTCCTTATTTCTGGCCGTATGGTCTCCAGGCGCTCTGTAATGGTGGTGGTATCATGCCGGCGCTCAGGTCCGGTATGTTTCAAAAGATTCAAGCGCCCTTCCTTTTTATAATGCAATGGTACCACTTAATAAAAATCCTGAAAACCCACTCCATAGATCTGATCAACAGCCATTGGATGATTCCCCAAGGTTTCTCGGTCGCACTGGCAAAACTCTTTTTTCCGCGTATACCGCATCTTTTAACTATCCATTCAACCGATGCTCACATTCTTCGCAGGGCACCGGGAGGGCGGTCCCTCAGCCGCTTCATAGCAAAGTCAGCTGATGGCATCATCTCAGTAAGCCATTTTGTACATAACATGGTAGAGAACATTACAGAAATGGAAATCGACCGACATATTCTGCCTATGGGTGTTTATTCCCAGGTCTTTGCCCCGAAGATCCATAGAGCTACGTTGCGGCGGAAAAACGGCATTAAATCCAGGTTTGTCGTGCTGTATGTAGGTAAGCTTATAGAAGTAAAGGGCGTAAAGATTCTGATTGAGTCTATGGCTTCCCTAAGGCAGACCCATGATGCTTGTCTGCTGATCGCTGGATCTGGCGACCTGCGGACCGAGCTTGAGCAAAAGGCCCGCGAACTCAGGTTAGCCGATCATGTCAGGTTTCTTGGGCCGGTT
This sequence comes from uncultured Gemmatimonadota bacterium, assembly GCA_964470965.1. Classification (GTDB taxonomy): domain Bacteria; phylum JAAXHH01; class JAAXHH01; order JAAXHH01; family JABIQT01; genus CAYYIS01. The sequence continues at coordinate 19,843 of CAYYIS010000004.1, read as the reverse complement.
GCGCACGATAAACTGATAGATCTTTACACCCTGTGCGATGTTGTGGTCGTGCCGTCCATCGTAACTGTTCGCCAGGAAACAGAAGGGATGCCTGTGGTTATCCTGGAAGCACTGTCTGCTGGTTGTCCTGTGGTCGCCAGTGATGTTGGTGGAATCAAGGATGTGATAAAAGACAATGTAAACGGCTATCTCGTTCCTCCTGGTAAACCCCGTATTCTGGCAGAACACATTACCCGGATACTGCACCCTGAAGTCGCACAGAAAATACGAATGCAGACCATGGAATCAGTCCGTAATTATGATTGGCACCGTGTCGGTGACGAATACTACCGAATCGTACAAGAACTCTGCATCAAAACATCGGTTTCATAATGAACCTTACGCGTTTCGTTCTCAATCCTGGTTTCTGGATCTTCAGTTTTTGCCTGTCCTCCTATCTGCTCACCATGGGCGGGCATCTATATTCAGCCGACAATGAAATCAAAGGTTTGATCGCCGAAAGTATCATTGAGCGACATTCCGTAGCGCTTCCTGAGTTACGGATGGTTTACATGAATCCGGGGCGTGACGGGTTGAGTTATTCGAATTTTCCACTCGGCAGTTCCCTCACCATGATACCCTTTTACATGATTGGTGATTTGACAGCGGATTGGTTCCCTCAAATACCCCGTTCCATCGTCCTCGAATTTTTCTTCTCTACCATAAATTCTATCATGACCGCAGCATCCTGCACCGTATTTTTTCTTATCTGCCTGCAGTTGAAATATTCGATCCGGACGGCAACGGCAACCGCACTCATATACGGCTTCAGCACCATCGCCTGGCCTTATGCGAAAACTACCTGGAGTGAACCCCAGGCGACTCTGTGCGTTCTTGCCGCGTTCTATTTTATACTTCGTTTCAGGGAGCATAACGGTCTGAAATGGCTTGTTTTATCAGGGGCATGCCTAGGTTACGGCATAACGACCAAGCATGAAATGGGTCTCTACACGTTCCTGCTGAGCGGACTGCTGCTCCTGTACCTGTGGCAGGCCGACAGGAAGTATCACCGCATGTTTATGGCCGGCCTGGCCTGCGGCATCCCGCTTGCCTTATTCGGGCTTCTTAATCTGTACTATAATTTCCTGCGTTTTGAAGACTGGTTTGCGTTCGGTCATTATCAAACCGTTCAACAGCAGATGGAACAGACGGCGCCTTTCTTCGATTCCATGGAAGGCTTCATCGTAGGTATATACCAACATTTATTCAGCACCGGAAAGGGTATTCTGATATACTCTCCCCCTATGCTGATGTTTTACTGGGCTATAAAAAAATTCAAGGGATCGCATCCCGTGGAAGCGTGGTTCTGTCTGGCTGCGCCCGTTGTGTTTTTCATCGCTGCGGGTACATCCTGGCAGATGACCTTCATGGCCTGGGGGGAACGCTATTTCGTTTCGCTCACGCCATTTCTCATACTGCCGCTGGCAGCCCTCCTGGAAGATCTTATTGAACAGGGCAGTGCCTACATGAAACGCTCGATGATCACTCTGGTAGCTATCGGGGTCTGTATTCAGATCCTCGGCGTCTCCGTTAACTTTCAAGCCACGTCGGACAAGCTACTGGCAAAAGGCGACCGATTCAATCTTCAAACGCTCAGCTACGATCCTGAGTATTCACCGGTGCTGCTTAATTTTAAAGAGTTCGTGTCTCACTTTTCCGGTACCTGGCAATTATTAAATGCTTTCTCCCATATGGAGTCCCTAGAATCAAGCGGTGCTATATCGATCGCCGATCTCGATGACAAATCCGTCCGTGAAAAGATTCGGTTCAACACGTTTGACTTCTGGTTCTTCTACATGTTTTTTTCACGGGTACCACCCGTTCTTATGGTCATTCCGCTACTTATGATGTTTGCGTGTGCGATTATGTCAGGGTGTGTGATTTTGAGTATTGATGGACGTAAGTAAGTGTCCTTCTATAGCCTAAAATATCAGGACTGTTTCTTAATTGAGAAAATCGATTCAAAAATCTAGCGTTAAAGTTGTTATAGGATGTGACTGTGACCAAGATCGCGTCGACTACGGCGGTACACGGTACGATGAAAGGGACTGTCTCCTTAGGTGGGATGGCCTGCGGGTTACGCTTGAAACTATTCAGAAAATATCAGAGAATGTACGAATCGCATATGGAATGAATGTTCCATTTACTCTGAATATTCGGGTTGACGATCAAGTGGCATCGAGTCACGGAGACCCGGCCTGGATACTGAAGAATATGGCTTCAGAATTGAAAGACGTAGAGCGTTTTGGTCATGAAATTGCTTGGCATCCACACCTCTGGAGATGGGATAAAGCGACAAATTGCTGGATGCAGGAGGAAGAAGATAGAGAATGGATCTGGGATCGACTGCATGTTTGGGGAGAGGCGTTTCAAGAAGCTTGGCGTCTTCCAAGGGCTGTACATGGAGGGTGGATGTTCCAGAATGATACATCTATGCAGGCGTTGGATCATATCGGCATCCAAGTCGAGTATTCAGCCATACCGGGCATGAAAATCTCAGGAAGGCCTACACGTGACGGTTCCCGTTTTTGGGGCGCGTGCGATTGGTCTATCTCACCACCATTTGCTTATTACCCCTTAAAGGCAGATTATCGAACGGGTCCGGATACGCCGGATAAAGCGATTACACTGAATCTACTGGAACTTCCTACATTTACGTTTGATTCTCTTATGATTAGGATGTTACAAGCGGGTTCTGACATGGTCCGGTTGCGGGGGTGCCGAAGATGGTTGTCGCTGTTTGATGAATCCAAGGGCACGGTCTTCGTCAATGTTGCCTCGAGGCCTGCATTGTTCCGACGGTCATTCCGTGCCTTTATACAGAACTACCTAAGAGGAGATGGGTATCCATTCTTTGTAGCGTTCTTTCATGCGGACGAAGTGCTTCCTGAAAGATGTAGATCTTTCAGGAAGCACCTGTACGCGGGATCTTATTTGGAGAGCAATATCCGTTTTATGATAGACTCGCTCCAAAAAGCCGAGATTGATCTCGAATTTATTAAGGCCCAGGATTCGGTTTTGTGCACAGAAATGCATGGACCAGTAACCTAAAGGCGCTAGGCCAAAAATTCCGTCAGGAAATAGATGGTAGAAATCCTATTGAACCTAATCCGGATTTTTCGATTTCTGTGCTGCAACGTATGTTACGGATGGTATGTTCCAGAAGGTACTGTAGGGCTCAACGTTAGTGATTTGGCAGCCTTCAGAATCTAGCAAATGCTTTAGTCCGGACAAAGTCTGGTATGTGTTCCAGAGCATTTTTTTACCAGTGAGGAACGAGAGCCATGTCAATGGAGGAACAATTAGGTATTTTAAATGGCCCTGTCCGAAAATGTGATGCATGTAGAAACCGAGGTCATGGAAACTTATCAACAGACGCCCACCCGGCTTACAGACGCGGGCCAGTTCACTAATAGCCTGCCGGTCCGACGGAACATACGGTAATACAAGCGAACAGATTACCAGATCAAAAGTTTCGGAACGCACTGGGATGGAGATCGCATTGCCCCGAAAGAGCGGTACCCGGCGATTTCCAATACGGACCTTTTTAGCAACGCTTAACATATTATCTATAAAATCTCCGCCAATTAAGCACCCGGGCTCAGATTCCGTACACACGGTTAGCCATTCCCCCGGACCACACCCAACATCCAAAATGGTTTTGCCGTTTAGCGACATCTCCAAATTATCGAGTTGTTTACGGCAGAACGAAAGATGTGCCGGTTGGTAGGTCAACTGCACATAACTGTCCCGTTTTTGGTTATCTGCTTTAATCATTAACCGTTGATTCAGCCGTGCAAGCCATCCTGTCAAGTTGACTTTCCTCCGGAACGAACAGACATGAAACGATCAGAAACTATTTTAAAAGGCGCCTGTGCTTCCTTATCTGTTTATGTACTTGGCGATACGCCTGCATAGACGGAGTCGAATAATAGTTTGCTATTGAACAGTCCTGTGGGGTAGCGGTTATCGTGCCGTCACCCATCTGCTCAATTGCTTTTATCATCATCTCAAGACCGGCTTGCGTGGTGCGACACCGTAACTGCCGCTCATCCTCTCCGGGAAGAGGTGTAACAGCGGTCTGCATTACTATGTCACCGGTGTCGATCTTTTCATCTATATAGTGGACTGTCGCCCCAATCATGTGTGGCTCGTTGTTATACAGCGCCCAAAATTCAGACTTGGGGCCCCGGTATTGTGGAAGTATGCCATTGTGCAGATTCAATACACCGTATTTTGGAATCCCTATGACACGTTTTCGGAGGATCGATGCTCCGTATACAGCTATGACGTCGGGTTGAATTTCCTTAAGTTTCTTAACGGCATCGCCATCATTTACCGTTCTGATATTAAACTGCGGTATCCGGGAGTCAAAGCTTATATCCGAGGTATGCGGAAAGAAAAAATCCAGTTCTGTTTTTCTCGTCAACCTTTGATTATAATAAAGATATCCCCCCTCGATCAGTTGCATCGGCAGTGACAAAAGACCGTGTATTGCAATATGCTTACGTAATTTTGTTTTATATCGTCTCCATAAACCCTGCCAGGCATTTTCAATGAAGATAGCTTCCAGCTGATGGGCTTGGGCCATCCTATTCGCGAAATAAGCCTGTATTGGAGAATTCTGGGTCACCATCACTACACGCATGTTTGAAATCCTATATGTTGAAAGAAATGTTTGGTATCGGAATCTTCTCTTTTCAATCCGTTCAAATGATCCTGGCCAGACTAAGGCACCTGTCAAGCCTTAACCAAGCACTTCTTTGTATACGGATATCGTTTTCTTGGTTATGTGCTCCCATGCAAATTCCTGTTCCGCCCTGCGCCGCGCTTGAACTCCTTTACGTCTACTCTGATCTAAGTTTTCAAGCGCACGCCTGAACTGTATCAAGAAGTCTTCATCGGTATCGGCCAAGTAGGCCTGGCTCTCATCCACATAATCCGTAACACCTGGCAGTTTATGGATCACGATAGCCTTTCCCATAGCCATGGCTTCGAGTAGGGCGTTGTTAGCCGTCGCAAAGCGGAGAGGCCGAAAAAAGATATCCGCGACTTCATATAATCGGAACAATTCTTCTTCTGGTATATTTTGGGCATATTTAACATTCTCAAAATTTAAATTGGGTAGAGGCTTCGCAACGAGAATGAACAAAACATGAGGATGCATCTGAATAAGATTCTTAACCAAAGATCGTTTGACACCATTGTCCCCAACCAAAAGGGCAATATGCTGGAATCTCCCGTTTAACAGAGATTGACGCATCTCCTCTACATTCACTACACCGGGTCGAAAGGCTGTCACGTCGACACCGTGAGGTATGTATATAACACGGTCACTTCCGTAACGATCAGATAGAATATTTTTTAGATTGGTAGACACGGTGATAATTCGGGAGACCCGTTTGAAAAGGATGCGCTGCATTAATCCTTTATAAAAAAGCCACGGATCTCTCCGGTTTATTTCAGGAATGATGTGCGTGGTGGCGATGGTAGGGTGGCGAAAGGAGGGGAACAGGCTGGGGACAGAATACAGAGCGTGTACCAGGTCGTAGTCCCCAGCGGTTTGCATTGCACGCCAGGATAGCAGAAGTCTCCTTTGCAACACAAGATCCGAAGCTGGGGTGGTAACCCGGCAGATTCCAAACGGTTCCTCGTCATCCAGCGGGAAAGAATCCCCTTTTTTATTCCAGGTTAGAAGGTCAACATCGTGTTCTCCTGCCAGATACCAGGCCAAGCGTTGTATGCCGCTTGAAATGGAATGTTTGGTGTAGGGTTTCCAGTGGTGGGATATCAGTAAAATCTTCATCGGTTTCCTCTTTCAGGTTCTTGGAATATATTTCTTGCTATAAAGCATCCCGTTCACGATGGCGTCAAGAATAATGTAGACACAGTCGAAGCGTTAGTTCATAGCAGAGCCAAGAAGTCCCGGATAGAGGTTGACATCATGCACCGAATGGTCTATTCTATGACGTGAGTGAGGCAGAAAGTTACAACGTTCCGATTGGCCAAAAAGAGTTCAAAGATTCCTTCAGATGAAACTGTGCTTTAACGGACCTAAAAACCTCCACACCGAACGGTGGGTTACCTATTTTGCCAGCCACGGCCACGAGGTGCACCTCGTTACCGATAAACCGGTCTCATATGAGGGCATCCACGTTCATTGCCTCCATCTCGAATTGCGCAAAAACCCGTTGTATTTCATGCGAAAACTGTTGGGCCTAAAACGGGTCATAAAAGAAATAAAGCCGGATCTTCTCCACTCACACTATATTACCGGTGAAGGTTACATCGGTGCGATGGCCGGGTTCCATCCCTTTGTCTCGACCATCTGGGGAACGGATATTTATATCAGGCCCCATAAAGGGATAGATGAAAAGCTATTCACAAAATTGGTGATGAAGCGATCCGACCTGATTACAGCGGACTCCCAGGACCAGCTCGCAGCTGCGGTCAAACTGGGCGCTTCGCCGGATAAATGCAGGCTTGTACAATGGGGAGTCGATCTGGACGCGTTTCATCCGGGGTTGGTTTCGGACGTCCGTTCCCGATTAGGTATCGGTGATGGACCGCTTGTCATAAGTCAACGTAAATTTCAACCTCTTTACAACATAGACGTAATCGTGCAGTCTTTTTCTGATTTACTGAAGATCCTGCCGGACGCGCACCTTATTCTGACGGGTGAAGGGTTTGACCAGGCGGAGGTGCGGGGTCAAGTCAACCGCCTGCGTATCGAGGCAAACGTTCATTTCACCGGGTATCTTTCCTATGATGAACTGGCCCTGTATCTAAATGCCGCGGACATTGCGATTTCTATCCCTTCCTGGGACGGAACAGCCATGGCGCTCCTGGAGGCCATGGCCTGTGGTGTTCCACTGATCGTAAGCGACCTTGCCTCCAACCGAGAATGGATCGAGGACGGCAAAAACGGTTATATCATACAACCCAGGGATCATGAGCAACTAACTGTTAGAATGATCGAACTGCTGAAGGACCGTGCCAGCCGCGAGCGGTTTTCATTCCAGAACGTGGAGATTATCCGGGAACGCGCCGATCGTGAAAAACACATGGCACGGATGGAAACATACTATGGGGAACTGTGCGGACGGCAATAACAGGAGCAGGTATGAAGGCAATCATTCTGGCAGGCGGCAAAGGCACGCGTCTTGAGCCCTACACTACCGTGTTGCCCAAACCTCTGATGCCTGTGGGTGACCGGGCGATTCTCGACATTGTCGTCCACCAGTTGGTGCGGCAAGGAATCACGGAGATCATCATGTCCGTGGGCTACCTGGCCGAACTACTGGAGGCCTATTTTCAGGATGGCAACAGGTTCGGGGTGCCGATCCACTACGCACGGGAGACCCATCCGCTCGGCACCGCCGGTCCTCTGGCGCAGATCGGGCAGGAATATGTACTCGACGACACCTTTCTCATGATGAACGGTGATGTCCTCACAACGCTGGACTATCGTCTTCTGACGGACTATCACCGCCACCACGAAGGTTTGCTCACGATCGCCATGCACACCAAACAGGAGAAAGTCAACCTGGGTGTGATGCATGTCAATGACTGCCAACAGCTTACGGATTACATTGAAAAACCGGTTCTCGACTATAACGTGAGCATGGGGATCTATGTTTTCGAACCGGCGGTCCTGCAGTATGTCGAACCCGATGTACGGCTGGACTTCAACGACCTGGTGCTGCGGTTGCTCGAAAACAAGGAGCGGGTGATGGCGTACCCGTGCGCTGAGTACTGGCTGGATATCGGCAGGCCGGACGATTACCGGCAGGCATCCGAGACATTCGCGGAACACAGGGCGGAATTTTTAAGAGAGGGGTGAGGCGAACATGTCGTTGACGGATCGTACCGTGCTGGTGACCGGCGCCGGCGGGTTTATCGGCAGCCATCTCGTGGAACTGCTGGCCAGGAAAAAAGCCCGTGTACGCAGCTTTGTGAGGTACAATTCACGTGGAGATTACGGATTTCTCAACACCCTGTCCGATGAAGTCTACGAACGTCTGGAGATCATCCAGGGGGATCTGAGGGATCCTGATGCGGTCATAGAAGCGGCAAAAGACGTTTCCGTTATCTTTCACCTGGGTGCGATCATCCCGATACCTTATTCGTACATCCGCCCCAGAGAGGTGGTGGAAACGAACGTCATGGGCACGCTCAATGTGGTAAACGCGGCCCGGTCGCTAGGCGGTATCCGCGTTGTCCACACGTCGACCAGCGAAGTATACGGCACCGCACAGTACGTTCCGATCGATGAGGCACATCCCCTACAGGGGCAGTCGCCTTATGCGGCCAGTAAAATTGGTGCCGACAAGATCGTGGAGAGCTACCACCTTTCCTACGATCTCCCGGTCGTAACGCTGCGCCCGTTTAACACGTATGGCCCGCGGCAGTCCACCCGTGCGATCATTCCCACGCTGATCACGCAGGCCCTCACACAGGATCAGATACTGGTGGGAGACCTGGCGCCCACGCGCGATTTCAATTACGTGGAGAACCTTGCGGAGGCCTTTTTGGCGGCCGGGTTGTCCGATAGCGCGATCGGAGAGGTCATAAATGTTGGATCCGGATCGGAGCTGACCGTGGGCGATCTGGCCGAACGCATTCTGAAGCGCACCGGTAGGGATGTGCCGCTGGTCACCGATCCGCAGAGACTTCGGCCGGGAAAAAGTGAAGTGCGCCAGCTGCTTTCCGACGGGCAGAAAGCGGGTCGGCTTCTCGAATGGAAACCAAGCGTTCTCCTGGATGAAGGGCTGGACAGGACCATCCAGTGGATCTCGTCAAATCTGGACCGGTTTACCCCCGGTACCTATCACGTGTGAGCCTATGAACAACCCACCTGAATGGTCCGTTCGGCTCTCGGAACTCGATTTCGGATCGGAGGAGATCCAGCGTGTCGTCGATGTTCTGGAATCCGAATGGCTCACGATGGGGCCGGAGACCGAAGCGTTTGAAGCCGCATTCGCCCGCTTCCTGGATGTCAAACACGCCATCGCGGTTACCAACGGCACGGCCGCCCTACATCTGGCGCATCACGTGATGGATATCGGGCCCGGTGACGAGGTAATCGTTCCCTCGCTCACATTCATAGCGACTGCGAACTCGGTGCTGTACACCGGTGCAACCCCTGTTTTTTCGGATGTCACCGGAACCCACGACTTCAATATCGATCCGGATGATATCGAGCGGCGCATCACGCCTCGGACGAAGGGTATTGCAGTGTTGCATTACGCCGGATACCCTGCGGATATGGATCGTATTCAATCGATTGCCCAGCGTCACGGTCTGTACGTGGTGGAAGACGCGGCTCACGCGCCCGGTTCCATGTATAAAGGTCGTAAACTTGGCACGATCGGTGATGTGGGGTGTTTCAGTTTCTTTCCGAACAAGAATATGAGTACAGGAGAAGGCGGGCTGGTGGTCACAAATGATGACCGGCTGGCGGAGCGGATCCGTCGGGCCCGGAGCCATTGTATGACTTCGCTTACCTGGGATCGTGTGCGGGGACATGCTAATTCGTACGATGTTTTGGACCTCGGCTTCAACTACCGGATTGATGAGGTGCGGGCAGCCATGGGACATGCTCAATTGGAACGTCTGGAGAGCAACAATAATCGCCGCAAAGTCTTGATGGAAAAATACTTGACAGGTTTGTTGGAATGCAGTATGATTAAGGTTCCGTTTGAGCCGGCTGACGGAACTTTTGCCTTTCATCTATGCCCCCTGCTCTTGGCGGAGGAAGTCGATCGGGCGGTGTTTATGAGTGGCATGAAGGAACGAGGTATCCAGACCAGCATCCATTATCCTCCCGTTCATCTGTTCTCATACTATATAGACAGGTTCGGTTTTCAGGAGGGCATGCTTCCCGTTACCGAGATGATCACCGGGCGGGAGGTTACGCTGCCTCTTTACCCAGGGATGAGTGAAGGGGATGTCCGCCGGGTTGTTACAGCGCTTGAGGAGACGATTGCGGCCGGTGCGGTTCAGGAGGGTATCTGAATCCATGGGACGTGGCCAGACAGTAAGCGAACCTCTGAATACACATGATCGGCCGAACAGAGAGAGTTTTTCCGGTAAAGTAATTAGAAATACGCTCTTTAACACGCTCGGTCATGTCTGGTCTATGGGGATTCGGTTCTACCTGACCCCTTACGTCGCATTGAGCATCGGTAATGATCGCTACGGCGTCTGGGGCATCGTCGGTATTCTTTCGGGGTATTTCAGTCTGCTGGACCTTGGCCTGTCGCGATCTTTCGACAAATACCTGGCGGAATACTATACGAAAAAGGATTATCAGAGTTTTAATAAAGTCGTGAGCATCGGTTTTCTTTATTATGTGGCGTTTTCGATGCTCATGATCGGTGTTGTGGTAATTTTCCATGCCTCCATAATGAATTTTCTGAATTGGACACCGGACCAGCTGGACCGGGAAGTGATGGAGGAAAGTAAATTTGCGGTTATCTGGTCAATCGTGATTTTTGGTTGGGCGATGACTTCCTCTGTGTTCGGCATGGTAATGACCGGCCTGCAACGTATGGACGTCATAAATAAAATAGGTATGATCTCGTCATTTTTCACGCTTATCGGGACGATTGTAGTTGTAGAAATGGGGTACGGACTCAGGGGACTTGTCATCAACAATGGTATCATAGCGATCATCGGAACCGTGATCACGTTGTTCGCAGCCTACAAATTGTTTCCTCCTCTGCGCATTAACCCGTTCAGTATTGACTGGCAGATGTTCCGACGTATGTTTACGTTCGGCACGAAGCTTCAAGCTGCCAAGCTGGCCAATCTGCTTACGTTTCAACTCGACCGACCTTTGATTTCCCGCTATCTCCACGTTGGCCTTGTTCCTCCGTACCATTTTGCAGCCGGATTTATCGGGAGCGTGAGGACCATCCTCCTGATGATTCCCTCAGCAGTCATTCCTGCGACATCTGAACTGGAAGCGCGCAATGATTCGGATGGTTCTTACCAGTTTTACGAACGAGGGACCAGGTATCTTGTATTGATCGGCACGCCGGTCTGCATTTTTTCAGCCGTGGCCGCGTCGCTGGTCATGTGGACTTGGTTGGGACGCGATTATGAGATGGCCCAGGAGACCATATATCTCATTCAGATCGTTGCGCTCGGCTACTATGCAAACCTGAGCACCGGCGTGGCCACCGGCATTGCCGTGGGTATGGGAAGACCAGAGTATGAGATGAAATTCGGCGTGCTGCTGGCATTGCTGTCGGTTGCATTCAGCGTCACCCTGATACAGACGATCGGGTTCTACGGACCGGCGGTCGCGATGACGCTTTCTCTGACGATCTGCGCATTGTATTTCTTCAGGCTGTTTCACAACTATCTCAAACGTCCGCTAGGGGCATTCTTACGTCGAATGTATACGATACCATTGGCTGCCGGCGGTATCGCCGGTCTGGTCACACTAGGTGTGCAGAGTGTACTTGTTCCATATATCGACCCGAACGCCAGGTTAGTTTCGTTTTCTCTGCTGTGTGGGGAAGGGAGTCTTTTCATGGGGCTGTACATAATGATGGTATTGAGAACTTCATATCTAGATGACTATGGCCGGGCACTGTTCAAAAGATATACGGCTAAACTCGGCTTGTGAGCAATTGGGTTATTAGAAAATAAAAGGGGGACTGTATGTTCGGTTTAGGTATCAAAAGCCGACTGAAAAATCTACTACATAAGCCGCGACCTTACCGTTCGATCGTAGTCGAATCGACTGACCGCTGCAACCTGTTATGCGTGACCTGCCCCCGACTGTCTTACGATTACAAGCCACGCGATTTAACGATGGAAGCGTTTCGTAAGCTGATTCCCGCGCTCAAGAATTATGACAACGTGGATCTGACCGGCTGGGGCGAACCGCTCCTTCATAAAGGCCTGTTCGAGATGATAGACATTGCCCATGAGCAGGGATGCACCGCTGGTTTTATCAGTAATGCCACGCTGCTGGACGACAGGCGGGGACGGAAACTGCTCGAACATAAAGTCAACTGGATGTTCGTTTCTATCGACGGCGCGGATCCAGGAACGTTTTCGGGCATTCGTGTAGGAGGCGATCTGGGGAAAGTGATAAACAACTGCCGTAACTTTGTCAAAATGCGTGCAGAATACAGAACCCCGGAATACAACGGTCCGTTTCTATCGACCACGTTTACGATGAACCGGTCGAACATGCCGGAGGTACCTGAATTTGTGGAACTGGCATCGGACGTGGGGTTTGATCAGATACACATAAAAAATCAAGATGTGGTGTCTAAACCGGATGATGTCCAACAGATCCTGTTTCCTTTCTCCGATGATCAGCCCGATATACCGTACGATGAACTGGAAGCCAAGTTCGCTCAGGCCCGGTCGATCGCTCTCGAACGGGGCACCACGCTACTCCTGCCCACGTTCGAACATGGATTTACAAATACATGCAATCCCATGCAACAGGGCGGGGTTTATGTGGCGGCGACAGGAGAAGTTTCTCCCTGCGTGAATCTGGGCCACCCCACCCCTCGCATGATGCCGGACGGTTCCTATGTCGAAAACTCCGGCCTGGTGTTCGGCAATCTTCACGATCAGGGCTTCGATGAGATCTGGAAGACTGGAAAATGGACCAAATTTCGACAAGAATTCGATCAGGGCATCGTCCCGAAAGCCTGTGACGGCTGCCAGCTTCTTCGTAAGAGCGAATTCCATATCACGGAGCCGGAGTCGAGAACAGCGGATCTTCGTGATGTAGCGGTGTAAGGCATGAAACCGCGCGTCCAGGTCATCTGCGGACAGCCGCTGCCGCTGGGAGGTGTACCGTCTACAGGCGCAGGATTGCGGGCTTGGTCACTCGGCGAAGGGCTTAAAGCACAGGGATGCGATGTTGTCTACTCGTTGCCGAAAGACGTGGTAGCACACATCCCCGAACCGTCAGAAGGAATTCGGGAAGCAGCGTTCGATTACCGCGCTCTGGATCGTGTGGTTGAACGAGTCAACCCGTCGGTCGTGGTGTTTCAGGGATGGCCCTGGGCAAACCTGCTTACAGAAAAATCGGATATCCCGGTGGCGGTTGATTTAACGGGCCCCTACCTGGTCGAGAGCCTGTTCAGTATGGTCGAAGATCAGCGTATGATGCCCTTTGCGAAGTTGCAGGCACTTCAAAAGGCAGATTTTGTGACCTGCGCCGGGGACGTTCAAAGACGTTATTTCCTGCCCTGGCTCCTACTTGCCGGGCACGACATAAGGGAAGACGCGTGTCCGGTGATTCCAATGTCGTTGAGTCCTGATCTTCCCACACCCCGGACACCGGACGAGCCGGTGTTTCTTTACAGCGGCATTTTCCTGCCCTGGCAGGATCCGTCGCACGCGCTGGAACGGGTGATCGAAAAACTCGATGAGCGGCAGGCAGGAAAGTTGCTCGTCTTTGCAGGTCCGCATCCGACGTATCCGTTTCCTGCCGGGAAAACACCGTCGGTAATCGAAAGGTTGCGTACACACCCACGGGTGGAATTCATCGGCGTCGTACCGTTCGAGACGCTTACCGAGCGGTCCCTGGAGTGCTCGGTGTCGATCGATCTGATGGCGCGCAACGTGGAGCGGGAACTGGCGTTTACGACCCGAACGGTCGTAGCGATGTGGTGCGGGTTGCCGGTGTTGTATAACGACTACTCGGAGTTGTCGTATTATATCGAACGGTATCAGGCAGGATGGACGCTGTCGCCGGACGATAGGGCAGGAATCGACCGGGTTCTGAATTCCGTGTTCGATAAACCGGATCGGGTCAATACCTTAAGACAACACGCCCGGCAACTCGTGAACGACCGGCTGAACTGGGAAAAGACTGTCCTGCCATTGGCGGAATTCTGCCACGCACCATCGAAACATACGCGTGGGACATCCATTTTGGATCAGACCATTTCTCCACTGGATGACCGGATCTGCAGATTGATGATCGACGTGAAACATTCGTCTGTGTACCGGAGTTTAAAGAACCTAAAAAATAGATAGATTGAAGGGTTTAAGTGCGTATTCTGATTATCGGTTGCAACGGCCAGTTGGGTACGGATTTACAACGGGTACTCGCCGAACATGATGTTATAGCCAGCACCCATGGTGATCTGGAGATCACGGATGAGAAAGCCGTAAGAAACGTAGTAGATGAAAATCGCCCCGATGTGGTGATCAACACGGCTGCGTACCATAAAGTGGATGAGTGTGAGTCGTACCCCGATAAGACGTTTGCAGTCAACGCGCTCGGGCCGCGGAATCTTGCGCAGGCCTGTAAAGCATTTGATGGGATGCTCATTCATTTCAGTACCAATTTCGTATTCGAGGGAGATACGAACCGCCCCTACACGGAAGAAGATCTACCGGGGCCCTTAAGTTTATACGGTGTTGCCAAGCTCTCCGGAGAGCTTTTAGTGCGCTCAATTTTACCGCGTCACCTGATCGTACGGACCACCGGCCTGTACGGAATCGCAGGCAGTGGAGAGACCGGTAAAGGCCTTAATTTTATAGAACTGATGATCAAATTGGGTAAAGAGCGGGGTGCAGTTACCGTTGTGGATGACCAGATGATGACGCCTACGTCCACGTCGGACCTGGCTGAGGTGATCAGCTGTCTAATCGACAAAGAGACAACTGGTACTTATCATATAACAAATAGTGGTGCGTGTTCTTATTTTGAATTTGCGAGAACTATATTTGAGAAGGTGGGCATGTCTGCCCAGGTGTCACCGATTTCGACCGGTGAATATGGTGCACCGGCGCGACGTCCGCTCTATTCCGTGCTTGACAACAGCAGGTTGCATGTCCTGGGCGTACCACCGTTAAGACAGTGGGATGAAGCACTTGAGGATTATCTTCACATAAGAGGATATTTGTAATGAATACGAACGCTCATGAATTGAGCTCATATAAAGGATGACAGCGATGATGCATACTGCCTCCAAGGCCTTGGGTATGGTTATGTCGCGGGAAGGTCGGCATAAAATAAAGCTTGGCGTTATGCGGCGCCTTCGTAACCAGTTGCTCTATCCGGCAGCCAGGCTCACAGGGGGCACCAACTTTTTTCCCCCGACGGTTATCGCCATAGAGCCTACCAACCGCTGCAACCTGAAATGTGAGTTCTGCGCCCGGATTTTCTGGGATGAGGATGAAAATCCTGAAGATGATATCCCGATCGAACTGTTCGAGAAAATTGTTCCCATGCTCGAGAACTCACCCAAGGTGATCCTGCAGATTTTTGGAGAACCGTTGTTGAGCAAAACGTTCTTTAATATGCTCGAACGGGTTAAGAAATACGACTGCCACGTGGTGTTCAACACCAACGGCGTCCTTTTGAGACGTAAAAACTGTGAAAAGCTGGTCCAGATGGGCGCTGATGAGATCGCGGTTTCGATCGACGGTACGGATTCGTTCAAGGAAATCCGTGGCATTCCGGTCACAAAACTGGTGGAGAACATCACCATATTAAATGAGGTCAAAGCTGAACATGGCGTCACCAGGCCGGAGGTGGGCATTGCCATGGTGGGGATGCGTAAGAACGTGCATGAGACAGTGGAGCTGGTCGATATAGCCGCGTCCCTGGGCGTTAAAAACATGTACGTAGCCCATATGGAAGCCCACGCGGACCATCTGGTCGATGAGCTGCTGTTCAATCACGTGGACTATGCCCGCCATCATTTCGATATCGCGAAAGCCCGGGCCGAAGAGGTGGACGTCAATCTGGTGTTGCCGCCGCTGGAATCAACGGAATACTTCTGTTCCTTCCCGTTCGATTCCATGTGGATCAATTGGGACGGCGCCGTACGCCCCTGCTGCCGGGCGGTTTATGCGGATACCATCCAGGTGGGTAATCTGTACGAATCTGACTGGAAGGACATCTGGAACGGCGAGGACATGAAACAGTTGCGGAAATCCCTGTTGACCGGGGAAGGTATGATTCCGTTCTGTGAGGAATGCTCGCACCGCGTGCTTTGCAAGGATTATCTGGTCCGCATCCTTCCCCGGGGTCAGTCCGAAGGGGAACCGGAAAACGCAGTCGCTAAAGTAAATGCTAAAACCGAAACGCCTGCGATAGGCGTTTGAAAATAGAATCCGGATTACGGAAGCCCGAAACGGAATAATCGGTAGCCTTCTGCAATCCGTACCAGGGAATGGAACAATGACCGAGTTGACAAGAAAACTCAAACGAGCTGTCGAATTGGCGCTTGACCCCTCTGAACGGGAAGCATTCGTAGAGAATCGAAAGGCGATCCGCCGCCCGGTATCATCTGCCTGGATAGAGGTAAGTGCGGTATGCAATCTGGATTGTATCACCTGCCCAAGGCAGAAAGATGTGACTCCTGAAGACTTGGAACTTATGCCGCTCGATACATATTATAAGATTGCGGATTCTATCTTTCCGTACATAAAAGATGTGAATTTCATTGGTCTGGGCGAAAGTATGATGCATCCCCAGATCGAAAAAATCAGCTCGAATGCCAAATCCAGATACGTCGGTGTCAACATGACATCCAACGGTACCATCATGACGCCCAGGACCATCGATAAAATCATCAATGCCGGTCTTGACAGTATCGCGTTTTCCATCGACGGTGGAACTAAGGAGACCTTCGAGACCATTCGTGTTAACGCTCGGTTCGACAAGGTAAAACGGAATATAAAACGTTTGATTGAGGTCAAGAAAGAACGGGGACTAGAGCGGCCCTGGATTGCCATGGGGTTGGTCCTTATGAAGACCAACGTCCATGAGCTGGCGGATGTAGTCCGGCTTTGTGCTGAGCTCGAAGTTCCAACCCTGAACGCGGAGAACGTATTCACCTGGTCCCATCAGATGGAAGAGGAATTGCCTCTGTATAACGGGATGACCCAGGAGCATGAAGAGGCGTTAGAGCATGCGAAACGGGTTGCCGAGGAAATAGGCATCAACCTGGAATTGCCGAATTTCGAGATACAGCCCCCAGGGCCGTGCAGCTATCAGCCTCACCGGCACTTTGTGGTCACGTGGCGGGGTGACCTGCGTCCCTGTTGCAATCTGTATCATCCGTATCATTACGTGTTCCAGGGTAAGAAAAAATTTGCACCTGAAACAACGATGGGCAATCTCTTGAGAGAAGATTTTAATACCATCTGGAACAAGCCGGAATACATCTCATTTCGTGACGTGAACATGACCGGTGTCGGCCTCCCGGAGGTATGTGAGGACTGCCTTTTTGCCAGGGGTCTATGATGTCCGGCAACAGACCGCTCGTCTCGGTCATCGTCCTCAACTGGAACAAAAAAGACTATCTCCCCCGTTGTCTCGATTCGGTTTTTCGTCAGGATTATCCGAATCTGGAGGTGCTGTTCGTGGACAACGGTTCCGAGGACGGTTCCGTGACGTTTGTCCGCGAACATTATCCGGACGCCCGGGTGATCCCGCTTGGTCACAACATGGGGTTCGCTCCGGCGAATAATATCGGTATTCAAGAGGCGTCAGGTACTTATGTCATGTCCTTGAACAACGATACGGAACTGGACGAACGTTGTATAGGTGAATTGGTTCGGGTGATCGAACAGCATCCCAACGCGTGGTCCTGCTCTCCTAAGATCGTCAGTTTTGAACTGCCTGCGACCATCGTCAACGTAGGCATCGAATCCCGTAATTTTAACCCGGGTGACCGGGGCCACGGGGACCCTGACGACGGACGATATGATCAGATTGAGGAAATTTTCGGTCCGAATGGCGGCGCAGGGTTGTACCGCCAGGAGGTTCTTGACGAAATAGGGGGATTCGACGAAGATTTCGTGGCCTACTACGAAGATGTGGATCTGGCCTGGCGGGCCCGTCTTGCCGGGTGGTGTAGTATTTATGCACCCGAGGCGATCTGCAGGCACGCGTTCGGCGGCACGAACAAGAGCCGGACTTTTTACATTGAATATCATATTTTTCGTAACATCATCTGGCTGTATATAAAAGACCTTCCCTACAAGTACCTTCTTGAAAAGTTGCCGACGTTACTCAAACAGGAAGTGGTCTTCTGGATCAGCCATTTACGCCGGTGGGATATTAAATGGCTCAGAATGAAGATTCATACATACCAGAAGCTCCCTAAGATGTTTAAAAAGCGCCGCGTGATTCAGAAAAATCGGCGGTTAGATGATCAGGAATTTGAACGATGGTATCGCCCAGTGCCACCCTCAAGCAGTCCGGATCGGTCGCCGGCCGATCTCCGGCCGTCGTCATCATCATCGTCAACTGGAATGGACGTGACGACACCTTAGCCTGCCTGAAATCCGTCTCATCCCTTGAATATTCCGCCTTCCGTGTCATCGTTGTGGACAATGGATCATTGGATGATTCCGTAAAGTCTATTCGTTGCGCCTATCCGAATGTAAAGGTCATAGAAACAGGTGAGAATCTCGGTTTCGCGGAAGGTAATAACGTCGGGATTCGTGAGGCGCTGGACTCGGATTATATCCTGATGCTGAACAACGACACTACCGTCGCTCCAAACCTGCTTGAAGACCTGGTTTCCGCTGGGGAATCCGACCTGCAGACGGCGGTCGTCGGACCGGTCATCTGCTATGCCGATCAAAGTGAGACGGTTTGGTGCGCTGGACTTCAGATCGGTCACGGGTCTTCATTCGGCATTCCACTAAATTATACATCATCTATTCTGATGTACTCCGGCCGGCCCGTGGGGGAAGTACCGGACCAGCCGTTTGAAGTGGATGCGGTAGTGGGATGTGCCATGTTCATCCGTACCCGTGTGCTCCGAGAAATCGGCTTGCTCGACGCGTCCCTGTTTATGATTCATGAGGATTTCGACTGGTCCTTGCGCGCTCGGGCCTCAGGATACCGATGTTTGACGTTACCCGTGGCCGGCGTCTGGCATCGGGTTTCATCTAGCATGAAGCTTCAAGAACAGCGGGGGAACCCCTTTTCTGTATATTACTGGTACAGAAACTGGCTCATAGTAGTACGTAAGCATTTTGGTCGTAAGGCCATGCTTTCCGTGATGTTCCTTTATACGTTTCGATTGTTTCCTATTCTGATTCTGGGAAGTGTGCTGCGGTTCGAATTCAGCTTGGCCCTTCTCTCCGCCTATTTTTTTGCTTTGACAGATGCCGTTGGGGGAAGATTGAAACTCAGATTTTTGAGATGAGGATTAAAATGGATATGACATTGCTAACCGGTGTGGGGGTTCAGAAGGCGGAAACATCCGACAAACCATTAGTGAGTGTTGTGGTTGCCGCCTATAATGCGTCGGTACTCCTGAAGAGGGCTCTGATTTCTTTGCAGACCCAAAGTCTTGATGCCAGTCTGTATGAAGTGATCGTAATCGATGATGGTTCAGTCGACAACACCCCCCACGTGCTAAGGGATTTCTGTGAGTCGGCGCCTAACTTTCGGTGGTACTCACAATCCAACCAAGGGCCGGCCAGGGCGAGAAATGTCGGCATCCGCCGGACCTGTATGGTCGTTATCATAAAAGTCCTCTGTATACCGTTCTGGTGGGACTGTGCCTCGTTTGTTTTATTCAGGAACTTCGCACCAACCTGGTCCATCTTCTACAAACACCGATCCTATATTTTAAATTTGTGTTTGCAATGCTCTGGCAGCGCATTTATTTTCTGGCATTATTGCCTGGCTACCTTACAAAATACAAGTAGGCTTTCTTACTCATTGTGAAAAGGAGATCGAATAGAACCGAGACGTTGATTCACAAATAGACAATGGCTGGAAACTTCTTTAGGAAACGATCGTAATGGTATTATCCATCTTCATTCCCGTCTATAATGA